>JAPLEB010000124.1 GCA_026391555.1 Bacteroidia bacterium | reverse complement strand
ACTTATAACTTATATATAGGTACTTCCCCGGGATTTGTGAACAGGAAATCTCCAATGGCATCTCTTGAACCTCTTACCAATGGTTACAGGAGAATTGTAAGGAAAGGAAGCCAGACCAATACCTGGTCAATAAAAAATCTCCCTGCCGCTACTTATTACTGGAGTGTACAGGCAATAGACAATACTTTTGCAGGATCGGCATTTGCAACCGAAGGCAATTTTACTATTGCTTTTTCAAATTCGATCGCTCCTGTGGCCGACCAGTCTTTGTTGATTAATCAAAACGGATCGCCATTGACAGTCACTGAGTCAAGTGCTGTTTCACGTCAATGGAAATACTCAACAGTAAGCGGGGGGCCTTATGATCAGATCATTACAGGCGCTACGGGAACATCATACACTCCAAATTTCCCAGCCTGGGGTACCTACTATGTGGTTTGCGTATCGACAAAAAGCGCAATTGAGTATATAACCAATGAAGTAAAAATATTTTTACCCGTTTTCCAGGAGACCGGTATTAGTTTAACCGGTGTATATCAGAGTTCCGTTGCATGGGGTGATTATGATAGTGATGGCGATCTCGATATTTTATTGACCGGGAATGGTTCTTCAGGTTACTTCTCGAAAGTATACCGAAACGATCTTAATGTTTTTAATGATATTAATGCAGGCTTAACCGGAGTTGGTGAAAATAGTGCCGTTGCATGGGGCGATTATGATAAAGATGGTGATCTGGATATTTTATTAACAGGTTATGTCGCCAACTCAAATTATATTTCAAAAATTTACAGGAACGATTCAGGTGTTTTCACTGATATAAATGCCGGTTTAACAGGAGTTTATGCCAGTTCTGTTGCCTGGGGTGATTATGACAACGATGGAGATCTGGATGTTTTATTAACCGGCTATGATGGTTCAGGTAATATTTTAAAAATTTACCGCAACGATAGTGGCGTTTTCACTGATATTAATAGCGGTTTAAGCGGAGTTCAACGAGGCTCAGTTGCCTGGGGTGATTATGATAACGATGGCTATCTGGATATTTTAATAACAGGTAGTGGAACTTCAAGAATTTACCGCAACAATGGTAACAATACTTTTACCAACCAGTCAAGTATCTCTCTTTCAGGAGTTAGTAATAGTTCGTCAGCCTGGGGCGATTACGATAACGATGGCTATCTGGATATTTTAATAACAGGTAGCGGAACTTCAAGAATATACCGCAACAATGGTGACAACACTTTTACGCTGCAGACAAGTATCACTCTTCAGGGAGTTAGTTATGGTTCCGCAGCCTGGGGCGACTATGATAATGATGGCGATATGGATATTTTATTGACAGGCTCAGGTAATTCCAAAATTTACAGGAATAATGGCGACGGTTCATTTACCGAGCAGACAGGTACCACATTAGCAGGAATGGAAAACAGTTCGGCAGCCTGGGGAGATTATGATGGCGATGGAGATCTGGATATTCTGTTGTCCGGATATAATTCTAATTGTTATGCATTGATATATAAAAATACCAGCAGTGTTTTAAACACCGCTCCGGCAGCGCCAACCAATCTTCAATCAACTGGTGTCAGCATAAATAAAGTAATACTTACCTGGAATAAAGCAAGTGATACACAAACACCTCAAAACACCCTCACTTATAACATTCGCGTAGGAACAACAACAGGAGGGCGCAATATCCTTAACCCTATGGCATCCACGAGCAATGGCTACCGCCGTATACCGGCCATGGGGAACGCAGGATTAAAAAATAACGGATATGCAATAGACAAACTTGCCCCCGGGAAATATTACTGGAGTGTGCAGGCTGTTGACCAGGCTTATGCCGGTGGAGCGTGGGCTACTGAGAGTTCGTTTTTACTGCTGGCAGCTCCTGTAGCGAGTGCAGCAACCAATATTGCTCAAACCAGCTTCACTGCTAACTGGAGCAGCTCAACAGGCGCTACCGGATATCGGTTGGACGTAGCAACTGATTCTACGTTTACAACAATTTTATCAGGTTATAATAATAAGGATGTAGGTAACGTAACTACCACGAGTGTTACAGGGTTAACCGCGAGCACAAACTACTATTATCGTATTCGCTCATATAGCGCCGCAGGAACGAGTATTGTCAACTCTAATATTATTAAACCGGTTACATTAACGTATATGCCTGGCATACCAACTGCCAATGTAGTGACTATCATGGCACAAACCAGCTTTTCTGCGGAATGGACCAGTTCGGCAACCGCGACAGGATACCGTTTGGATGTCGCGACCAACAGCTCCTTTACTACATTTGTTTCAGGATTTAATGATAAGGATGTCTCGAATGTGACAAATTACAGTGTAACAGGGTTAACGGCAAACACAACATATTATTACAGGATACGTGCTTATAATGTCTCCGGGACAAGCACAAATTCAGCTACGATAACTACAAAGACATTGCCGAATTCTCCTGCAGCCCCGGCAGGGTTTAGTGCATCTTCGTGCAATAATCTGGTTACCCTCACCTGGAACGCAAACACAGAATCAGACTTTCTGCGGTACAGGATTTACGGAGGTACATCTGCTAATCCTACAACTAAGATTGACTCCACAGCAACAAGTGTTATATCGGAAATAACAAAGACAATTTCGGGGCTTATTAGCGGTCAGACTTATTACCTCAGGATTACTGCCGTGATTTCACCGGGAGTTGAAAGCGCTTTCAGTACTTCAGCTTCAGTAAAAGTTAAAACAGGAGTTATTCCAAAGATAAAAGCAAAATGGAACGACATCCTTATTTCATATAATACCGGAGATTCCATAGCAACCTTCCAATGGTATAAGGGTACTACTGCAATTACAGATGCAACTAAGCAGTTCTATGTAACAAACAAACAAGCAGGAAGTTACTATATCCAGACTACTGATAAAAATGGATGTAAAAACGCTTCAAATATAATTGCGATTACAGGTGCCAAGTCAATCTCTGTTTATCCTAATCCGGCAAGCACAATCTTTGAATTAAGTATAAACTGTGAAGTTTTTGGAAAAACCATTATCAGTCTTTATAATTCTTCCGGAATTAAAGTGCTTGAATATCAAACTGAGAAACCGGATTTTGAGCTTACCAGAGAAATTCCCATTGCAGGTATTCAGACAGGGACTTATACGTTGGAGGTATCAGTGAATAATGAGAAAATAGATTATTCCAGAATTGTAATAGTTAAATAAGTAGTAGTACAGGTAATAAAAATCCATCATTATGAAAAATAATGCATCATATACCAGATTTATTCTCCTTTTTCTCATTCTTCTGACAGTATTAAAAACTGTAGCAATATCTCAGGGCACTGATTCACGGAGATCTTCTGTTAAGGACAAGTTATATTTTGGCGCATTTATGAATGCATTAAACACAAATATTGCCAATGAAGAGTTTTCCGCCTCATCCACTTTAAGTTATAAGAAGGGTAATTCAATAAATTTCGGATTTGATTTTGGATATTTCTTCTCCAAAGTGGCCGGCATAAATGTCGGTGTCAGTTATGGTTCTTACTCCACCGAACTATCATTGGACTCCTGTTCCATAAAGTTTCAGACCACAGACTCGGAAGATGAAAGTTATGAAATGCGGATTTTGGGGAAATCTATCATTGAAAACCAAAAAATCTCTTTTTTAAGTATCCCTGTAAGTGTCATTTTCAGAATCCCGGCAGGTGAAAAATTAGGGTTCTTTCTAAAAGGAGGAATCAGTTTCGATATTCCAATAGCCAAAACCTATCAAGGAGCCGGCATATTTACGTATGATGGATACTATCCGGCCTACCCTGTCCTTCTTCAAAACCTGCCTGTGTATGGTTTCCCCAGTGATCTTAATACCAGCTCTTCGGGTAATCTTCAGATTAATTCATTTAATACCGTCTATATTGTGTCGGGTGGTGCCTCTTACTCCATAAATAAATCTATCCAACTCAATTTAGGAGTCTATATCAGCAAATCGTTGGCAAATATTTCGGCCTATACAAAAGATTCTAACTTCCGGCTTACCTCAAAGGCAAGTGAGCTGAACAGCATAATGGCAGGTAGTTCAAATGCCGGAGTGCAGGCATTCGGGCTGAGTTTGGGAATTAAATATTACTTAAGATAACCTTTATAAAAGTATCCCTGCCAGAGAAGCTGAAATATACGAAGCCATCGTTCCACAAAGCATTGCTTTAAAACCCAGTCTGGCAAGGTCGGCTTTCCGGTTTGGTACCAAAACTCCGATTCCACCAAGCTGAATAGCTATTGAGCTGAAATTGGCGAATCCGCAAAGAGCAAAACTTGCAATTACAACTGATTTAGCGCTAAGGACACCCTGTTGTATCATCGGTGAAAGATCGGAATAGGCTACAAACTCGTTTATAACCATCTTAGTCCCCATCAACGAACCCACATGGAGAGATTCAGACGGTGGTACTCCCATTACAATTGCAAAAAGACTAAAAAATGCTCCAACAACGTCTTTAAGACGAAGATTGTCAAGATTGAGACCCAATGCATCAAGAGATAGTCCTGTCCATGCAAGAAAATGTCCGAAGTATCCTAAGAGTGCATCAACCAGAGCTATCAGGGCAATCACGCCAATCAGCATTGCTATAACGTTTATGGAAATCTTCATACCATCGCTGGCACCATGTGAAATAGCATCCATAATATTAGAGTGTTCCTTTTTCACATCAAGTTTTATTATCCCCTTTGTTTCTGATTCCTCAGTCTCAGGGAAGACAATTTTCGCTATTACCAAAGCCCCGGGGGCAGCCATAAGACTTGCTGCAAGCAGATATGATGCCGGTACTCCCATAGAAATATAAACAGCCATTACACCACCGGCAATACAGGCCATACTTCCTGTCATGGATGCCAGTAGTTCTGACATTGTCATCCCTGAAAGATATGGACGTATCATTATCTGAGCTTCCACCTGGCCGACAAAAGCACTGGCAACATTCGATAATGCTTCGCTCCCGCTTACTCTCATAGCCCAATGCACAAAACGTGCAATTACCGCTATTACCCTCTGCATCAAACCAACGTGGTATGCCATGGCGACCAGAACGCAGACGAAGATTATTGTCGGAAGCAGGATGAACAGAAAAACTCCGCTTTTTACTATGCCTTCAGGAATGATCCGGGTGACTTTTGTAAGATCGCCGAAAACGAAAAGGCCACCCTCTTTGGAAAAATCGAGAAGCTTATTTATAGCTTTCCCAAGCCAGTAGAAAATATCCTGACCGATAGGTACTTTAAGAATGAAAATTGCGAGAGTGATCTGTAACAGGAGACCGGTAATGACAAGACGGTAATTAATTTTATTACGGTTATTCGACCATAAAAATGCCAGTCCAAGGATTATAATTATTCCGATAACGCCGGTAAATCTTCCCATGTATGATTCGATTAAGTAAAATAGCCTTCATCAAACCTACATTTTTTTTTAATATGTAAACATGATTTCCTGAAAAAAAGAAATAAATTTTTACCTGTAAATACCTACCTGGCCATATTTGGGAATGGCTCTGTAGATGATCTTTGCATCGGTTCGGGGAAGCCTCATCTTTATAAATGGATGGTATTCCGGTACTTTGAAAAGTACAACACTCTTCAGAGAGCTCCAGGTATTACGGAGCCGGTACTTAATGTCGAAGCAAAAAAGATTCATCCTGTCACTGAATTTCTCCTTTTCCTCCTGATAAACATAGATCCTTACTCCGTTAGTCATTTCCAGAATATAATTGACAGGCACCGTAATAGATGTATCCGGCATAATATCAGGTTTATATTCAGAAGTATCCTTTGGCGCCATCTTGATCATTACGGGTTCTTTTTTTATTGTTGCATAGGCGCCAGATATTGTAAAAGGAGATGCGAGTAATGATAATATTATGTTTCCATTCCCTTTCATAAGAATCCTGCTGGCCCGTACTTCACTCATCTTTGCCTTATGAACTACTACACCACTGATCTCAATATTTGCAGTACTGTCGGTCATATTAATAGTAAGGTAAATAGAATCGGATCCAGCCATTACTATTCTAGATTGAAGAAAAGCCTTCTCTTTGAGCAACTTAAGATATGTTGAATCAGAAAAGATTCGTTCGTCAATCTTACTGTTTTCAATAGGTTTTGCACCAAATTCATTTTTTATCGCTGCTAACTTCCTTGCCGGGCTAATCATCGACATTATGGAATAATAAATAATAAAAGCAGCAATGAGAATGATCAGAAAAATGAAAGTCTTTTTTCTGCCAGATGAATTATTGATAATTTCAGTTTCCATGCTATTATTTTCGATCAGATCAGAAAATATATACTTTAGAACCAATGTTAAGGTTATTATAGACTACTTCAAGATCTTCATCATTCAACCGGACACAGCCATGAGTAACAGGCATTCCAAGAAAACGCTTATAAATAGTTCCGTGTATCAGGTATCCGTCACCGATACCCAAGGCATAATCGCCCAGCACCCCGGATTCCCATCGGGAGGGGTCATCCTTTGCGGGTACAGGTGATCCCTCTTCAATAAATGACCAGTCTGGTCTTTTCCATGAAGGATTTGTTATTTTTCCTTGTATCCAACGTTTTCCCCTTGGTGTTTTAAAAACCCAAACCTTGCCCTTTTCTGTTTTAAGCATCATTAAGCTGCCTGTACTGCAGAATCCCTCTCTCAGAAGTATTTTATTTCTATAAAGAAAGAATCTGTTACCGGTGGTATTAATAACAATGTATGATTGCCCGGAAGTATATGAATTATATTTTCTTGAGAGACGCTGAATATCAGCTTTCATCAGGCTTATTTGCTTTTTATAGGAGGCGCTCTTCTTTAATTCCTTATCGTTTGTTATTTCAGTTTTCTGACCTGGCATCATTTCCTGTAAAACAGGGACAAGGTAAAGGATGAAGATAAATATGGAAAAAACAACAATAATTGGAATAAGGATAATAAGAAGACTGTGCAAAATATGGAAAAGTTTTTCCTTTGCAAGTAACTTTTGCCTTAATGAGTTTATTATCTGAATAATACCCTCATTATTAGTAAGATCGGCCTCACCAAGATTTTTCTCAACTTCAGGCTGTGACCCGTCATTCATTATCTTGTTATTTTCCATATCAGATAATTTATCTGTTCACAACATTTTGAAGATCAACCATCGAACCTACTATTGTAACAAGAGTACCCACTTTTACAATCTTAAAGATCACATCCATTTCCTTGTCAGTGAGAGCAACACATCCTTCAGTCCAGTCTATCCCCTTTCCACCGTTACCGTGTATCTCGATCAAATCACCGATCTTTGCAGATGCAGGAAGTGAGCCACGTGCAATCTCCGATTTGAATTTCTCCTTATCTTCATCATTTGGATAGTCGAGTAACAGGGCTTTATAGTATTTGGTCTTACGTCCTTCGATTTTTTTCGTTATCTTGTACATCCCTTCCGGGGTAGCTTTATCTCCTTTCACTCTTTTATCGCCAACCCAGTTTTTGCCCAGTTCGGCTTCAAATTCGTATTTTTTGGTACCATTAAGATAGACAAAGCATTTTCTTGAATATTTATCGATAATTATTGAATAATCACGATTTTTTTTCGATTCATTTATTGTCTTTTCAACCCAATTTTCCCAGACTGAATATGACTTGAAATAGTTCTTAAGATTTGATGCTGCATTTTCATATGATGCTGTGAGGAGATATTCCGAATCAGTTATTTTTCTGTTCGCCTGCAGATATTGCCCTTTTTTATATGCTATTTCTGCCTCCGTAAGCAACATTTTTCCTTTGGAGATGCGGTTTCTTATTTCAGAGCTCAGCGGATAAGTAGTGAACAGTTCATTGATATCAGAAATAAGATCATTAAGAAAATCAATTTTCTGTTTCAGGTTTATTTTAAGGTTTGATGTACTGCTTATGGAATTCGCTCCTGCCTGGCTTGCTTTTTTTGCTGAAAGTTCTGCGAACATTGCAACCTTATCGTAATCTCTGAAATAAAGAAATCTTTCGTTTTCTTTCTGCCAGTTTACCATTGCTGAATCATAGAAGATTTTTGCCTCGGAATATAACTTTTTAGAGTAAGTATCGGCATTGTTTTTCCCTGCCTTTGATAGAGTTTCTCTGGCATATTCCATTTCACCAATGGGAGGCTGAGGGGTAAAACGGATTAAAAGCAAGACAATTAAGGGCATAGACACTGCAACAGCAGCGAAAATCAGCACATCTCTCCAATCCTTTCTCATGTAAACCTGTGACGATTTTAAAAAAAACCCCGGGAATTTCCCGGGGATTATATATTAAATAAGATAGTAATTATTAATTACTTTTTCTTTCCTTTTACTTTTGCAATAGCTTCTTTAAGTTCGGTATTGATACCAACTGCTCTTTCTTTAGCAGCTTTAACTTTGTTGAGAGCATCCATGTATGTACCACTATCATACAAACCCTGTGCTTCAACTACAGAACCTTCGATTGTAGCCATTTCAGTTTTAATCTGTTCAAGAACAGCTGCTCCTTCTTTTCCTCTTGGAGCTTTTTTCATAAGAGTTTTGTTCTCTTCAAGAACAGTTTTGATCTCTGTCATTAAGGTTTCTACCTCTTTCTTAACTTCTTCTTTCTTAACAGCAGCATTAGCAGCAACCTGATTTGCAAGAGTTAAGGTAGTGGCAAGTTTTGCTTTAGCTGTTTTAAAGTTCTTAAATAATTTTGATTCCTGAACTGCAATGTCAGCATTAATAGCATTCATTGAATCCTGTACAGCTGCAAATTCAGCAGGTACGTAAACTGCTGCTTCAGCAGTTTTGGCAGCTTCAATAGCTGCATTAGTTGCATCAATTTCAACCTGTGGTTTTTTACCACAACCAGAAAGGACTGCAACCATTACTATAGTTGCTAATCCCATTAAAACTTTGTTCTTCATTTTTCTAATCTTTTTAATTCTTTGTTTATTTAACAACTTCCGATCTATATATTTTAATCGTTTCAGTTTAAAAATTACAGTGCGAATATAATTAAATTATGGAATAATACAAAATAAAAATCAAATAATCTTAATCCCGTGAAAAAAATATGCTTCTAAAACATAAATAATCAATCATTACTGACCGACTAAAAGTATGAGATTCTTCGCTTCGCTCAGAATGACAAGCGTTTAATGAGTTTGAGAGTCAAGGGGATTACGACCTCACTTCGTTCGGTCGTGATCCCCTGGGGGAGCCTTGCAAAGCCAAAGCAAACCCGCTTCGCGGTGTGTTTTATTTTTCTCATGACCATCACAAAACAAGTTTTGTTCGGTCATTCTAAAAACAAAACCATCCGCCGGATGGCGGATGGTTTGCTTTGGCTTTGCGGAGAGAGGGGGATTCGAACCCCCGGTACAGTTACCCATACGGCAGTTTAGCAAACTGCTGGTTTAAGCCACTCACCCATCTCTCCATAATCAGACGAAATGATTTACAGAGTTCGACAAAAGTAGGAAAACAAGCATAAAGTGCAAAACAAATTAATATTTTATTATAAATGCAGGTTAAACTCGATAACGCAACTTTAATTATTAGAAGACGCAACAAAACTGTCAGATATTAATACAAAAGCCGGACTAAATTGGCTACATTGAAGTTGCTGTTTTCTTAAAGAGTTTTCTTATTTTAATAAGTGATTCACTGTTGCCAGGTAAAAAGATAAAATTATCTATTTCGGCCCACGGTCATCGAGGAGGAAGGAATAGAATAGAAGGTGCGATATCTTTTGCATTACAGGTGAGCAAACACCAATACTGACTTTCCGTTTCATTGCCATCTCTTTCCATGCCGGGGGAAGAAAATCAGTACGGCTTACCATTCCGTCATCTGGTCCCGGTGTGCAATATTTGGTATCTGCACCGGCGGTATTAATCCTTATATAACACATCGGGCATGGTTCAGCTGAACTGAATACAATTAACCCTGGCTTATATACGTAAATATTAACATATTGCTTAGCAAGGCAACTCTCCTCAAAATTTGTCAGCAGAGTCATCTCAGCATGCAGATCAGAGCGGTGTTTCTGAATCTGGCTGTTGTGAGCCGCAGCGATTATTTTGCCTTTCTGGTCAATGAGTACAGACCCAATGCCATACCCTCCCTGCATTACACTCTTTAGTGCCTGAAGATTAGCTGCTTTTGCATACGCGTCATCTGAATACTCTTCAGACGGTTGAAATGCAACAAGATAGTTCTGCACCTTCTCGAGGATTAATTTTACCGGATCATCAGCCTGTATTCCACAAGGCAGATCAATAAGTTTCCGGATTAATTCCTCGCGATTATGGGTAACGAAGTAACCGGGATCAACCTTGTTTAAAGCTGTGATATTCTGCTGAGCATCTACCGGACATACCAGAAGAACTACAAAACAAACAAATATTAGCGCCCTTTTCATACTCACTTTTTATTACCAAATCCAAAAATACTAATATTCAATATTATAAAATTAATAATTATCCTGATATAATTATAATCCTTTCAGAAAAAAATCCAAAACTTTTCTGGTTGACCTGCCTTAATCTGTATCCTGAAGAAAGTTTTTATTGATTCAATTCGTTGCAGTGTTCAACAAGACTGACCAAATTGGAAAGTATATCAAATTTGATACGGTTTTGTTTAATGAATCGTTTTAACGCCACTTCTTTATCGGGAAATATTTTGAGAAACTGCCTTTCATTCATAAAACTGTACATATTATTATCCTTTCTGATCCAATAAACAGGATCTGCTTTTACTATATAATCCGGAGGCAACTTAAGATTATAATAACCACCTGAAAGTTCAACTGATGATAAAACTTTTGTACTGGAAACCTGTGAAGTACCGCCGTAAGCCGCCGGAGTTCCGGCAGGCACCAATTCCGATTTGTTCTGGATAAACAGGGAGATGGGAGCAATAAGCAATACTTCGTAATAAATCTTCCCGATCGGGACAAACTTACTATTTTGCAGGTAAACAGAATCAATCATTTGGCTGTTCTCCAGATTATACAATTTGCCCTCCTTTTCAAATACCATCTTTTCTGATAGCGTATTATAATTCAATAGAGCAGTTTGACTACTGCCGTTTTTCAAACTGACCTGGCCCTTGGAAAAATCAGGAAAAAGGAATTGTGGTGAAGATCCGTCAGAGGTGGTTTGTGACTTAAGCGGTAAAGAGAGACCAAAAATGATCACCATTAGTATGGTTTTAACGATGTTAATCCGATTCTTAAAATGTCTCATCTTAAATCTGTTTTTCATCAATTTTTTATTACTTGTAAATATAATATTGATCTGTTAATATATCAACCGGTTTTTCTCATATTTTTAACAGACGAAAATATTGCAATTTTATTTATTATCAGAAGAATTGAAATAATGGATGCTGAAATCACAATTATCGGTGCAGGGGTAGTCGGTCTTGCTATTGCTGAAAAGGTATCAGAGGAATATTCCAATGTTTTCCTGATCGAAAAACATCCGTCGTTCGGGCAGGAGACCAGCAGCCGGAACAGCGAAGTGATACATGCCGGGATCTATTACACTAAAGATAGCCTGAAGGCCAGGCTTTGTGTTGAGGGGAAGAGACTTCTATATGACTATTGCAAAAAATATGACGTCCCTTTTAATAATTGCGGAAAACTGATTGTAGCCACTTCTGAAAATGAAATTTCTGTTATTGAGGGGATAAGGCAGACAGCAATAAAGAACGGGGTTGATGATCTGGTTGTGCTTGAAAAGTATCAGATAGCTGAAATGGAACCAAACATCTTTGCTTTAAAAGCTCTCTTTTCGCCCTCAACAGGAATTATTGACTCCCATTCTCTGATGAAACAGTACGAAACAAATAGCATAAATAATGGCTGTCAGATTGTTTATGGAAGTGAAGTGACCGGAATAAAGCGGATTAAAAATGGATACGAGGTTTCACTTCTCGATGCCGATAAAAGCAAATACAGTTTTACCTCCGGGATTGTGATCAACTCTGCAGGACTTACTTCGGACAAAGTATCTGAAATGGTTGGAATAATTGATGAAAACCTGAAGATTTTATTCTGCAAAGGGGAGTATTTCAGAATTAATCCGCCAAAAAACAGGCTGGTAAAAAGACTGATTTATCCGGTTCCACATCCAAATATGGAGGGTATTGGTGTTCATGTTACTATTGATATGGGTGGCGGGGTTAAACTTGGTCCCGATGTGAAATATCTTGAATCAAATGTTTATGATTACAAACTAACCGCCTCTAAACAAGAGGCATTCTATAAGTCGGCAAAGAAATTCCTTCCTTTCCTTGAGTATGAAGATATTGCTCCTGAAATGGCAGGAATCCGTCCGAAGATACAGAAGCCGGGAGAGCCTCTCAGGGATTATTATATTATGGAAGAGAGTAACAGAGGGTTTCCGGATTTTATTAACCTGATTGGCATGGAATCGCCGGCATTAACTTCTTCAATTGCGATTGCAAAATATGTAAATGGCCTGATTAATAATACAATATAATTTGCGTTAATTAGATTCTTTTCAATCTCCGTGAATTATCTGTGCAAGCAATGTTCCTGTTGACATGGATCAGTTAAACCATATTAAAGGATTCCGTACCGGCAAATTCCTGACCACCTCCTCCACTTTCGGAAAATGGTCAAGAGAGCTCCATGTTTTAAACCATGGCATGACATTAAATTGATTTGCTCCAAAAAGCAGGAACGGGTGGGCAACCGGCCAGTCATCCCAATACATTACATCTTTTTTATAAGGCCATTTACTTTTGTCAGAAACATACGGGTATAGAAACTCAATACCGTTGCGGATTGATTTCCCGTCTGAAGTCTGAAAATTCCAAAGATCATTGTCTTTATCAGAAAGGATGAGGCAAACCATAGTCATAGCATCCAGATTAAAAAGCGAATAACCATAAGGTTTGGTTCGTCGTATCTCCTGTGGAAAACTACCATCTGGTCCCATTTGGTCAGGAAGAAGCGCCTCTTTATATCTCTTACGACAAAAATCAAGAATCTCATTATTGCCTGTCAGTTTTGCAAAAGAGGCAGCCTGCATTACCCAGCATGTACCATGATTATTTTTCGCATTCATCTCGTCTTTCCCGTACTGATGGGTCATCAGCCATTGGAGGTAATCGGCAAACCACGACTTTATTGCATTAAGAAGTTGTTTATCAATACATTTTGCCTGTCCCATTGCAATAATTCCCTGTGCAACTTCCATAAGCTGAATAGTATCTATTATTCCAACTCCTCTTCCGGTGAACCTGCCTTTTATTGCCTGTGAATATAAAAGTGAAGGGTTCATTCGAGTGGCAGTATCTACAAACCACGTCCTGAGATGAACAAAAGCCTGCTTTACATATTTTTCATCTCCAGTAATTTTATATGCTGAAGCTAAAGAACCAACGATCTGGCTTAATCTTATCATCGCTTTCCTGTGGTCAACAAAATTTTCAGGATTGGTCATACCATCACGCTGGATATAAGGGCCTTCCGGATTAGCCGGATCTGGCCACCAGTAATCTCCCTCGGAATAGAAATCATGAATACCTCCGGCACTGCGTTTGCATACAAAACTTGTGATTGTTACAGGTTTTTCGACCAATAATTTGTCAGCTTGTGCAATGACCTCATTTTTAAGAAGTTTCATTACCTGACGTTCAATTTTTTTATCGGCTTTGACTCCGCTTACCGGAATCAAAAAAACCGATAATAACAAGAGAAATAATAGAACTGCCTTTTTCATTTCGTTGTCATTTTATTTGTCTGCCTGTTAATGTTAATCCGTTATGAACGAAAACAACCGTTTGATAAAATTATGAATTAATAGATAACTTATTTGATTTCCCTTATAAAGATATCCTTAATATTTCATTTTCAGGCGGCTCTTTGTGTGAAGCTGCAACGCAATATGCCCTTTCTGACCAACATTTCTTTTAAGATGTGATTCGTTATTTAACCTGCATTATTCATGCAGAAGTTTATGAACGGCGAAGCCCTCAACGAAGTTAATTAAACAGGCTAAAAAGAAGAAAAGAAATAAACTGACAATACTCTATTTAATGAGATTCGCTTTTTTCATAATAAGCTGAATTTAGCCTGATTAATTCATAAACTTAAAATTAAGCATAATATTTGACTTTTGAGGTTGTCATTATTCTGCTTGGGGTTGTGATTTTAATTTTCGGTTGTAATAGGTGATAAATATTGCCAGTTCTTGTTGCCCATAGGTGTCATTGTTGGCTGAGACGCTAAATCATTGTCGCTCTGGGGCAATCTGCCTGCGCACATTTTGAATATCATATCTTCACGCAAATCATTGCAGTCATTGCAATCTTCATAACCAGCTAAACCACTAATAAATTTTGCTAAAACATAAAGAAAACAGCAGGTAACCCAAATAAACTCAAGACTACTGGTTTTTTACCTGGTGACGAGAAACTATTTTCTGGTGACGCATTCACATCATTCGTTGATTCCATTTTCTTAAAAACCTTATAAGTCGCACTTTTGTTTTCAAATTATTAAACATCAGTACAATGAAAACAAAAATGAATTTCGTAAGTATGGTATCGATATTTATAGCTGGCTTATCCCTCGTAAACACTTGTTTGGCAGGATGTTCAAAAGATACAACTGCAATAGTTGATAATCTGCCAGCTATCAAGGGTTATCCTATTGCAGGTACGAATCAAATAAAATTTTACAACAGTTTAATCGAAATTTCAGCACCAACATCAGGCACAGCATTTTATGGTCAAAATGCCAATTATCCCGGAAATTCCCCTGATTATGTAAACAACTGCGATGGTACTATTACCGATAATGGTTATGGCACGATAAGCGATAATGCTACAGGTCTAATGTGGAAGCAGAATGATTATGGCGAAGGGATGAACTGGCAGGATGCTTTGAAATATGCTGACACCGCTCAATTCGCTGGATATAGCGACTGGCACTTACCCGATGCTAAAGAGCTGCAAAGCATTGTGGATTATACACGCTCTCCCTCAACCAGCAATTCAGCCGCAATAGATCCTCTTTTTAGTTGCACCAAAATTACTAATGAGGCTGGCAACGAAGACTACCCTTTTTATTGGAGCAGTACAACACATGTAAGTTGGTCTTCGCAAATGGGATGTTCTGCTGCCGCCTATGTCTCTTTTGGACGTGCTATGGGCTATATGACTGACCCAATGAATTTATCTATCGGAGGCTGGATAGATGTTCATGGCGCAGGATGCCAGCGCAGCGACCCCAAAACAGGTAATGCATCTGATTTTCCACAAGGACGTGGTCCGCAAGGTGATGCTATCAGAATATTAAACTATGTGCGTCTCGTAAGAAATATTCAATAACCATTAAAAATGAAAAAATACATTTTTATAATTCCTCTTTGCATTGCACAAATGTCTTTTGCTCAAAACAACAAGCAAAATATACGGGGTGTCGTAACTGATAAACTTTCACAAATAACGCTTCCGGGAGCTACGGTTCAGATAATCAATAAAACGGCAAGCAAGGGAACAATGACTGATGCTTATGGAATGTATATCCTTACTGATTTGTCACCAGACAGGTATGAAATAAAAGCTTCATTTATTGGTTACAAAGAAGTAATAATTCCGAATGTGACAGTAACATCTGGCAAAGAAACTATTCTTGATATTGAAATGGAGGAAGCGGTTACAAAACTGAATGAGATAGTTATAAATGGTAATCGCAAAGACAAAACAATAAACAATTTAACATCTATCAGCGCCCGTACATTTTCAACAGAAGAAGTAAACCGCTATTCGGGCGGGAGAAGTGATGTGGCACGCCTGGCAGCCAATTTTGCAGGAGTCAGTGCACCTGATGATTCCCGAAATGATATTGTTATACGAGGCAATTCACCAGTAGGTGTCTTGTGGCGCATCAATGGAATGAACGTTACAAACCCTAATCATTTTGCTTCGGTGGGTACAACAGGGGGAGCAGTCAGTGCCTTAAACACCAATCTGCTTAAAAGCTCCGATTTTTTAACTTCAGCTTTCCCTGCAGAATATGGAAATGCAACTGCCGGTGTTTTCGATCTTGGTTTCAGAAACGGGAATACACAGAAAAGAGAAACTACATTGCAGGCAGGTTTAATAACAGGTCTTGAAGCTACAACTGAAGGGCCATTAAACAAATCTACCGGTGCTTCATATATTATAGGGTACAGATATGCGCTTGCCGGTATTGCCCAGGCTATGGGAATAAACATTGGAACGACAGCAATGCCTTCTTATCAGGATCTGTCGTTTAATATAAACAGCGGAAATACCAAATACGGCAGGTTTACTTTGTTTGGCATCCTGGCAACAAGCAGCATTAATATTACCGGAGGAAATACAGGTTCTATGTATGGTAAAGACGGGCATGATTTAAGCAGTAAAATTGGCATTATCGGCTTAAACCATTTCAAACAAATTAATAATAGATCATATTTCAGTTCTACCCTTGGATTAAACTATTCAAAAACCGACCAAACCGATTATGCTTTTGACCGTCAAACCAACGAAACTTTCACTAAAGAAGAAAATAATGTGGCCAAATCAGGGTATAATGTTTCAACTAGTTTTAATTCCAAGATAAATTCAAGGTTGTTCATAAAGGTGGGGATACAGGATGAGCTGATCGGATTGAATCTTTATTACCGGACAAAAGACAGGATTCTATCTGATTGGAAGCAGATATGGGATTATGACAGTTTCACCAACCTGGCACAAGCCTACATACATGCCAAATATAGTTTTAGCAATAAGCTGACACTGAATGCTGGAGTACATTCCCAAGTGTTTTTCCTGAACAATTCTGTTTCTTTTGAGCCCCGGCTGGGGCTGAAATATGATATTAATAAAAGAAGCAGCTTAAGTTTTGGATATGGACTTCATTCGCAAATGCAACCGATAAATGTCTATTTCTTACAAACACAAAACAATGATGGCTCGTACAGCTATAATAATAAGAATCTGGATTTTACGAAAAGTCATCACTTTGTTTTGGGTTACGACTTGCACCCTTTTGAAAACTGGCGAATGAAAGCAGAAGTTTATTATCAATATCTCTACAATGTGCCTGTTAATACCTTTCCCAGCAGCTATTCAATGTTAAATACCGGTGCCGGCTTCAAAGCTGATCTGGAAGACAGTCTTACAAACAGTGGCACTGGAAAAAATTATGGAGTTGAATTAACAATAGAAAAATTCTTCAGTAACGGATATTATGGCTTGTTTACTTCTTCACTTTACAGCTCTAAATATAAAGGAAGCGATGGATTTGAGCGAAATACAGCTTTCAACGGCAGATACGTTTTAAATATCTTAGGCGGAAAAGAATGGAAAGTTGGCGGTGAAAACAGAAATAAAATTAGTACAGATTTAAAACTCACCTACGCAGGTGGAAGAGCTTACACTCCAATTGATTTAACGGCTTCGCAAACTCTTGGACACCCGCAATTATCAACCAATGCCTTTTCAGATTATTATTCCAATTATTTTCGATTGGATTTTAAAATCGGATATACACAAAACAGCCGTTCAAGAAAATTATCGCAATCGTTTTCGCTTGACTTACAAAATGTAACTAATAGTAAAAACGTTTTTTCGCAAGAATATGACGATAGAAACAGTTCGATAAAAACCACCTGGCAACTTGGATTTTTTCCGAATTTCATTTACAAAATTCAATTTTAATTTCAGTAAAAATATTAACACCTGTTTTTAGGATCAAATTGTTTATTAGACTGGAATAAAAATAATTATAGAATGGAAAAAAAGCGTAGTAAGTTAATTCCGTTTTTCTCTGAGAATATTTTTTCAGCCAGAGTTCTTGCATTTATTATATTAACTCTGACAGCGATAATCTTAAGGTTATATATAAGTTTTTCCAATGATTTGATTTTAGGTGTTGATGGCGGATATTATCCTTTGCAGGTCAGGAATATATTGAATAACGGACATCTTGCTTATAATGATGTTCCGATATATTTTTACTTTTGTGCGTTTGTAATAAAAATTGCTTCTCTATTTGGACTTGCCATAGCCAATGAATCAATTATTTTGGTTATCAAAATAATTGATTGTATTGCATTGCCTTTATTGGCAGTTCCGGTTTTCAAACTCGCATCCGTAAAAGAGCGCCATATTCCTTTTTTTGCAGAGATTGCCATTCTGTTTTTTGCGGTATTCTCATTTTCACCATTCATTATGCTTGGTGATTTACAAAAAAATGCTTTTGCCATTCCGTTTTTGTTTATGTTCATTAATTTCTTTGAGAATTATTTAATTACTCACCAAAAGCGTAATCTGCTATTGGCATTACTAACGTTGTTTATAATAGCGCTTACCCATTTTGGCGTTTTTGTGTTTGGCATGGCTTTCTTAATAATCTCACTGTTCTTTGTTTATCGGAAAAAGGCAATCCTTCCCTCAATACTAACCATACTCATCGGAGTTGCAGTAATCTCAGTTTTTGATATTAACAGAGCTTTTCGATTAATCACTTTCTGGAATGTAATATTTGAAAACCCTGCATTGCTGCAAGGACCTATGCCACCGCCACTTTTGTTCAATATCCTCTTTTCATATTTTCTTGCCCTTTTTGCGATTTTTCAATACAGAAAATATAAAAAGAGCAACTCTGGCATTACCGGATATATGGTACTAATATTAGCTGCTTTAATTTCCATTTTTGCATTTCCTTTTTTTGATATAGAATATTTTCATAGATTTGAGATATTGCTTTTTATTCCTCAGAGTTTATTGATTCTTAATTTAATACGAATGAATAAAAACCTGGCAGTTCCTTTTTCAATTATTTTTGTTCTTATGGCAACTTTCTCAATTTCCATGAATCTCCGTGAAATGAAAAAGCCAGTTATTGATAATCTTGCGCTCCGGGATCTGCAAAATATTATCAAATATATTCCTGTAAATACTGACAGTACTATTATTATTGCAAGTCACGGTTTGGAATTTTGGACAGCATGGACATTGAATGTAAAAGTTGGAAATGACAGGGCAATGGATAAACTAGTGTCAGATAAGTTCAGAAATATTATTATTTTGCAGCAAAAAAACGAATTCAGGGAAAGTCCATTGGGTAAGAGGCCATTACATAAACCCATTGGTTCCAAAGGTGGTTTCCCGCCAATGGGACCTCCACCAGGCCGGTCAATGGGTCCGCCAATGGGCCGTCCGGTTCCGGAAAATTTTAAATTAATATATAATTCTCCATTTTTTATTGCTTATCAAAACCTGAATTAAAAGAGAAATGTTTAAAACAAGAAAATGGTTTCTCCTGCTGTACACTGTAATCTGGGTACTTGTATTGATTTCGCCCTATTTACGTTACTTGCAGGATATTAGTCCGAATGGTTGGAACAGAATGATCGGGGATTGGACAAATCTTTCCTTGCTCTTTCTGGTCTTTCTGTTGAATTTATTTGTACTGGTGCCTAAATTCCTGTTCAACAACAAACGATCGCAGTATACCATAATTGTAATTGTTATGATATCTGTGGTTGCAGTTGTGAATATTATTCTTCATCCTTTTATAGGGCCACCTCTGCATCCTGAAATAGGTAATCCTCCCCCGGAATATCTGCAGAATTCACCCTTTAACCTTCAATCTATACTGGGTGCAATTTTTAACAATTTAATTGCAGCATTACTCATCATTGGCAGCAGCACAGCTCTTGAACTCGAGTACAAATGGCGGAGCGAACAAAAATTGCGAAAAGATGCGGAAAAGGAACATCTCAAAACCAACCTGGCCTTACTGAAACATCAGGTAAGCCCTCATTTTTTTTTGAATACGCTCAACAACATTCATGCCCTGGTTGAAATTGATTCATCAAAAGCACAGGAAGCAATAGAACGATTGTCCACGTTGATGCAGTATTTACTGTATGATTCAGCCCAAAACACAATCGAACTGAAAAAAGAAATTGAATTTATACATAGCTTTATATCGTTGATGCTGCTAAGGCATTCGGATGAAGTTGATGTTAAAACAGTTATTCCTGAACATATTCCTGATGCCCAGATACCTCCGATGCTTTTTATTTCCCTAATAGAAAATTCCTTTAAACATGGCGTGTCTTATCCATTGAAGTCTTACATTTTTTTTGAACTGCAGATTCATGAAACATCTCTCCATTGTATTATTAAGAACAGCAAACACAAGAATAGATCAAATCAACAAGGTGAATACTCCGGAATAGGTCTCAGCAATATTAAAGAGAGCCTCAGGTTATTATATGATGATAAATTCCAATTGAATATACTTGACGCTGAAAATGAATTTGAAGTAACACTATCGATTCCATTATGAGGATAAAATGTATTGCTATCGACGATGAACCTCTGGCAGTAAAAAAGATGGCAGGTTATATTCAGAAAATTCCTTTTCTGGAACTGGTAGCTGAATGCCGGAGCGCAATTGAGGCAATGAGCTTCCTGAGTAAAGTTGATATTCAACTCTTGTTTATTGACATTAATATGCCTGATATGAACGGGATTGAATTTGTAAAATCCTTGACAAACAAACCATATATTATATTTACTACTGCCTATAGTGAATACGCTGTTGAAGGTTTTCAGGTAGAAGCAGTAGATTATTTATTAAAACCTATAACCTTCAGCAATTTTCTGAAGGCGGCAAACAGGGTTAAAAAACTTATTGAATTAACCGATTCTAACAAAAAAGAAGTCATCAGGGCAACAGCTGATCATTTATTTGTTAAATCAGAATATAAGCTAGTTCGCATCGAACTGTGTGATATAAAATATATTGAAAGCCAGCATGAGTATATAAAAATACATTTGATTAACAATAAGCCTGTGATGACAAAGCTTAGTATGAAATCAATTGAAGAACATCTGCCATCCAACCGGTTTATGAGAGTTCAGCGTTCGTATATAGTTAATCTTTCAAAGATTCAGGTGATAGAGCGAAACAGGATCGTATTTGACGGTAAAGTATATATCCCTGTCGGTGAACAATACAAAGAAATATTTCAGAAGTACATTGAGGGGAATTTTGTTTAAGATAATCTACCAGTATGGAACATAAAAAGTTCACTTGACTGGTTGCAACTTTTGTCCGCCTGTCCGCCAACCGGCGGGTTCGGGGTACCCAGAGGCACAAGAGGTCAGAATTGACCTCTTGTTTTTCTTTTTGGAACTTCCCAAAACCTCACTCTTATTCGTCTTGCGGTCTTGCAGTCATGCGGTCTGATAGTCGCAGAAAGTCTCACTAACACTGAGCTCTGCGCTCTGAGCCCTGAGCTTTACAGCGAGTTTTTCGGCAAAGATGCAACCGAGGACCTTCTTCTTGGTGGCATCGTCTGACTTCCTGTAACGCTCCAGGAGGTCCTGCAGCATTGGGATTTCTTTCTCTATCCGACAATATATTAGTATAAAAGACCTGCACCTGCTGGAAATAGACCTATTGCAGTCAGAGTCTTATCCCAAGAACCATAATGTCATCAACCTGACTGAGTTCGCCTTTCCATTTTTCAAGGTTCGCTTCAAGCTTCTGCTGCTGAACCGCAAGTGGGGCAGAGCTGTTCTCCAAGAGGAGCTTCCTGAAACTGCTGTAACTGAATTTCTTTCCGAGTGGTCCTCCAAATTGATCGGCATATCCGTCTGAAAAAAGATAGATCATATCACCCTTCAGAAAATCGATCTCGTGATTATTAAAATTATTCATAGAATATGATACCGATACAGACATCCGATCAGCCTTGACCTCGTAAAGTATATTTTCCCCATCTTCCAGCTTTCTAAAGTCACCCGGTGAATTGGCATCCTTATTTCTCACAATATAGAGGGGATTGTTGGCACCTGCGAACTGCAACTTCATATTCTTATTGTCAATAACGCAAAGTGAAATATCCATCCCATCTTTTGCCTCACAGCTCTCACCCTTCTGATGAAGTGACCTTATCACCTCTTTCCTTAACCGCCTAAGGATTACACCGGGATGAGTAATGTATTCCTTATTTACAATCTCGTTTAGAAAGGCCGATCCCAACATGCTCATGAAGGCACCAGGCACTCCATGTCCGGTACAATCGACAGCTGCTATGACTGATAGATTCTCAATATAGGTGAACCAGTAAAAATCACCGCTCACAATATCTCTGGGTTTCAGGAGAATAAAATGGTCAGGTAGTATCTCAT
This sequence comes from Bacteroidia bacterium, assembly GCA_026391555.1. Lineage (GTDB taxonomy): Bacteria > Bacteroidota > Bacteroidia > Bacteroidales > VadinHA17 > LD21. The sequence continues at coordinate 114,356 of JAPLEB010000124.1, read as the reverse complement.
CAAGAAGCTCATGCCTGGGAAGGAGGGCAGTCTGGATATTTTTGGCATAGTTTATACTGTCAGTTATGTTTGTGTTCTTGACCTCAAGTTCAATTTCTCTTTTTATTATTTCATCACGCTGAGTCATTATCCTGACTGCCTGGGATTCAAGCAGGGAGTTTTTATTAATAAGGTTACGTTCACTTCTGATCTTCTCCGCTTTGAAATGAACCGTTACGACAAATACTATTATATACGTTATTGTGAAATTCATGAAGTAGATAAATAGTCCGGGCGAATCGGGATTGGGTATTTTGAAAAGCTGATTGTACTTAAACAGCCATAAGGATATTACATACATTATAGCCAGGTTTAATAATACAAGAATAATGTAGCTGGATTTTTTATCATAGAAAATAATGCTGAGAACGATGGGGATAAAAAAGAAAAACGAGTTCAGGCTTCCTTTCATCATATAATGGAAAGCCACTATTATTATAGCAAACAAACAGAGGAGAAGTATTGCATAATTGTACTTTTTCAGATGGTTCAGTAACAATGCAGCAATACATATCAATCCGCTTAATAAATCGACAAGTATAAAAATGCCATAGGATCTGTTCCCGTCACCAGAAAATATCTCCGGGAAATGATAAGGACTAAAAAACTCTTTTATAGTATGAGAATTTGAGACGCCTATAACTAATATAATTATTGCTGAAATAAACATAAGAAAGCAGCAAACGGCTGCAATTACATTTACGATTTTTAATTTTATGGCATTACCTGTGGAAGTGGCTTCGTCGATGCCCAGAATCATAAGCCATTTATAGAAGTTGACCCCTTTTTTCATTTTGATGATTTGGTGGAAAATATAAACTAGTTAAGGATAATTGCTCAAATTTTACCAGTCACTTTCATTTGATTACTGTTAAGAAAGTTACAAAACACTCTGTCTATTAAAAGCTAAATTATCATTTATTCTTTAAATCTCAATCGTATTTATACTAAAAAGGTCCCTAAATTAAAGAAAATAAGGTAATTTCTTACCTCGCCGTATTTGGAAATCTTGGATTTCCTGTCATTGCATTTGAATGAGTCTTCTCGTCATTAAATATAAAACTTTTTTTTCTGTCTATCAAAATTAATCCATTGATTTGATGAACAAATAATGGAAACATCAGAATAAATTGAAAATAAGGTGATCGATCATATGGTTGCAACTTTCTCTTTCTTCCAAAAGGGGGTTTCGGATCTTATCAGATTTTTATCCCCATGACTGTTATATCATCCGTTTGCTCCCTCTTTCTATTGCCGCTTCCCATCCACTGCTCTATTGTTATGTCTAATATTTCTTTCTGTTCAACCATTGGCTTTTCTGAAATAGTTAACAATAATTCTTTAAACCGGTTAACCATGAATTTCTTGTTTAGTGGTCCTCCGAACTGGTCAGTAAAACCATCACTGGCAAGATAAATAATCCAGCCCTTTTGCAGCTTTATTTCGTGTAAAGTAAATTTTTCCATCCTGAAGGAAATTCCAATAGGCATTTTATCTGGTTCCAGTTTTATTAATTTTCCTTCTTTTATTATCCAGCATGGATTGTATGCACCGGACCACTTCATCTCCATTGTTTCTAAGTTTATGGAACATAATGAAATGTCCATTCCGTCTTTTGCCTCTCCAAACTTACCGCTTTGACCCAGCGATCTGATTATTTCTTTTCTTAACCTCCTTAGTATAATATCTGGTTGAGTCATATATTCCTTTAATACTATTTCCTTCAAAAGTGACATTCCCAGCATACTCATAAATGCACCAGGTACGCCATGACCCGTACAGTCTGCAACGGTAATGACAATTTGATTTTCAACTTTTGCATACCAGTAGAAATCCCCACTAACAACATTGCGAGGTTTGAAAAGCACAAAGTGCTCCGGAAATGATTGTTGAATTATATCGCTTGCAGGTAATACTGCCTGCTGAATTATTTGTGCATATTGAATGCTGTCAGTAATTTGTCCATAAGCCGCTTCTATCTCTATTTTCTGTTCAAGTACCTCGGCGGTACGTTCTTCTACAATTTTCTGCAACTGATCTTTTTGTTTTACAAGCCGCCGGATGTTATATTTAACTATAATCCAGATAAGAGTGACTAATAAAATTACATACAATCCGTAAGCCCACCATTCCCTGTACCATGGCGGCTTGATATGGAAGGAATAGGAAGCTGTGACTCCAACCATCTGGTACTGGTTCTTTGATTTAACTTCAAATCTATATTTGCCTTCAGGCAGATTGGTATATTCCTTCTTATTGTCCCTTACCCATTCTGACCAGCTGGTATCTGCTCCAACAAGACGGTAACTGTAAAGATTTTTCTCAGAATCTTCATAATATGCTGCAGCAAAATGAAAGGTCATATCATTTTGTTTATATGCAATTTCGTAATTATTATTTTTTGCAAAATCCGAATTCAATTTTTGCCCGCCTCCAAACAGAAGGGAATCTTTGCAGTAAACCTTCCTTATTAGTGTCTGAAAACTACTGGCAGTATTAAATTTAAGTTTTGGATTGTACTGAATCAGGCCTGAAGAGGTACCATAGAAAATGGTACTGTCCGGAGCCTGACAAACATTATGTGGACTTTCCCCGGATTCAAGATCAGTGAATTTATAAAAAGGTGTTTTATACATAAGATATTTCCCGTTTCTGTACATCAAAACACCTCTTTCATGGTGCCCTGTCTCCATTTCTTCATCAAACCAGATATCCCCGTTTTTTACCTGACTGAATGGCAGTACCTTTCCTTTTATCATATTAAAATCAGGATGTGGTTCAAACAACTCCTTTTGATCTATATAACGATAAATTCCTTTCCCGCTGCCAAAAACCACCTCTCCCGAATTCAGGGCAAAAGGCCAGCCATAATTTGACGGGAACCCTTTGATATCTGCACCTTTTTGCATCAATATTACACTATCTGACTCAGCATTGATTTTTAACCTCAATAATTCAATGGTTGTTGATACCCAGATATTTTCATTTTCATCAACACAAATATCATATGCCGCTTTTTCAAAACCCTTTATCCGGTGGTTTAATTTCCACTTTGAATTCCGGTATTCCAGTAAAAATAATCCGTTTCCTTCCCCTGCCAGAAAATATCCCGGATGGTTTTTTAGTGGCACTATTGAAAGAATAGCGAGAGCAGAAGTGTTTTCAAGGGGAATGGCCTGACGGTCTTTGATTTCAAAAATCCCGGAAGTACATCCTAAAAGCAATATTCCATTAGCTTCAAACAAAATAAAGTTTTGACTCTCCGTGCCCTCAATCGTCTCAAAGACACCTTTCCGGTTTTGAATATGTAAATACTGACCGGTTCCGACATAAAACCGGTCACGGAAATATTTAAGACACAATGGAGAACCAAACAGACCATCCAGATCTGTATAATTACGGAATGGCAGGTTGTTTTGTATCAGGCTGATACCTATATCTAATGCTGTCCAGAGTTGCCCGCTCTGGTCAGAATAGAGGGATAAAACTGTATTATCCTGAAGTCCGGCATTCTTATAATACTTATCTTTTATTCTGCCAAGCGTATCAAAAACGATTATGCCTTCTGTTATTGATCCAATTGCAAAATCGCCACCGGTTAATACCGTTCCGCAGTATGACTGGTTCCTGACCAGAAAATCATCAACTTCTTTAAAGTATGCTGGTTTATAAAATACTTCAGGCCCATCGGGAGAATATATATATAAGCCCTTATTACGGGTCCCAATTAAGACCTGATTTGTCCCATACGGTAGCATAAAAGAAATCTTTTCTCCGGTAAAAAAATCGCTGCCTTTAATAAAAACAAGGCTGTCATTATTCAGGTAATAAAGCCCGCTTTTCATCTCCATGGCATAAAACCGGTCATGCACAACATAACCAAATAAGAAACTCTCTTTGGACTGAAGGATTTTCATCTTTTCATCCCGGTATAGATAAATATTGTCATCAGTTTGAAATATGATCTGATCTCCCATTTTATGCATTGAATATACTGTAGTAATATCTGCTGGTCCTCCCGGGATTTTATCTTTCAGTGAATAAAACTTAAGATTGCCCCTGCTGTCAGGTTCCAGATACCCCATATCATTTTCCATTCCGGCATAAATCCTTCCCATAGTGTCTATGACAACGCTTCGTAATCCCGGAAGTGACACAAGCTTCCAGCTGACTCCGTCAAATTCAAGTAATCCATCATTATTGGCAAAATACATTATGCCCCTTTGGTCCTGCGCAATCGACCAGTTCTGCTGGCTGGCACCGTATTCTTTGGGAGTAAAATTCCGAATGAAAGGTCTGCCGGCTTCCTGGGAATAGCTTTCTAAAACTACCAATAATAGAAAACATGTGATCAGAATTCTTTTAAGTGATTGCATAAGTTTTTCTTTTCAACCCCTGTATCGGTTATAATCTTTAACAAATCTAACCTGATTAATTCATAAACTTAAAATTAAGAATAATATTTGACTTTTGAGGTTGTCATTATTCTGCTTGGGGTTGTGATTTTATTTTTCGGTTGTAATAGGTGATAAATATTGCCAGTTCTTGTGCGAAATTTTCTGTATTTTTGTTTATCATAATAGAGAGGGGCTTTTTGTTGTAAGCATTTCAAATATAACTAATTAAGTTGTAAATGAAGAACAAAAAACCCCCTTTTTTATGAATAATTCAGGCTAGATAAATAACATTTTTTATGTCTATCTGAAATCAATAATAAAACATGACTGTTGGGGGCAAATTGAGAAGGTTCAAAATCATTCCTGATTGATTTCAAGAAAAACTGTCTTCAACCATTCTGATTTCACGCCGGCTATGTTTTTCCCATTGTTTGTTTTCATCCTGATAATAGCCCTTCCGTTGTATGCCTGTACTTTTCTTGATCCGCTTGAAGTGCCCTGGTTATAAATTAGTTTCCCGTCACCTGAAAGCAGAAACTCTATGTAATTACGTGCATCGAGACATAAGATCCCTTTGTCATCGACTATTTTAACCTGTATTGTAATTGTATCGGCCTTTTGGTCAGTTTTTTCAAGAATCAGTCTCGCTGGTTTTTCCCATTTTTCAGTCTGATAGATAAATGAGATCTCATCTGTCACTCTCTCTTTCCCTTTATTAGCCACAGCACTGACCTTGTTTTCTCCATTTTTAAATTGAACATTCCACCTCAACCCGGCTGCCGGAAAATTCTGTCCATTCCGCATTTTTACACCATAGCTTACCCCGTTTACAAACAATTCAGCTTCATCGCAATTGGAATAAACTTTTACCATTTTTTCTTCACCTGCATCACCCCATCTTACCGGCCAGCTATGTCCATAGATATGAACCATAGGCTTATCTGTCCACCATGACTGAAATACATAATATGCCTCCTTTTTTGTAAGATCGCGCTCAACCACCCCTTTCTGATTCACATAAGGTACCGGATTTTCAGGTCGTATAGGTGTAGAAAAATCCTTGAAAGGCCAGTATGCTGAACCGGTTAAAAGCGGCATATTTTCCTGCTCTTTAAGGTGCCAGTCAATAAGGTTGCAGATGTACGACTCGCTCCAGTCACCATCTTTGGAAACACGTGCTGCACCTCCAAAAAGTGAGGCATCACCAAACCTTTCATCTGCGCCATCTCCTGTTTTAATTTGCTGAAGAACTTTGTCGGGTGTTTCTGAATGTCTCATAGCATGGCTATCACCACCCCATTCAGCATGAAGAAAATGTTTAACTCCCTTTATCTCAGTCTCTGTTGCTGCGCGGTATTCTGTATATATTCCACGGTACCAGCCGGCCCAGATCGAAGGGGAATAAACATCGGGGATATCTTTGCAAAAATCACATCTGCGGATGGCTGTCATACGTGTTAGATCAAGTTTATGAGACAGAATATTCAGCTCGGACATAAATGCGCGGATTTTTCCCTTATCAAATTCAGGAAAGTCGCCAGGCCAGTCATTCTCATTTCCCAGACCCCAGATGATAACTGAAGGATGGTTACGATGCTGCTCAATCATGTCAGTGAGCATATTCCGGGCCTGTTCCTTGTACCGTTCACCACCCAGTCCGCCACGGCACCAGGGAATTTCTTCCCATACCAGAATTCCAAGACTATCGCATAATTCAAGTACAATCCGCGATTGCTGATAATGACCTAATCTGATAAAGTTGACCCCCATTTCCTTAATCATTATCATTTCAGTTCTGATCATATCCTCAGTCATTGCAGCAGCGACTCCCGCATGATCTTCGTGACGATGTGTTCCACGGAGAAGTAACCTGGCACCATTGAGCTTAAAAGGGCCATAATCGACAAATTCAAAATTCCGGAAACCAAACTTTTCTATGACTGACCGGGTGCCGGATTCGCTTGAAATGGTAACATTTCCTGTGTATAAATTGGGTCGGGAAGGTGACCATAACTCTGGCTTTTTTATAACATTTTTGTAAATAACATTTTCACCTTCAAACGAATCAATATCCTGTTCTTCAGAGCTTATCAGCTTGCCTTTAGGATCGGTAACTTCAATTTTGAGATGAGCCTTCGGGGAGTCTGATTTGTTCCGCAATCTGATACTCAAATCGAATTTCCCTTCCAAACCTTTTGAATCAACATTTGCATTTACAAACAGACGTTCGATCGAAAATGAGGGCACATAAACCAGGTTTAAATACCTGTAAATTCCGCCATAAAGGTTAAAATCCGACATATCGGAAGGTATCATCTCCAGATCTCTTGAATTGTCGCATCTGATTGAGACAGGAACCTTACCTTTGAATGTTGCGGCAATCGTCTTATTCTGAACAAAATCATTTACGGCGTCAGTAATATCAACACTCCATTCATTATACCCACCTACATGAGACCCGACTTTTGTTGTGTAAACATAGACTTCTGTCTTTTGTCCGGCACCCTCAAAGTGGAGAATAGTCCTGCCATTTGTGTATGGATTTTTGACATCAATCCGGGTTGTGTACCATCCCGGTCCCTGGTAATAGTTAACATCAGGATCAACTGCATCAGTCGCGTTGAAGCAATGAGGAAGGGTAACATTTTCCCAGATCGGAAAACCCTCAGGATTACCGGCTTCTACCGGCCTTACAGCTTCCCATACCCCTCCCAGGTCACCTTTAAGAAATTTCCAGTTATCATTAAGCCTTATTTTATTTTCCTGCTGGCCATTCAGGGAATTTGATATCCCCAGCGCTATTAAAACAATGCTGATTAGTATTCTATTTTTCATCTGATATTCAAATAGGTATAAAAACAGAGATTAAATGTGCCAGGTACACTTATTTACTTTCCCTCGTTAATAACCTGCCAAGGCCAGGGTTTAGCTCTTGTCCGTAGTGCTTCTTTTTCCCATTTTTCTGATAGTTCTTTAACCTTTTCAGGATATTTTGAAGCCAGGTTGACCGTTTCCGACGGGTCTTTGTCCAGATCATATAACTCCCACATTTTCTGATCAGTTTCTGTGAATTTTTTGATTTTTTCAGTTCTTGAGACCAGTTTCCAATTGTCTTTGCGAATAGCCCGGTTTCCTTCATGTTCCCAGAAAATAAAATCCCTTTTAATTTCTTTATTATTGAAAGCGGAAACCAGGCTTTTTCCTTCGTAAGGCTGGATTGTATTTCCGTTGAACTGTTTTGGATAATCAATACCTGCAATATCAATACAGGTTGCCATAATATCAATTAAGTGGGAGGGTTGTTTTCGAAGTTCTCCTTTCATTGTTATGCCTTTTGGCCATTGCACAATTAGCGGCGATGCGATTCCTCCTTCGTGAGTCCAGTGTTTGTACAGCCTGAATGGAGTGTTGCTAACATTTGCCCATTCTACACCATATGCAGTCCATGTATCAGCATCACCCGACATTACGCCTCTGCCACTTCTTACAAACCGGCCATCACGTGCATAGACCGGTCTTTTCTCAATGGAAATGGCCTCATAAGAAAAGGGCCTCATAATTTTCTGCTCATCAGTCAATGGGACAGTCAGTTTATCGGAACCTTGTGGTTCAGCGCAACCTCCGTTATCTTGCATGTAAAAAATGAGAGTGTTTTCCAATTCTCCTTTTTGTTCGAGTGCAGAAATAATCCTTCCTATCCCCTGGTCCATCACATCGATCATGGCAGCATATACCTCCATTCTCCTCACCTGCCATTCTTTCATCGGTTCATCCTTCCATGCCGGGATCTCAGCTCCTCTCTCTGTCAGTATACAATTTTCATCAATAATGCCAAGCTTCCTGAGCTTAATAAAACGTTGTTCACGAATGGTATCCCATCCTTTATCATAAATCCCTTTATATTTTGCTATCTCTTTTCCCGGAGCATGCAGTGGCCAGTGTGCTGCAGTATAGGCTACATAAAAGAAGAATGGCTTCCCATTTGGATGCTCCCGGATAAATTTCACTGTGGTATCGCTGATGGCATTGGTATAATAAAAATCTTTCCCGGGTGCAATAAAAGTATTGTTGCTAATCAGAGTACCGGGATCGTAATAACTACCTGAACCGTTTAGTGTACCGAAGTATCTTTGAAATCCACGCTGGAGAGGCCAGTTACTTTTATCTCCTGTACCAGTCATTTCTCTGGCAATATGCCATTTCCCGGTCATATAGGTTGCATAGCCGGCCTGTTTAAAAACTTCAGCCATAGTAACAGCATTCTTGCTCAGATCATCAACATAACCTGGCTCTTTATAATTCTCTGTGGAAAGATGGCCCATACCGGCCTGATGCGGGTACAAACCAGTAAGCAGGGAAGCACGCGACGGGCTGCAGCGTGCAGTATTATAGAATTGAGTAAAGCGCAATCCATTTGCTGCCAGGCGATCTATATTCGGTGTTTTTATCTCTGATCCGAAACACCCGATATCGGAATAGCCCATATCATCACATAGAATGACGATGATGTTGGGCATTTTTTGAATTGGTTGGCTATTCTGCGAAAAGACAGGAGCAGATACCAAACCAAGCAATGCCATGTTAAAACTTTTGTATCCAATGAGATTCTTCATATTACAGTTTTAATATTTAAAATATTACCGATTCTAATAATTTATTTATATGAAAACATTTCCTCGTAATGCGGCATTTTATCAAATATTCCGCCGCCTGTCCGATAGAATTCACTATTCAGTTCATAAACACCATTTATTACTTTTACCCATGGCGCATCACCGCGTGGATGATAACTCATCATGGTACTCCAGTTCTTATAGTTTTGATGTCCGTTGCTTTCCATCAGTCCAAGACTCCCCATACCGGGAAGTGATTTCAGGCGGGCAGCTACATTTTTGTTCCATTCAACCAATACCGGATTTACTGTCAGATCGGCACAAAAACATGGAATATTCCGTTCGTAGGCAGCCTGTGCAATTTTCATGGTCATGCTTAATGTCTTGGCTATCGCTTTCAGAGCGATGGCTTTGTATCCCATTTGTATCCGTTTAATTGCATCTGCATCAGTATGAGCACTTTCGTCGGCAGCCAGCCTTACAGGGATATCTGAAACGTCGATCTCCGGTTCTTCCGCAAATGGTTCTTCGATTATTGCTATCTGTTCAAATGCTCCAATCTTCCTGGCGTGATCAAGAAGTTTTAAAAGTGATTCTTTTTTCTCATACCTGCCATTGGCATCGAAATAGTAAGGTAATCTGCCGTCTTTGGTGTGAGGGGTTCGTATATTGCCGATTGCCTGGTGGATTGCTGAGAGACGAGCTTTGTCTTTTTCCAGCATCTCTTCCTGTGTTCCAGGCTGACCAATTTTTATTTTCATAAAGAAGTATCCCTGATTAACGGCTGCTTCTATTTCATCGATTGGAATATTGTAGGCCATTAATGGAATTGCAGCAACCTTATCGTGATGGTTCGAAAGTGCCGGTTTGTATTCCGGTGGTATCATTTCATCGAAAGTGCTTAACCCGTTTTCTTTAGCATATAGTAACCATGCAGCATTATCGATTCCGACAAGTGCATTTAACGCGAATGTCTTTCTGAGATCAGCTCTTGAAGTAATTTTTTTACCAAATTCATATACTTCAGGCAATATATTGTCAAGCAATTCAACTGGTGTACCAAAACTTTGCCCTTTGACAATCTGGAGAGCTCTCTCTGTAAGTGCAAACATCACGGCATTACCACCACTTTCTGAGTGGGCAGCAAAAACCTGAGCATCTGACCAAAGCACATTCTGAGTGCAAAGGCCAATCTTATGTTCTCCTGAACTGCTTTTAAGATAATTTACCGTTTGCCAGATTTCAGTCATGTACCCTCCTTTAAATCCAAAAGGCCTGATAAGCGGCTCTCTTTCAAAATTGGAACTGACTTCGGTAATTGTAATTTTTTTTTTTGTTTCGTTTACAGCCGAAGAGCCTATCAGGTGAGCTCCGGCCAATGTTGCAACACCTGCAACTCCAGTAGTTCTAAGGAATTCTCTTCTTGTTACCGGATTTTTCATTTAAGCTTCGATTTGATTTTTTAACAGATTTTTACGGAACCAGTCGAGGTCTTTTTTCATCAGGCCATAAATTTTTTCATGATCCATGATCGTTTCTTTTTTTCCACTTTCGGCACCACCCAGATCATATTCGTAATGGATGCTGATGGGAGCTTCAATTTTCAGACTGGCATATTCTTTCAGGAATTCGTCGAAATTGACCATTCCTTCGCCCAGCGGCACATTTTGATGACGCCATTCACCGTTGGGATTCTTCCCCCAGACAAAATCCTTAATGTCGATTGTTCTGATCCATGGAGCTATTCGCTTCATTCCCAGTTTCCATGAATAGCCCGCTTCAGTAACTGCGTGCCGGATATCATACTGAATACCCATATAACGCGGATCAACATCTTTCATAAGTTCAAATAAATCCCAAACAGGTGATCCTATATTCATTCCAGAGTGGTTCTGGTACCCCCCGTGAATGCCCAATTTTTCGTTCAGAGCAGCCAATTTTTCAATCGTTTTTTTGTGTTCGTCGAGGTTTTGCTGAATGGACCTGGAAAGATCGTATTTATAAGTTCCTGTACGGTAATACTTTATTCCTGAATCGGAGGCGGCCTGAAGAGTATCAAGGGCAAACGGTTCAGAAGGATCGGTGATAGCGGTCACTATCATAGGCATTTCAACTCCGTATTTACTAAGAATTTTCACTGCCTGAGGCAGGTCAGCTTTTACATTTTTCGGTTCAATATGTCCATCCGGTCTTACCGGCACATCAGCACCATCAAAGCCGAGTCTGCCCATCACTTCACCCATCTGGTCCAAGGTCAGGAACTGAAGGCATTTGGTGAAAGCACATACGGGCCTTTTATATGTTCTGTCAGCCATAATAGATTTTGCTAATCCCGGTCCTGCCAGACTTATTCCGGCAACCGAAAGGCCGGTTGTTTTGATAAAATTACGTCGTTGCATATTCTCAGAATAATTTTCACTGCTTATAACTTCCAGGGTTTACGGTACTCGTAATGTAAAAGCTTATTGGCTTCATTGGAATTTGTGAATACTTCATTTCCCGGATCCCACTGAAGGCGTTCATGGGTTGCAAGTGCAATATTGGCAAGATGGGCAAAACTTGTTGAACGATGGCCTTCCTCCAAAGGACACAACGGTATTTCCCTTGTCTTTATACAATCGAGAAAGTTACGTATGAGGTTAGCAGTCGCAAAAGCATTGCTTCCATCTTTCAAATCCTGGGTCGGAATATTAAACTCCTCACCTTCAATCATTTGATTCCAATTTTGGAACTGGCCTTTTTTTGCCGGTATTACTCGATAGCCATCCTGACTGGCATAAAGGTTTCCCTTTGTTCCGCGGAGCTCAATTTCACCAAAAGGCAGAATGTCTCCGCTGCTTGCTTCAAAAATGCTAAATGAGATTATTTTCTTTGATGCAAATTCGAAAGTTACATGCATAGTGTCAGCTATGTCGCCGTCATGGTCCAGGACATATTTTCCGCCATGTGCAGTAATAGCCACCGGAGCAACTTCTCCCATCATCCAGCGGATGGCATCCATGTAATGAACGCCCCAATTTCCCATCTGGCTGGAATAATCGCCCCACCATCGGAACATGTAAGGTGCAATATTATATTGATAAGGACGGTAACCCCTTGGACCAAGCCACATATCCCAGTTAAAATCTTTAGGTGGTTGTTCAGCTTTCAGTTTTCCGATGCCGTTGGGAAACATATTACTGACACGGGCAGCACGGGCAACTGTTACCTGACCAATTTTCCCTGCAGGAATCTCTTTGGCAAGCTTCTGATAAACTTCATTTCCCCTGCGGTTGAGACCAACCGCGACAACACGGTTACTGGCCTTCCATACATTAACCATTGTCCTGCCTTCCTTTATAGTCTGGGTTAATGGTTTTTCAACATAAACATCCTTACCTGCTTTGACAGCCTCAATCATTTGAATGGCATGCCAGTGGTCTGGTGAAGCAATACACACCGCATCAATACTCTTGTCTTCCAACAGCTTTCGATAATCGTTGTAGAGAGCAGGTTTTGCAGGAAATTTTTCACCCATCTGGGGTATTTGCCCTGCTCTGTCAGCTAAATAGCGGGGGTCAACCTTGCTACGGTCACGCAATAAATAAGGCTCGTAAACATCGCACAGTGCTGCGATCTCAACGTCTTTGTTTTGCATGAACAGTTCTAAAAGCTGTGAACCTCTGTTCCCGGTTCCGATAAAACCCACCCGTATTCTGTCATTGGCACCTGATATCCTTCCATTTTGCGATACGCTAATAGCCTTTAAACCGGCAGCAAGACCAACAGTAGTGATTGCTGATTGCTTTATGAAATTTCTTCTGGTTTGATTATTTTTCATGTTTTTATTTTTTCTTAATCTTATTGGCATGACGACCACTCCCATCGCCAGTATCCTTAAAACCTCCTGCAGGATTCAGCCTGTCGAGTTCAGTCTGCAGACTTTTGCGGGCAGCGATAGCATTTGGGTTTTTAGTTTCAGCAGGAACAGAAATTTCTTCGAAAGGCGCTTTGCTCATATCAAATAATTCTCCGGATTGATTCAATTTATATTCCGAACTCCTTACATACCAGTTGTTGGCAAGCTGAACAAAAATCGATGATCGTGGATTTCCTTTTTCGTCATGAAGCTGAGCATTAAAGCTCTGGCCATCAAGAATTTTATCTTTAGTAAGCTGAGCTCCGGCAATTTCTGCAAATGTCGGGACAAAATCGGTTGCACTGATCAAATCATTTGAAACTTTGCCTTTGGGAGTAACACCCGGCCAATAGACAATCAGAGGTTCAAGACTTCCGCCTTCGAGCATCGAACCCTTCTGACCGATAAGTCTTCGTCCACCAATTGTTGCAGCGTCAGCTTTGCCTGCAGCGGTTCCATTATCGCCAAAGAAAACGAGTATTGTATTATCACTCAGTTTTAATCTCTCAAGCTCAGAAACTAATTGACCAACAAGCTTGTCCATATAGGAAATATTGTCGTTATACAGGTTTTTACTGTCAGCCTTACTGTCGGGCGTTGGCAGAATTTCGCCATGAACGTGTGACAAAGAATAATACGCGTAAAATGGTTTATTCTTGTTTTGAGTCATAAATTCAACCAGGCGCTTGTGCATTACATCGGGCAAGTATTCTTTATCTTTCAATTCCGTCATGACTCCGTTAACAGTGTAAGTTTTGCCCTTTTCCTGGGTATTCCAATAAACTCCACTGCCCTGAAATTTCAGATAATCATCAAATCCCCAATCGGATGGTTCAAGAGAAAGTTGCCCCCATTTTCCTATGGCTGTAGTTACATAACCTGCCTGTTTCAGGTAAGTTGGCATCATTGTTTCCACCGAAGGTTTTAATAGTCCGCACGCATCCTGGTTGGTGGCTCCGGTGCGGAACAGATGGCGTCCCGTAAGAATAGTCGCACGGGATGGGCCGGATAATGGCGCTGTATAAGCATTTGTAAAACGGATTCCCTGGCTTGCCAGTCTGTCGATATTGGGTGTCTTGTAATTGTCGGCACCATAACAACCAACATCACCAATACCTAAATCATCGGCAAGGATGAAAATAATATTGGGTTTCCTTTTCTGACCTTGCTGTGCTTCAGCACTTGAAGGGTTCATCAAGGCTCCGATAACTGGTAAGGTCATCATACCTATTGATTTTACAGAGCCATTTCTAAAGATGTTTTCAAAAATTTTCATATCACATTTTTTAAATTAAGTGTATTTAATTAATTACAATCCAGCTTTTTAAAGTTAACTATTTCTTATTTTCAACACATAGTTTAATTGTTCTGGTGAATTTTCCGGAATTGAATCGAACAAAATATAACCCGGTTTTTATATCAGAAATATCAAAGGTTTTCTGATTTTTACCCGGCTGAGGAATTTCGTGTGTTAAAAGTGTTTTTATCTTTTCCCCTTTCAGATTTAGCAGTTCTATGTTTACATCTGCCTTTCCCTTAATGCTGTATTCAATAAAGACTTTCCCTGATGATGGATTTGGAAACAAACTGACAAGAATCTTTTCCTGGTCAGGAATCAATATATCAGCAGTAAGGGTCTCTTCTGAAATGAAAAATCCCGCAAAGCGAACTGCTTCATCGCGAAGGTCTGAAGGGTTATTTAAGCTACGGTAAATTCCCCATTTTGGTCTGATGAAAACATTATCGGATCTGATAGTCATTAAGTTATTATTACTATATGATAGCAAAGTTATACCGTCGCTTACCCTATTAATGACAATTGAATATGTACCATGGAGGCTGTCGATTTTAATTCTTTCCGTTGCCTCAACCCAGGTTCCGAGAAACGGGGCGAGATCTACAATTACAGGTTTAGTGAGGTTATTATGAATAAGTTCCAGTTTATTAGTTGTTCCTTTTCTTGGAGTTAAGGTGAAAATCGGGTCGCTGTCATTGCCACCCACTGCCTTTATCTGGTGAATATGCGTAAAGCTGGATGAAGGCTGAAAACCGGCCGGAAGCCTGAATTTCCATTTATAGACTACCGTTTCACCTGTTACTCCTTTCAGATTTTCAGGTGACTTATCGTATGTTTTTATCTCCATCCGTTGTCTGTCGAACATAATGCACCTGTCGTTGTCAGGTGTGACATGTATATAGAATTCAAATACATATTGATTCAGGTCAGCATCCCATACTTCAGCAATATGCCTTCCAAATTCAGGATGAATACATTCCGGATTTTCGACTACATCATATCCGGGAGCCAGAACACTATTAATTAACTCATAGGTATTACCAGGTCCGTCGGCCTCAAGTATCACCTGTGAATATGAGAATGATGAACCTGAAACAAAAAATATTGTCAATAAAAGAATCTTAGCTGCACGTATATAATTTATCATTTTATTAACCTGTAATATTATGGTTCTTTCAATTTCTAATTCTTTTTAACCTGGGTTTCAAGAAACCTTAATATTTTTTCATTCATATCCATCAGAACCTTCGAGTATTCCTTTTCTCCGGCAACATTGATTGTTTCATTGGGATCTTTGTTATAATCATACAATTCACCGGCTTCAATAAGCTCTTTATTAAAAGGACTTGTGCTTCTGAAACTATTTTTCATCCATAATGTATAACGATACCTGGCAGTTCTGATAGAATAACCCATATATTGACCATCAGACCAACCCAGCCTTTCTGAATCAAGAACATTACTTGTCCTTGGATACTGGCTGACTGAAAACTCTTTTACTGATTTTTCCGGATCTTTCATAACAGGAACCAGGCTTTTCCCATCAAGATGTGCAGGAACATTTACACCCGCCAGATCACAAAGTGTTGGGAAAATATCGATAAACTCAGAAGGTGAATTGGTTTTTGATGGTTTTATCCATGGCGCTGAAATAAGAAGCGGCGCTTTTGTTGCCTGTTCGAAATTGGTATGTTTGCACCACAGGTTATGGTCACCGAGATGCCAGCCATGGTCGCCCCAAAGTACAATAATTGTATTTTCTGTAAGTCCAAGTGAATCAAGAGTATTTAAAAGGATTCCAACCTGGGCATCGGTGTATGATGTTGCGGCATAATATCCGTGAATCAGCTCTTTCTGTTTTTCTACCGGCATATCCAGCCCGACTTTCTGATCAGAGAAAGAAGAAATCGGCGGAATATCTGAATATGCATATAATTCAGCAGCATTATGATAAGCAAGGCCCGGACTATTCTTTGCCTGTTGCTGAAATGGAGGCAGAGGCATTTCATCGCGTTTATACATATCCCAGTATTTTTTTGGAGCAACAAAAGGCAGGTGAGGTTTGGAGAATCCAACAGCAAAGAAGAATGGCTTATTCTCTTTTGATAACTGTGTCAGTATTTCTTTGGCATTCAATGCATTTGCACCGTCATTATATGCATTGTCAGGAACATCGGCACATTCAACTGAGGGTTTTATTAATTTTGCTATATAATCAGTCAGTTCAGTTCCTTTTAACCCTTTAGCCTGCCCCTCTGCCCTGTATTTTCTGAAGAGCTCTTTTGTTTCAGAAAGCTGATAATTACCTTCCGGCTTACCTGTTATTTTGGAAATATACTTATCTGAATTTCTGTAATATGGAACACTCCACGAAGGACCATCCAGGTCTTTATCGACACACCGTGGATCATAAACTTTACCAATTCCCTGGGTTGAATAACCCTGACTGACAAAAAATTGAGGCAGGCTAAGGATGCCCGGATTTACATCGCGCATAAGTGTTTTCAGATCCCATACTCCGGTATGATCGGGACGCATACCTGTCATCAGGCTTGCACGGGTTGGTCCGGAGACAGCCTGCTGGCAGTAATTCTGCATGAAGATCGTGCCTCTTTTCGCCAACCTGTCGATGTTAGGAGTTTTTACGAGCTTATCGCCATAACAGCCTAGAATGGGTTTCAGATCATCGACTGCAATAAACAGAATATTCATCTTTTTATCCTGGGCTGCAAGTGGACCAATGGTTAGTCCGACCTGAGCTGCAATACCGAGTGAGGTTATTAATTTATTCATGTTTGTTATGAGTTCAATATTTGTAACTATTTGCTAACCGATTCTTTATACAAAATAAAACTATTCAAAAAGTGCCCATCCGTTCAAATTGCCAGAGAACATCCTATCCATCAATGATGCCAAATAATTAAATACTCCCTGCCCATACAAATTTTTTTGTTGCAGGATGCAGTCCGACTAAAAAATAATTTTTTAACCCAATACTTTTTGCCCGACGCTCAAGTGTATTAAAGTCAGAGTCAACCGGAGTTTCTTTCACTTCAATTGCAATATTTTTATTCAGTATGAAATCAATTTCCTGACCTGTTTTTCGGGCATAATATTGAACCTCGCCATGATTTGATAACTGGTTCGCAATGGAATTTTCAAGTAGAGCACCGGTATTGTTATTGGAAAGTGCCCTAAGTAAGCCATTATCTGCAAAATAGAGTTTCTTTTGCATCGCAATTTCTCTATCCGGATTGTTAGAATAGGGTGGAATTAATTTGATAAAATAAGTATATTTCAGAAGAGAAATATAATCTTTTACTTTTTGTCGGTTGAGACCTAAAATTGCACTCAGCTTATTATATTCCACTTTGTTGCCAGCCCTTGAACTCAATAAACGAATTAATTTATATAAGTTATCTGACTGCGAAAAATCGGATAAAAGTTTAACATCAAGTTCAATGTATGAATTGATTATATCTTTCAGGTAGTTGAGTTTATCTTTTTCATTTGAACAGGTAACTACTTCAGGGAAACCACCAAAAGTAAGATACTCGATATACAGATTTTTATATTTGTTGTAAAAAGTCATATTGAATTCATCAAATTTTTCTCTCGGATAAGAGGACACTTCAACATTCTTAAAATTTAAAAATTCATTGAATGTTAAAGGGAACATTTCAAAAATGGTTTTTCTCCCGGCAAGACTTTCTGTAAAGTGATTCTTTAAATAAAAAGAACTGGATCCGCTAACCAGAAATTTAATATCATAATTATCATACAAATATTTAATTGTGCTTGTAATAGTAGGAACAAGTTGAATTTCGTCAATTGCAATAAATGCTTTACGTTCAAAATCAATACCTTCAATTTGCAAAGATATTTGAACGTCTTTAGTTGTCGGCTGGTTAAAAATGAAACGGTTTTCAATTTTTTCAAGGTCCAGATATATTTTATTATCAGAATCTATATGTTCCAATAAATATTTTAAAGCTGTGGTTTTACCTACTCTTCGCATTCCTGAAATAACAGTTACCTGCTTATTTACGAGGTGCTTAACCAAGTCCAGGTATAAAATTCTTTCTTTCATAATGATTAAAATATTCTATAAAAGTAATACTATTTGTATATTATTTCGGCATAAAGTATTACTAATTTAATAATCATAGAACATAGTTAATAAACTCCCGGCAGCTCACTATGGTAAAGATCATCTTATAATTCTTTGGCGCCGGTTTCCATAATGACTTTGATCTTGAACCTCCATGTATATACATCAGATCGGGAGTTGCATGACCATGCGACCAGTTAAACTTCACATCCATATAGACTGTTCCAAGCCTGTTGGCGTTTTCTTCAACTGCCATTCGGGTAAGCCCGGGAGCCGAATGAGAATGAGCACGGATAATAAATTCTACTTTCCGGCCTGCATTATTTATTTCATCAAAACAGGTATTTACTATCCAATCCTGCCATACCTTTAATTCAGTGTCAGAATATGGACAGGCATCCGGAAAGTTTTTTGTCCGCAGCATATACGAAAAAGGATGCAAATTCCACAGAGTTAAGGCATTGAAATGGTTTTCAGCCATTCCAAAGGATTGCGTGGGGCTCTCCGGCTGATAATGAATTTTTAAAGCAGAGGGTAATGTATTAGTATGACAATTGGTATTCAATAAACTAATCAATAAGAACATAGTCAATTGAAAGGGGATTTTGGTGAATGTGATCATTTTCAAAAATGTTGTATTATTAATTCATTTATTGAATGAGTTAATAGAGTGTTTTTATTGGTTAATCTTAAATTCAATAACAATGTTAAAAAGAGGTGTTGTTTTGCTAAGATTATGAACAACATGAACAACGGGTTCTGCAAATTTCGCGGTGTTTGGAACCTGAATACCGCCACCTGGAGTACCATTTGGCCTGGTTCCTGGATCTGTGAGCTGAACTTCGTTAAGGCGCACAACAATTCTTTGAGCATGACTATGCAATTTCCTTGTATCCCCCGGGGCAAGTCTCTCTTCAAAAACACGGAACTGATCATCTTCATATACTATCGTGTTTTTTACAGGCTCAATCCATTCTTCAGGTTTTTTCAGAGATGGATAATTTGCTTTGATGGCCACTTCAAAATATTCCCCATCTGGAGATTCATAAGATTCAGCAGCAGGGAAAACAGCAACTCCGCCTCGCTTAAGTTTCGCAATGCCTTTGTTGCTCTGAACTTCTATTTCTGATAATGCTACGATTACACGTGTACCAAAACCAGGAGTATAAGCAGATGAGCAGTAAGTTGAATTACGCATTATTCTGAAATACTCATTATCAAGAGCTATTGAATCGGACAGATATACAGGCTTAATAATCATTCTCTTGTTCTGTTGTTTCGAGGATAGTTTATCAGACAGGATATCTCCATATCCAAGAAAAGAAATAATCAGTATAATAACAAAAGCTTTCATTTGTAACAGATTGGTTTAATTTAATACTAAGGTCAATGCATTAATCTCCCGACTTCTTCCAGTTTATAGAATCACGCTTGAAACTATTTTTTAAACTTTCCGTAAATAATTATTTAGTATATTTATTAATGACAATTTTATGTGTGCTCCTTTTTTCCCCATCATTACATTCCATAAGATAAATACCATTGCTGAAGCCTGTAATATCAAGTAGAACAGGGTTTTCTGAAGTCAGACCAGACATCAGTTTCTTGCCAGATAAACTTAAGACAATGTATTTCAATTGATCTCCGGTATAACTTATATTGAAATGGCCTTCTGAGGGATTAGGGTAAAATCTGATCTCTTGTTTGGTAAATTTTTCAGAAACAACAGCAGTCAACAATCTGTCGTTCAACTGAGCCTCATATAGAGATTCAGGAACAAGGCCAGCCACATTTAAGCCTTCCCATACTCCATCGGGTCGATCGTTAAACCTTCCAGGATATTTCCCGCCAATAAGGCCGATGCAATAGTTCTTACCACTCACCCATGGAGACTGAACAGCAGTAGCAGTAGATTTGCAGTTCCAGAGTACCTGTGTAACACCTGCCCAGCCATGACCAGAACCATAGTCTCCACGGTCCTGCACGTTTATTTCACCATCGGTATCTATTACATCGAAGAGCGTTCCGCTAGCCCAACGATGGTGAGGGCCAATGTCGGCATGGGTGTTGCGTGATTTACATTGTGTGAATACATTCGGTCCGCATGTACGCGACCCGGTTACATAATCATGTCTTCCTTCCGTTGTATAGCAGTTTTTAAAAAGGTTCAACTGTCCTTCACAGTTGAATGAATAACGTCTGCTTCCTGTAATAATTGATTTTGCATCCAGGCACTGGCTGTTAAGCACCGAAATATTTCGTGATTTATTATCAATATAAACGCACCCCATTCCAAAATAGACAGAGGTTACGTTTCTTACCCAACTGTTTACAACCCTGCTTATATTGATTGCATTCCAGCCGTGAGCTTCGTCAGTAGCTGATGCGAAAGAAGATTCCAGACGCAGGTTTTCTATTCCGCAATTCCATATACGGCCTGGGAAGCTATAATGCATCAGGTAACCTCCACCATAATTATTATCTATCTGCATCACAACCGGATTATCGAAGCTGACTTTATTACCATCAATTGCTGTAACAATTCGTTCCCAATACAAATTATATGATGAAGCAATCCACTGTTCTGTAGTGCCATCTGTGTTGGCTATCTGATCCATCTTCAGATCGTGTATCCAGTTATCGGTTCCCGGGCGGAAGATCAGGATGGAATCGCCAACATGAAAAGATGAAGCATTGGAAACATTCACTAATTTCCTGCCTGTCGGAACAAAACTTTCTGAAATTGCTACTTTAGAAGATTCTGCTCTCGAGATGCTTCCTGCTCCTTTGAAAAGGAAAAGATCGAGCTGTGTTGTCGCTGTTTCTCTGACAATTGTCCCGCCTGAAACTGCAGTACCTTCTCCTCTGATCACAACACCCGATTTCTCAATTATTATTGACCCATTTACTTCATACAATCCTTTGGTAAGGAAGACTGTTCCTCTGAAACCATTAGCATCCAATGGCTTTAACGACACTCTGTTGATGGCATTCTGAATATTTGCCAGGTTATCTCCTGAAACAGGGTAGAGAGTTTCCTGTACAGAAACATCAGGAATCGCAATTTGTCCGCAGCCATAACCTGCAAGACTGAAATCAGGTATTGTGTTACCTTCATTATCGGCAGCATAAACCAGTTTCCCCGTGCCTGAGATTGAAACTAACGATGATTGCCATGGTTGCTGTGCCCTTCCGATCAGGATGAATGCAGGGAATAAAATAAGAAGAAACAGTTTTCCCATTCTTTATTTTTGAATTCAATATTCCACCTCTACCTTACCTTTTGATTTCTCTGCTTTCCGGATATTTTCAATGGTTCTGTTTTCCGGCAGTGGAGTAAGACCTCTTTTTGCCAGATCAGCCATCAATTCCTTCTTTAATGAAGATTTGATTAAAGCACACGACGGATCATTACTAAAGTTTATTGTTTCTCCCGGATTGGTTTGAATATCAGTCAGAATCTCGGGATATCCGGGCAATTCATAAATAGTATATTTATATCTTCCGTCATTAATCTGATACCCGTTATGGTCCTCAGTAATAATATATTTACGTTCAGTCTTTGGACCTTGTCCTGTAAGAAAAGGCTTAAGGGAGATTCCTGCAAGTCCTTTGGGATATTCTATTCCAACCAGGTCGCAGATAGTTGGAAGAAAATCCAATCCATTACAAACCAATGTTGACTTATCTGCATAGTTCTGTTTAATACCTTTCCCGACAAAAATAAATGGTACCCGCTGGCACTCTTCGAACAAAACGTTCTTTAAAGCTAATCCATGTGCTCCGTTCATATCTCCATGGTCTGAAGTAAAAACAATTATAGTATTCTCTTCGAGTCCTGCTTTCTTAAGGGCATTTAATACTCTGCCAATCTGAGCATCAACACTTTCAGTTAACCTGTGATACATCCAGTTATAGAGATCCCATTGAGCTACATTCCAAACTCTTGAGTCAATATCCATAACAACCATTTCTTCCTGTTCACCATTTATCGGATCAGGGTTGGATGGTCTGGGAGGAATTTGTTTGCGGTACTCATCGGCGCTGAGAGTTTTCTGAAGCGCCAGTTGCCTTCCGGTCTCACGCGCATTCTCCGGTGACAGACCTTCAGGGAAACGTTTATCCATTCCTGCTTTATAACAAATGTCGTGAGGATTCAGGAAAGACAGGAAGAGCAGAAATGGTTTACTTTTTTTACCTTTTCCTATCTCATCAAGTACCTTTTCTGCATATATAGCCGGACCATCATAAGGATCTCTACCATCTAAAGTGAAACCATACTCAGACACATCTTTTGTTCCATAAAGATGTGTCTTACCTGAGTAGAGAGTTTCATAACCGGCTTTACGAAAAACCATCCCTAAAGCATTGGCAGAAACAATTTTTTGCACTTTTGAGTCGTCGTAGGCAGAAGTATTCTCCTTTACGCCAACCTCAGAGGCGTAATGCCCGGTAAGGAGAGAAAACCTTGAAGGCATGCTCACCGGATTTACACAATAGTTTCTCTCGAAACGATAACCTGCAATGGCGATCTTGTCCATATTCGGAGTGCTCAGCCATTTATTGCCCATACAGCTCATCATATTGTACGATTGCTGATCGGTCATTATAAAAAGGACGTTTGGCTTACTTTGTGATATAAGCGCATTACTCCCTAAAATCGACAGAGCAATGCTCATTACTGCTTTACTTTTCATTTAATTATTTATTTATGATCGCTACTCTGTTAACACATAACATTTTTTTAAAGAAAGAATCCTACGGGTCTCTTAAACCCGTAAGATTTCTTACATACCTAACCAATCTACCTGTTAATCACAATTTTAACTGTTTTTGATGATCTTCCTGCCATTAGTCTGGCGAAATAAATCCCTGGCTTTAACCCTGAAACATCAAAGGTTTTGGTATAACTGCCAGCCATGTGGTTTTTATCACTTATTAATGTACTTACAGCCTGACTATTAATGTTGAATAGAACAAGTTGCACATTAGCATTATCCTGAATGTTATACTCAATATTCAAATTCTCAGAGACTGGATTTGGGTAAACTTTAAAACTGCTATCTCCAAGAATCTGATCTGAAATCTCAGTTGGGATACCTGCAACTGTAAAGATAGCGGAAGCTGCCGATTGATAAGAATCTGAGAATAAAACATAGTCATCACCAAGAGCAACAACTTTATATGTGCAATTAGCAGCAGTATCAATGCCTGTAACAACAAAACTATTTGTTGCCTGACCACTGGCTGTGAAGGTGTTCCTCAATGTTGTAGTAGCACCTGAAGCACTTGTTGCATAAACAAATACTTTATATCCTGTTGCATTGGCATCATTTGGTGTCCAGTTTGCTGTGAACCCATTTCCAACGATATCAGATGCTACCCCGATGGTGGGTATGGATAACAATGTCGGATTGGTGGTACGGGTAATCACCTGATTAATATTCAATGAGTTGGTTTGGTTATTCTCAATTCTGAATTTAGTTGGTACATCTCTGGTAATGGGAATAATAAAAATATTCTCATCTGTCCCAACAAGGGTAAAGGTGCCAACAGAAATATCAAATGCTGAAGTTCCAGAATTATACTCTTTTAGTAAAAAGTCCTTGGTGTCTGATCCTGATACATGTATCTCAATTTGTTTTAAGGAATTTACTGTTGGGAATTCCAATTTGGAATTCACGTTCTTATTTAATCTCATTACATTAGTGTGGATTTCTCCTTTAAGGCCGGTAGGTATAGATCCGTATAATACCCCGTCAGTGACACTAAAACCATTGACCGAAAAAGTATATAAAACACCCGGAAGAAGACTAGCTGGTGGAGGAGTTACTGTTCCCCATGTACCATCTCCAAAGTTGGTATTGATAGTATTTACCGAAAGTGCAGTAGTTACGAAAACAGCAGATGCCACGGAGGGACTTGAATCAAGATAAGTTGATCCATCGCCTTTTGCTACAACTTTATAGGTATAGGCAGTACCCATTGAAAGACCTGTAATGGCTAAACTTGTTGCAGCCTGTCCGCTCACGTTTGTTGTGCTGACCAGGGTTGTCAATAAATATACCTGAACATCATATCCTGTTGCGTTTGTAACTGTCGACCAATTTGCAGTGAAACCAGATGAAGTGATAAGAGATGCTGTACCAACTGCAGGTGCAGGAAGTCCCACGGTATTAAAACCTGCAGATGCCGAAGAGGGATCAGAGGATCGATAGACCAATCCATCACCTTTTGCTACAACAGTATAAGTATATGAAGTACTAGATGAAAGTCCGGTGATCGCAACACTTTGTGTAGCCTGACCACTTGCATTGGTAGTACTAACCAGGGTAGTTCCCTGATAAACTGCCACATCGTAGCTGCTTGCATTTGCAACTACAGTCCAGTTTGCGGTAAAACCATAATTAGTAATGCTGCCGGCAGAACCGACAACAGGAACTGACAATGGGATTGCAGGAATGGCAACTGCTGCCGCCCAACTGGTCGAAACTCTTGCACCGCTAATAATATTACTTGCCTTGGCATTATTATTTCTAAACCATAAGGAGCTGAGTTGGGTTCTGATTGTTGTAGAAATATTATCAATAGCTTCTGGTGTAGAAGGTTCAACTGTGGACCCAATAGGAGGATTGATAAATACAGATGATTCTTGAGTGGCAAAATCATATTTTGACACAATCAAATATACTGTACCAACAACTAATTGAGTTGGAGCTGTAGCGTATTTATAATCAGCAGAAGATGTCTTTCCTCTTACTGTTCCAATTTTGTAGAACCCTGTAGTTGTTTTTCCTATCAATACCTTGGGGCCGGCACTGGTACCATCAGCTAATCCCATTGCCTCACAATTGGTTGAAGATACAGCAGCTGTTACATTAAGTAAAAAAGATAAATAAACAACACCACTGCTAATGGGTGTGGATACAAATGGTTTATATGCGTAATTATCGGATACGCCCGCGGTTGAATAAGTAAACATGCCGTATCCTAAGTTTGAAAGAGCATATGTTCCAACTCCATCTGAATAAGATAATGGTGGGTTAACGATAGTTCTTCCTTCACCAGCAGGAAATGCCGGGCCTGTCTCACATAATAGTAAGTTTTAATTAGTATTTATTAAAGAGTTAATTAGCGTTTTGGGAAGGAATAAACCTCCAGATCGTAAAAGAAAATAGAACTGTTTGAAACAGGTACTATTCTTAAAGTAGTTGGAGACGAGTAAGAGAGGTTAAAAGTGAATAACTTTGTCACCGTTTTTGAACATGCAGTTACAGTACCTGGAATGTCTTCAAAAGAACCTCCGGTTGAAACCTGAAGTTTGAATTCCTTAAGGTCCGTGCCGGCATTTGCCTTGATATTAACTTTCCCAACACTTGGCAATTCCGGAAGCTGCAGATAAGTTGAAGTCCCTCTCAAAGCAATACGTCCTTTTGACGGGCTCCCGTTTCCTTCAGCTGCACCGGGTGAACCAATAGACTGGCCCGGAGCAGCAATAAGGGCATTTGAGGTAAAAGTACCATCTGTTTTTCCGTCAAAAAGTTTTTTCGTAATAGAATATGGAAGGCCTGAATAAGCCTTGCTTGGAGCCACAGGCGGGGTACCCGGTTCAGCGGTCCAATCCTGAAATGTTTCCTGCAAAAGAACAACCTGTGCATTCGAGGTTATTGCTGCCAGGAAGATTAAGATGAATGTAAGGGTCTGTTTCATGATAGATAGATTATAGCATAAAGTTAATAGTTAAAAGTTAAGCATTTTGCGTTTAGTTAGTTTACTATTCTTCTTTGGTACTTGTATTTACCGGAGCTCTGAAATCTGCAATTTTTGTATATTCTATATTACTTTTGAACTCCCGTTCCATGCACTCTTTGAAAAGCTGTTCCATGGCTGCTTTATCTTTTTGGTATTCAGGCTTATCCAATAGATTTTCCTTTTCCAGCGGATCTTTTTCATAATCATAGAGTTCCCTGGCAACTACATATTTCGGGTCATAGGCCATGTTGGTCCTGAAACCCTTATTAAACCATACGGTATAGCGGAAACGCTTTGTACGGATTGAATAGCCCATAACATCTTTTGCACGCGGATACTGGCTTAATGAATAAACTTTTAATTCAGCCGAAGGGTTTTTAATTGCCGGAACAA
This sequence comes from Bacteroidia bacterium, assembly GCA_026391555.1. Taxonomy (GTDB): domain Bacteria; phylum Bacteroidota; class Bacteroidia; order Bacteroidales; family VadinHA17; genus LD21. The sequence goes on along the minus strand of JAPLEB010000124.1, from coordinate 87,856 downwards.
GGCTCATTCCGTCAAGATGTTTTGGTGCCGGAATCCCTGTCAGATCACATAGTGTAGGAAAGATATCTACAAATTCAGACTGTGTAACGGGTCTGAGACCGGGCTTTTGTCCTGGAACACTCATCATGAATAATGTATGGGTTGCCTGTTCGAAATTTGTGTGCTTATTCCACAAGCCATGATCACCAAGATGCCAGCCATGGTCGCCCCATAAAACTATTATCGTATTCTCGCGGATTCCAAGACGGTCGAGTTCATTAAGTAACTGCATAATCTGAGCATCAGTGTATGAGGTAGCAGCATAATAACCATGGATCAGCTCTTTTTGCTTATCAACTGAAAGATGATCAAGCTCTTTTTCTGAATAACTGTCAAATTCAGGTATATCTGAGTAGTTTTTAAGCTCCCCTGAACGGTGATAGGCAATATCCGGACTGTTGAGCGCCTTTTTCTGATAAGGAGCAATGTCAAATTCGTTCCTGTCATACATATCCCAGTATTTCTTTGGCGCTACAAAAGGCAGGTGGGGCTTTAAAAACCCTACAGCCAGAAAGAAAGGCTTTTTATTATTGCTCAGACTGTCGAGTAACTTAATGGCCATTCCCGTCAGTTTACCATCATGGTAAGTGTCGTCAGGCACATCAGCACATTCAACAGCCGGACCTCTGCCAAGCGCATTAGGTTTATAAGATAAGGCATACTTATCGGTTTTTGCATCACGGTACGGAATGCTCCATGAGGGGGCATCATGGCCCGGACCTGTACTGCCCATGTGATAGATTTTACCCATACCGGCTGTTTCGTAACCATTTGATTTGAAATACTGTGGCAGGCTTACTGCATTGGGATTTACCTGCCTGAAATCAGTAATCAGATCCCATACCCTGGTCTTGTCGGGGTACATGCCGGTGAGCAAGCTTGCCCGTGTAGCACCGCTTATAGCCTGCTGGCAGTAAGTATTCTGAAAGACTATACCTTCTTTGGCAAGCCTGTCCATACCCGGTGTTTTGGCATGTTTGTCACCATAGGCACTCACCAATGGTTTCAGATCGTCGACAGCAATAAACAGCACATTTAACTTTTTTTCCTGGGCATGAAGTTGGGTCATACTCAACCCTACCTGGCTTAAAATACCCAATGATGTAATTAATTTATTCATTTATATCAAAATTAAATTAAATTTCTTTCTTAATTATTGTGAAGGACTTAATTCCTTAAAAGTCAATCTATTTTGTTACAATTAATTTTATCGTTTTTGTGAAATTTCCATTAATGAATCTTACAAAATGCATGCCATCCTTTAAATCAGTTGCGTCAAAGGAAAGATTAAAGTTACCAGCCGGTTGATGTTCATTTTCGATAAGTATTTTTTCAACCTGACCACTTAAACTGTAAATAACTAACTGAATAGAAGACTCTTCTGATAAGCAATATATTATTCTTACATATTGGGAAGCCGGATTAGGGTATAAACTTAAGCTGATGTTTTCTGAATTCAGATCTTGAGCTGATGTCACCGGTCCGCCAAGGTATGAAGGGCCAACATCTGATAAAAGCAAAGGGCGATTTGATATCGTTCCTGTTGTGTACTCATCACAACCGACATCCATTAATGTTGTTGTTACTGGTCTTGACTGCCCGCTAATATCAAACAGGAGGGAAGGATCATCGTCAATGTCAGCAATATCCAGGATAGCAGGATAACCGGATGATGATACATCAATGGCGGGGCTTGATGAAGATAAGCCATAGTAGCCATCAGAATTCATTACAAGTTTCGGGTCAGCATTAGTCATACCCGAAGGAATAGTAACTCCCATGGAACCACTATATATGTTTCCAACAAAAGTTATTCCTGTAGTGGAACCTGTAAAGATATCCCCGGATGTCTTTTTAAAAATATTATTCGCCCAGGTATTTGAACTTGCACCACTGGCTAATTCGATCGATGTGCCATTTACAAATGTATTGTGGATAACGTTGATATTATTAAGATTAGGGCTCACATACACATATTTAACAGGAGCTGTTATTGACCCATCGCCACAGTTTTCGAAATAGTTATTATAGCAATAAATACTGTTAGCTTCCTTCACCCTGATACCTCCGGCGTTAATAAAGAAATTGCCATACGCAATATTATTATCACCATTCCTGAAACAGAAATTTGCACCCTGATTATTTGTATTTGTATTATATCTGAGAACATTTTCCTGGCATTTTACGGAAATAGCCTCGCTGTCTCCAGGCCCTGTATTGTTAAAAAAACAAAATTCCACGATTGTCCTTGAAACGTAAGTTGATGTTGCTCCATTGCTGATTCTGATACATTCATTCCCGTTGTCTCCGCCTGCACCTGGCATATTTTGAAAGGAGCAATATCTTATCCTGTGATATCCGGAAAGTGTGGCATCCGGTGCAATATGAATCAGATTACCTGCAGGAGCTCCGATGGGTTTATTTTCGAAGTTGCAATATGAAATTTCGTCATACTGACCCTGCAGATTGATATATTTTTGGGCTGAATATCCTTTAAAGTTTAATTGAGTCAGGATGTTATAATTGCCACTTACGGTGATAACTACTCCGGAGATTGAACCTGATGTAAATTGGAAACCGCTGAAAGTGTTATGATTACCACTAATATCGATTACATTGGTCCCATTCAGGAATACACCCCCGGGTGTTGCTGAACTTACTGTGATATTACTTGCACTAATATTAATTGTACTGTTGACGTAAGTGCCATCAGCCAGGATAATTATATCGCCAGCCGAGGCATTATTAATTGCAGATTGCAATCCGCCAATTGTAGAAACATTAATTGTTGCCCCGCTTACATTCATAAAAGACAATAAACTCAACATAAAACAGTAGGGGAGAATTATTTTCGATTCCAAAGGACTGAACCTCAATAAAAAAATATTGAAATTATCAATTCCGGTACCGCGGGATGAGTATGGCTTGAGTTTTTTCATTTATTTGCTGATAAAACCGGTTTGTACCAGGAAGGCCCGCAGTTAATGGCAGTTGCAAGTTCCACTTTAGGGACTTCTTCATTATTCTGAAAAGCACCGATCACAGGTTTTTCAAAAGAGTTGCCCGATATATCATATTTCACAAAAGGAAGTCTCTTTGCTTCTTTGATTGTAAAAGGAATAACAAAGCCCCCTGCTTTTCTCGTTAAAACTTCGCCAGACACAGAACCCTTTGCTTTATAGAAGCCCCTTTCATTAACCATCAGGTTATTTTCCAGGGTGATGCCATCAGTCTTATCATAACTTATTATAAGTTCTCTCTCGCTGAGGCAATACACTAAATTATTGATCAGGAGAGTACTTTCAGGTTTTATGGTGCAGTTTTTCTCACCTGCATTAACACAAAAACTCCAGGGAACATTACAATCAGCAAATGTGTTATTGGCAACAATTACGTTTTTCACGGCTGCATAACCGGAGGGCGGTGAATCAGGAATGGCATTCATGATGGAAAGAGCGGAACGGAATTCATCTCCGGTGAGTTTAAAAAAGAAATTATTGTAAATCCGGTGACCTTCGTTAATAACACGAACTCCTCCGGTAAGCTTTTTCCCGTTTCCGATAAACCAGTTTCCGGAAACAACACCATTGTTGCCATGCCGGAGAGTTAAGCTCCCTTCACATTCAAAAAAAGTATTGTTTAAAAATTTATTCCCACCTGATTTATTTGAGATTATCTCTCCTTCCCCATTGCATCGTTCAAAGAAATTTCCTTCTACGATTGACCCTGAGTTATTTTTACAGACCTCACTTGTTCCTATTCTTATCGATTCGCCTCCGTTTGAGCCCAACGGTGGACGAGGGCCGAAGTAGTTACGATAAACAAAATGATTATTATCTATGCAATTTGAATCGTCAGGCCATATTACCAGCGTGGTTCCGGTGTTAGTCTTTCCCCCGAAATAGCAATACTCAACGGAATTCTGCTTACCCCAGACACCGACCCAATGATCAGCTATATCTTTTGATTTTTGATTATAACTATCGATAACACAATTCGTCATAACGCAGTTGTAAGCATAATCCTTTGAACTTGTCCTGAATTCGACAATTGTTTTTTTCGGTGTGTTTCCATTCACGAAAACCAAACCCGAAGTATTCAGCCATTCTCCTGATATCTGCAAACATGATTCTCCTTCAATAGTAACCCTGCCTGGTGTTTCTGCTGTCAGATAAATGTATTTCCCATTTTCCCCTTTCCCTTTAAAAACAAGCTGTACATCTTTCCATACTCCATTGGCCAAAACAATGGAATCTCCCGGTGTTAATGTTTTAATCTTTCCGTTGTATTGGATAATGTTACTGACCTTAATATATTTCGCATATATATCTGAATATGTGATTATTGCAAAATATATTAATATCAGTAACCTGTATTTCATTAATGTAATATATTTTAAAAAAATTTACTGGTGTATTCTTCCTTTTTCCTAATAATATTCGTCTTCTTTAGTTGGTTTTTAACACCACTGCCCGATTTATTCCCGCGGCAGTGAAGATCAGAGAATTATGGTATTATTGCTAAAACAAATACCTTTTTAGCCTCTCCGAGAGAATATACAGTTTCTTTTACCTGCCCCTCGGTGGTTGTTGCCTTATCGCGAGCTGTTGATGCAGTTGTGATGGCAGTTGTGAAGACGGTTTTAGCTGTCTGTGGAACTTTTCCTGAAGTAGTTCCGACGAGAATCACTGTATTCAGAGTCTGTGCAATTACAATTGAATCATTCAGCGGACGCCTGTCACAGACAAACTTACTGGCATAGAATGCTTTGCCGGCCACCACCAATGTACCCAATGCAGTAGAAATGTCTGTATATGTAGAAGCGGAGTTGTTAACTATTGGTTCAGCAGCATTTAAAACGGTGAGGTAAGCTGTTTGCTGAGTTACATTATAATCATCCTTATTATAGCCAATGGAAGAAGCAGTAACTAATGTTTTTTCTGAGGCAACGTATTGCTTCGATTTACTCTGATACTCTACAACGGTATTTGGTATGATTGCAGCCTTGAAAACATTTCCCGCATCAAAAAGTAAAAGAATTGCACCAGCCACCTGCCTGTCAATTGTGACTGTCGCATCGCGGGTAGCTTTAGCTTTTGTGACAGCTGCCGTGAAAACTGTCTTAGGGTCTTGTAGAATTTGCCCTGCTCCTGTTCCTACGATTGTTGCAGCGCTCAAAGTCTCTGCTTTAACAATCGAATCATTCAAAGGGCGCCTGTCAGACTGGAAAAGACTACCCCAGAAAGCTTTGCCGGGAATGGATAGTGTTTTATCCAATGCTACAATATCGGCAATGGTTATACCGGCCCTGTTAATCCTTGCTTTGGCAGTATCCAATACAAGAAGATAGGCAGTTTTATAAGGAACAAAGTTGGCAGTGCCTGATACCTTAAAATTATACTTATTATAACCTATTGCACAGGTATCAATAAGCGCTTTTTCTGAAGCAATAAAGCTTCCCATCGTCTTAATGTAGTCAGCTATAGTTTTCGGAACTACAGTCTCCTCATTCTCTTTATTGCATGAGCTTAGAAACAAAGTAAAGGCAACAAGAACTGAAAAAAGGAGAAAATGAGATTTTATATTTATCTTTTTCATCATAATATAATTTTGATTTTTAAGGTATGATGGAACCGCACATGTTGATAAAAATTATATTTATAAGTGTTTGTGTTAGCATAACATGTGGGTTTCATGATATCAGTTGTTTTCTATTAATAATCATCATTTTGTTTAATCGGTATCTCATTGTTAGTGTCTATCTCGGCTTGCGGAATAGGCAATAAAAGACGCTCAATTTTGAAGAAGCGGTCTTCCGGAGGCAGTATAGGGTTATATTTGGAATATAAGACCAGCCAATCCGTTACGAAAGTATGCTTCCTGAGTATTGCTACTGCTTTGTCCGGAGTATTATATGATTTCCCCATGCGTAAAAGGTCGAACCAGCGCTGATTTTCGAAGGCAAGTTCTTTGCGACGTTCATTATAAACTGAATCCAGAGCTACTTCCTGTGATGCAAACGGGGTAAGAATAGGATCCATTCCGGCCCGCACACGCGTTTTATTTACCTCATTATGAGCAATTGCATGATTGCCATCCTGGGCGAGCACCTCAGCATAGAGAAGTACGATATCAGCATAACGGATAACGATCCAGTCATTCTCCGATTGAAGAGCCAGAGCCATTGTAGCATCTGTATATTTTGAAATATATTGCAATGGTGTAGTCGGAGTTTTATACCATACTCCGTAGCAGGTGGCTTTTCTTGTATCTTTCGGGTCTTCATTGAATTTTGCCATAATCTCAAACGTCGGATTATTGTTTCCAACAGGGGTTCCTATTTTTAAGATGGTGTTTCCTGAACCATCGGGAGCAAATGTTCCCCAGAATGGAGAACCGATTCCCAGGGCTCCCCCTTTATATCGAACAGCAAAGATAATCTCGCTATTCATTTCATTTGTAATATCAAATACTTTGGCATAAGCACCAGTTCCGGTCAATAATCCATGAGGAGATGCTGTAAGTACCTCTTCCAGAAGTGGTTTAGCCTTAGCCAGATTATCAGCTCCGCCTATCATCATATAGACTTTTGCCAGCAAGCTTTTGGCTGCCCATTTGGTAATACGCCCGGTTTCAATCCCCGGGTATACAGGAAGTGCTTCACCGGCCGCTTTGACAAGATCAGGGATTATGATCTCATCATATATCTCGGATGCGGGAGAACGCTCTATTTTTTTTGCCTCATTAGGACCAATAACAGAAGTGATCTTGAACATATCACCCCACAAACAAACCAGTTGAAAATAGTGGTATGCTCTCATAAACAGTAACTCTCCTTCATATTGGGCACGCTGGGCTTCTAATGTAACGTATTTATTGTCTGCAACTGAAGGCAAAACCGCATTAATATTGGAAATATTCTGGAAAATTTTGTACCAGAAATCACGAACCATAGGTAAGCTGGGTGAAGTTCTGAAAAACTTCATATCACACATATCAACCCTTACAGTACTACCTGTTCCAGAATTGTTTACACAGGTATTATCACTCCGGATTTCTGTGAACATCCATTCATCATTAGTTATACTTGCCATACCGGCATAACAACCGAGTACACCCTGATTTATCCTGACAGGAGTAGTGTAAAAGTTAACCTGTGTCAATACTGACTGGGGTTTGTCTGTAAGAAATTTCTCACAACCTGTGAAGGCTGTTATTGCAGACAATGTTATTATTATCAAAACAATTTTATTTTTCATTTTTCTTTATATTAAACCAATGTCCGATTCTTGATTTCAAAGATTGGTTGAATTAGCTGATGATTTTTCCTGATTATTTACTTTAAAATGTGATATCGATTCCACCTGTAAAGGTTCTGTTCAGCGGAAAGACTCCTCTCTGGTAACCGTCGATCAACGGGCTTGAATAAGAGCCGGATGTTTTACGGGCTTCAGGGTTTACTCCTCTGTAATCCTTTGCCATAAGGTACACCAGGTTTTGCGCGGAGAAATAGCATCTGAGAGCGCCAATTTTTAACTTTTTTACAATCTTCTTCGGAACTGAGTATCCTAAAGTAAAATCCCTTAATGCAGCGTATGATCCATCTTCAATACAATAATCACTAAGCATCAGATCGCCTCCCGATGTGTTTTTATCAAAAGTTGTTTTTCCATCACCCGGGAACATAGGACTTACATAACGGGTATTTGTATATACTGTGTTAAGACGAAGCGATTCGTTGTAATTAAGGTTTCCATTTATCACAGATATTCCCTGAACCCCCTGTATCAGAAATACCAGATCAAACCCTTTGTATGCAATTGTGTTGGTTATACCCCATACTAAATCGGGGAATGGATCACCCAGTACAACACGGTCTTCGGGATCTATTCTATTGTCGCCATTCATATTAACGACCTTCAATCCACCCAACACAGGAGAATATTTTGTATAGGTGAATGGTACTCCATTTGCATCCGTAATAGCCTTGGCAGCAGCCACTTCCTCAAGAGTAGTATAAACGCCGTTGCTCACGTAGCCAAAGAACTGGATTGATGGCTGGCCGATAGCAGCCCGGTAAACTTCATTTCTTTCACCGAAATTATCTTCCTTCTCCTTGTTTCCATAGTTCAGCAGTTTGTTTTTATTAGTAGAAAAGTTAGCTGAAGTTTTCCATGTAAAGCCTTTTTTATCAATATTGGTTGTTGTGAGTTCAATTTCAAGACCCTGATTATTTACCTCTCCAATATTATTCCAGTAGGTCTGGTGACCGGTAATATACATTGAAGGTTGCTGAAGAAGCAACTGGATAGTGTTTGAATAATAATATTCAGCAGTAATTGTTAACCTGTTTTTAAATATTCCCAGATCAAGGCCAAAGTTTGCCTCTTCAGTTTGTTCCCAGGTAATATCGGGGTTTCCCAAAATCGTATTGTTAGAAGCCATCCCGGGGACTAGAATTCCGTTTCCGGAACCGGTAACGTAATTGCTTGTGTTAACAGAATTCATATAAGAATACTGGGGAATATTATTATTACCGGTCAATCCATAGCTGGCTCTCACTTTAAGATTTGATAACCATTTAAGGTTTTTCAAAAAGCTTTCTTCTGATGCACGCCAACCTGCAGAGACTGCCGGGAATTTACCCCATTTATGACCTTCAGCAAATTTTGAACTTCCGTCAGCCCTGATACTGGCAGAGATCATGTATCTGCCTTTAAAAGCATAATTTAACCTTCCTATATAAGATGCCATTGATTCTGAATAATAAGAGGAAGTGGTTCCAGAAAGGGCAGGGCTGTCGAGCAGAAGTGCCGATGCCAGGTTAAAAGAGAGCATCTCTTCATCAGGAAAATTTGTGCCAACAACAGCGTTGAACTTATTTTCGGTTTTTTGCATTGTGAAACCTAATAATGCGCCAATCTCATGATCTCCGGTTTTTTTAGTGTAGTTCAGTGTATTTTCCGATAAAAGGTCTGTGTGGAAAGTAGATTGACGGGTAAGTGAATTTGGAACTCCGGCGTTTTGTGCTTCGGTTTTCTCTTTCTTGTTGTATTCTTTATATGCTGCATAAAGACCATCCGACGTTTTAAACTGCAGTCCGGGCAAAATGTCGATTGTCATATAGACATTACTCTGCAACCTGTAATCATTAGTGAGAATAGAGGTACGCTCCCTTACCGAGACCGGATTCTGGACACTCGAGCCGGAAGGGTTGGCTCCTGTAATATGCCATATTTCATCATTTAACCCTACCCCGCTTATTGTAACACCAAGAAACTCTGAGGCCTGAGCGTAGTCACCTGCTTTTTTCCCGACAAGGGCGGCTGTTGCTTCATTATGTCGAACAGGGAGCCACGATGGATAACGCTGATAGTTAGTCAGGTCAACCGGAGGATTCTCAGTAATGCTTACCGTGGGTACTATGTTAACTCCTAATGTAACAGCGTTTGAAAGCTTAACATCGGCTTTAGCACGAAAGCTATACTTGTCATAACTGCTGTTTTTCATAATACCTTCCTCTTTATTGTAGTTTCCGGAGATAAAGTATTTTAAATTCTTATCACCCCCGGAAGCGCTCAACTGGTAGTTCTGCATTGATCCATAGCTTCTCAGCGCCTCTTTCATCCAGTCAGTTGGTTTATCAATTATTTGCTCTATTAAATAAGATGCCTGATCACCACTTCCAACGGTACTGAAAACCATTGTTGCAGTTGTTCCGTCGAGAGCAGGATCAAGTCTCCGCTGATCAGCCTCTTTGTATAGGAGGCTTACATATTCAGAGGTGCTCATCATATCAGGCAACTTTAATGGCGTACGTGCACCTGCATACATTTTGAAATTGTATATTGGTTTTGCTACATTACCGCTTTTTGTTGTTACAAGAATAACTCCACCTGCGGCACGCGAACCATAAAGGGCTGCAGATGAGGCATCTTTAAGCACTTCTATCGATTCCACATCACCCATACTAACCATTGATAAACCCTCTGGAACAGGGAATCCATCCACAACGACAAGCGGGTCAGTGCTTGCACTTATGGAGCCCATCCCACGAACCCTGATTTTTGGAGCTGCTCCGGCCTCCGGATTCTGGTTCAGAACCTGAACCCCGGCAAGTTTACCCTGCAACGCCTGGTCGATCCGCGATACAGGAACCTCATCCAGCTTGTCTGTTTTTAATGATGCCACAGATCCTGTCAGGTGAGATTTTCTTTGAGTACCGTAAGCAACAATAACTACTTCATCTAAAGCTTCAACACTCTGAATCATCTGTACATCTATGATCTTTTGACTACCAGTCTCTATTTCCTGGAATGTGTAGCCAATAAATGAAAATATCAGCACCGAATTTGGATCCGGAACAGAAATTGAATATTTTCCGTTGGCGTCAGTAATTTGTCCGATGGCGGCTCCTTTGACAAGAATAGTAACACCTGCTATCGGTTCGCCATTGGCTGCATCTGTTACTGTGCCAGTTACTGTAAACTGCTGATCATTCTCCGCACCCGTCAGTCCATACTCTGAATTAACAGAACCGGATACCGATGAGCAGGCAGAACCTGTAGTAGCAGTTGCCATCAGGCAGATCATTAATAATACGAATAGTTTTCCCATAATTGTTAGCTTTAGATAGCAAATTCTTAAGAACATATTTAGCCTGCCTTATTCATAAACCTTTGTGAACCTTAGTGATCCTTTGTGTTTAATCTTTTTTTACCACGAAGGATCACAAAGTACAGCACAAAGTAACACAAAGGAATAGAATATCTTAACTGAATTTATGAATAATTCAAACTAAAATAAATTTTAATAATAGCAGGTAAGTTACTGAGTCCGTTCCTCATTCTTTATAAATAATTATGCTTGCTTTTGAAAATATAAGTCACATTATAATTTATCGGTCAAAATGACTGATAAGTGATAGCGTTAATTCCGAATCAGATAGAATCTTGAAATTATTAACTGCTTTTCGCCGGCATTTTTGATTATTTATTATGAAAGTGTTTTTTTCCACAGTAGTTTCATTCCCCTGATTTCAATATATAGTAAAATTGATTTTTGTTCTAACCGTGTAGCTTCGAGTATTTCTCTATCATAGGAATTAGTTTCATTTTTTTCATTTTTCTCCGGGGGAGCACTATAGGCTTGCGATCCTCTTATTAGCATTAAAGCTAAAACAATAATTTTGAGCACTTTATGCATAAAATTACAGAATTTATTCTGCTTTTTTGTTTTTATATAATTTCCTTTTGGGGATCAGGATTAATACCATTCGGGTATTATTCCTGTTTCAAAGGTGTAAGTCCACGTCTGGTTAAATCATCCATTAATATATTTTTTAGTCCTGATTTAATGTCTTTATAAGTTGGGTTGTTTGAATAATTGATTGTTTCACCCGGGTTCGTTTGCAGATCGGTCAGCATTTCCGGGTATCCGGGCAGTTCATAGATGGAGTATTTGTACCTTCCATCATTGATCTGGTAGCCATTATAGTCTTCGGTAATAATGAATTTACGTTCGGGTTTTTGACCCTCGCCGGTAAGAAATGGTTTTAGTGAAATTCCAGGAAGACCTTCCGGAATTGCTATTCCGATGAGATCACAGATGGTTGGAAGGAAGTCTAACCCGTTGCAAACCAAGGTTGTTTTATCCGCAAAGTTGGGTTTAATTCCTTTGCCTGCAAAAATCAATGGCACACGCTGACATTCTTCAAACAAAACGTTCTTTGTAACTAATCCATGCGCACCGTTCATATCTCCATGGTCGGATGTGAAAACAATAATGGTATTTTCTTTAACTCCAACTTCTGAAGCGTAATGCCCGGTATGCAAAGAAAATCTTGAGGGCATACAAACAGGATTAACGCAATATGTTTTATCAAACCTATACCCCATATTGGCAATTTTGTCCATATTCGGCGTACTTAGCCATTAATTCCCCATGCAGCTCATCATGTTATACGATTGCTGGTCGGTCATGATAAACAGCACATTGGGTTTTGTTTGCGAAAAAAGAGCATTGCTCCCCAGCAACGGCAATGCCAAACTGATTAATAGTTTTCCTCTCATATTTTGCTTTTTTGTAGTTATTTGCCTGCCAAAATAAGATAAAATTAATAACCCGGCTTTAAATTGAGTAAAAATTTCAATATTTAACCTGCATTATTCATGCAGAAGATAAAAGATAAAAGACAAAAGTAAAAAGATAAAAGTCAGTCATTTACAAACAATTTTCTTATCTTAGCAGCTAAACAATTACAATCAATTAATGTTTAAACAAATTCTCTTTATCCTGTTTATTTCAGGTTGCGCAATAACCGTCTCTTTTGGCTTAGATTCTAAGAATCATAATATGTCATTTCGTAGGATATCTCCTGTAGGTGGATTTACTTATGGAGCTATTAATACAATAGGAGAAGACTCAACAGGTTTTATATGGTTTGGAACAACCCGTGGCTTATACAGGTATAATACAAGGGATGTAAAAAAATTTATTAATAATCCAAAGGATTCCACAACTCTTCCAAATAATTCAATACGTTCTATTTTCTGCGATGCAAAAGGAACTCTCTGGGTAGGAACATCCAATGGATTATGTGTTTATGATAACGCAAAAGATGAGTTTGTGCAAAAAGTATTTCATGATAAATCAGGAGAACACCTTGGATCCAGCATATTCAATATTCTTCAGGGAAAAGGTAAAACTATTTACCTTTTAAGTTCAATTATGCTTGGAAAACTCAATTTAGAAACAAATCAATTCGAAAAGATTCTTATTGAAAAAATATCTGATGAGTCTTTTACAAGTGCTGCCTATGATAGAAAAGGGAATGTATGGATTGGAGGTTCAAATGGGACTGTATGGCTTTATGACGAATCCAATCAGCAGGTAAATACGTTTTGCAAACACCGTTCCGAATCGATTGGCAAGATTTTCGCTGATGATGGTGGCATTTGGATCGGGTATAACTGGGCAGGACTGGATTTCACCGGGTTGCAGGGAAGTTTAATAACCCATTTCGGCAGTAATCCTGAAGACCTTAATAAAATTCATCATAACAGGGTTCGCGATATTTATAAAGATGAATCGGGGCGAATCTGGGTTTCAACATATAAAGGGATGTCAATAATTGACCATGATAAAATTTTTAATATGTTACCGCAGGAAATATCCGGATTGCCTTATAGCAGTATTTACTCAATATTTCGTGATTCAAAGAATGGAATATGGATCGGAACATGGTCAGGAGGTCTTGCATACCGGTCGGATTTTGATAATCATTTTATCCACTCCCGGAAAGATCAGGCTGATTCGGAAGTTAATGATGAGTATATAAGTTCATTTGCTGAAAAAAATGATGGAACTGTTTTAATTGGAACTGAGTTCGGAAATCTGAATAAGCTGGATCGTAGTTCCAACAGAATGATAAATATTCCTTTCAAGACAGAGAACGGGACAAGGATTGAAAATATTAAATCACTTCTGTTTGATAAAAAAACCGAAACCTTATGGGTGGGCACATTCCTGGATGGATTGTGGTATCAACTTAAAAATGAGAAGGTTTTACGACGTTTAAGCAATTTTGGCAATCTGAGAGTCAGTGTTTATGCACTCGAAAAATCGGATAGCGGATTATGGATAGGTACATTCGGAACCGGATTATACCATTACAATCCCAGTACCGGATATATGAGTAAGTATACTTCAATTAACGGCGATACAACCTCAATAAGTAATAATTTTATCCGGGCTGTCATTGTTACAAAAGACAATAGTTTATGGGTTGGAACCAACAGCGGTTTGAATCGCCTCAATTCAAAAACCGGTCGGTTTCAACGATTCAACTACCGCCCAAATGAGATCAATTCTATTAGCAGTGACGAAATATTTACGCTGTATCAGGATCAACAAGGAATGATCTGGATTGGAACCGGAGGAGGGGGGGTAAATAAGTACAATCATGAAACAGATACTTTTGAGGCATTCCGGAGAGAAGACGGATTGGCAGGTGATGATGTTTATGGTATTCAGGAAGATAAAAATGGATTGCTCTGGATAAGTACAGATAACGGAATCACAAATATTAATCCGGTTCTGCATACCTTTCGGAATTTCTATCGCGAGGATGAGTTGCAGGGAAACCAGTTTAATCCAGGAGCTGCATTTAAGACGAGTCGCGATGAAATACTTTTTGGTGATACCAAAGGGTTTACGTTTTTTACTCCGGAACAGATGAAAAGCAATCCTGTTCCTCCAAAAGTTATTTTAACATTATTGTCTGTAAATAATAACCCGGTTGATAACCATACTGAGGGTAGTCCGTTAAAAACCACACTTCAGACGGAAAGTGTTCTAAACCTTTCCTACCGCCAGAACTCGCTTTCTTTTAGCTTCGTCGCCAATAACTTTTTGTTGCCGGATAAAAACAGATTTAAGTACCGGTTAATAAACTATGACAATAACTGGGTTGATGCCGGAACTCTGAATTATGCCACTTTTACCAAAATTCCGCCAGGGAATTACCTGTTTGAAGTTATTGCCTGTAACAATGATAACTTGTGGAATAACACCCCGACTCAATTAAAGATAACCATTTCTCCTCCATTCTGGTTTTCAATATATGCCTATCTTGTTTATACAGCAGTTTTAGTCCTGGTCTTCTACTTTCTAAGGAAAGGCATCATCGAACGTCAACGGTTTAAAAAGGAACTTTTGCTTGAACGGCTTCTGCGTGAATCTGAAGCACAGATTCAGGATATGAAACTACGGTTTTTTACCAACATTTCGCATGAGTTCAGGACACCACTCACACTAATCTCTTCACCAGTTAATCTTTTACTTGAAAAATTCAGTTTAGAACCTGACGTCAGGGAGCACCTGTTAACCATGCATCGAAATTCAAACCGTCTCCTGCGGTTAATCAACCAGCTCATAGATATTCGTAAAATCGAATTGGGGAAAGCTGTATTCCAGCCAAAAAAATCAGATCTGATAGCACTCTGCAGGGAAGTAATCAGTTGCTTTGAAATGGAAGCCAAAGACAAACATATCCATTTAATATTTAACCCTGAAGCTGAAAAATTGATTGTGGATATAGATCCCGAAAAAACAGATAAAATAATCTTCAATATTCTTTCCAATGCAATGAAGTTTACAGGGGAAAACGGAATGATCAGTGTAACCGTATTTTGTTCACATTCAGCTGAATTAACTGATGATTCTGTTCAAATAGGAGAACCTGTCGATGGCAATATCGTTTGTGTTGAAGTCACTGACACGGGAGCAGGGATAGTGCCTGCCGAGATCAAATTGATTTTTGAACGGTTTGAACAGGGAGAAAATCATCAATCATCCGGAACAGGAATCGGGTTGCACATGGCAAATGAATATACCCGAATGCATAAGGGTAACATCAGAGTTAAATCAAAAATGGGCACCGGATCGACTTTCACAATCTGTCTTCCCCTAAAAGAGGGATTTGATAAAGCAACAGAATCATCGGATTACATTGAATCACCCAAAAATAAACTCCAATCAGGAGAAGTTGGTAAAGAGCTTGTTACTCTTTCTGAAAAAGAGAAAACAATCTCTATCTTAATTATTGAAGATAATCATGAGCTCAGAAACTATCTTAAAAACCTATTAAAGCATGAATACCGGATTTTTACTGCTGCAAACGGAAAGCAAGGACTGGAAGCCGCGTTGATAATTATTCCCGATTTAGTAATTACCGATATCCTGATGCCACATCTGGATGGTTTTGAAGTCTGCCGGCAGCTTAAAAACGACATCAGAAGCAGTCATATCCCTGTTATTTTGTTAACAGCTCTAAGTGAACCTGAAAAACAGATTGGAGGCTTCAGTACCGGGGCAGATGCCTACATAACCAAACCATTTAATGAAAATATTCTCCTGGCCCAGATAGATAGTCTGATCAGAGCACGTGTAAAACTCAGGGAGGTATTTTCAGTATCAGATTCTGAATGGAAAAACGGGATGGAACCTCTGTACTCCGACAGGCTGTTAATTGAAAAAGCAACTTCAATTGTTGAAAAACACCTGAATGACAAGACTTTTGTTGTTGACAATCTTGCAGCAAGCCTGAGTATAAGTACCAGCTCTTTATACAGAAAAATTAAAGTATTAACCAATCAATCACCCACAGAATTTGTAAGGTATATAAGACTGAAGAAAGCAATCACACTGATGAATGAAGGAAATGCAAATGTTGATGAAATTGGGTTTGCTGTTGGTTTCAATTCTCATTCATACTTTACAACCAGCTTCAGGAAGCAATTTGGAAAAACACCATCAGATTATCTGAATGATCTGAAACTAAAAAAGCTATGAGATGACTAATGGAATGTATTCATGTCCAAGAACCATGCTAATCAGGATGTGTACAAAATGCGGTAACTGAAAAGAAAGTTTATAGAGAAAAAAATTACCTTGAAAATATAGTATATTTGTAAAAACATTTGAATATGAGATCTAATACGAATGCAATATTGATTGATAACTATTTTGGATTGCTTAGTAGTTTGAGCAAGGAAAATAAATTAAAGTTAATAGCAAAACTCTCAAATTCTATTATTGACGAAGCTACTGACAATGAAAATATTGTTGATAAATTTTTTGGAGCTTTTGAGTCTAAAAAAAGTGCTGAAGAACTTATAAAGGAGATTAGGGAAAGCAGAACATTTAATCGCACCATTGAAGCATTTTGAGTAAATGGAAAAATTTCTTTTGGACACCAATATTTGTGTGTTTTTCTTAAAAGGGAAATATGGTTTGAATGAACAATTTAAAAAAGTTGGTTTAAAAAACTGTTGTATTTCTGAAGTGACTCTGGCCGAACTTAAATATGGAGCAGAATGTAGTGATCGAATCGATGAGAACATGAGAATGGTCGATGATTTTGCCAATGTAATCACAATAGTTCCAATTTTTAATTCATTAAGCATTTATGCAAAAGAGAAAGCAAGACTGAAAAAAACCGGAAAACTTATTGACGATTTTGATATCCTGATTGGAACAACTGCGGTAGCAAATAATTTAATTTTAGTGACAGAAAACAAAAAACATCTTAGTCGAATATCGAAAGTTAAAATTGAAAACTGGATAGAACGATAGCGAAAATAGAGGGTATATTAGACTGAAGGAAGCAATTTGGAAAAACACCTTCAGAATATCTGAATGATCTGAAATTAAAAAAGCTATGATTTACTTCTCAGCAGCTTTTGAAGAACAGCCATCTCATCCCTGAACCGGGCTGCCTCTACATAATCAAGCTCGGCAGCAGTTTTCTCCATACTCTTTCTGGTCTTTTCTATTGCTTTTTCAAGAGCCTCGCTGTTCATATACTTTACAACAGGATCTGCTGCAATATCAGGTTTGGATGGCTCAATATAAGCTTTGGCAGCCAACCCTTTTTTGCTCAGACCGCTGAGAATTGATCCTGTTTTCTTTGAGATCTGGGTAGGTGTTATCCCCATCTCCTCATTGTATTTCAGCTGTTTTTCCCGTCGCCGGTTGGTTTCATCAATAGTCTGCTGCATGCTCCGGGTGACTTTATCGGCATACATTATTACCTTACCATTCAGATTACGTGCGGCTCTTCCTGAAGTCTGGGTAAGTGAACGCGATGATCTGAGAAATCCTTCCTTATCGGCATCAAGAATGGCTACAAGCGATACTTCAGGAAGATCAAGTCCTTCCCGGAGCAGGTTGACTCCGACCAGAACATCAATCGAACCTGTACGAAGCTCTTCCATAATATCAATACGATCGAGGGTGTCGATATCAGAGTGGATGTAACTGCATTTTATATCAAACCTTATCAGGTAAGAAGAGAGCTCTTCAGCCATTCTTTTGGTAATAGTTGTTACAAGGGTCCTCTCCCCTGCTTTGGTGCGTGCCCTGATCTCAGCCATCAGGTCATCAATCTGGTTAAGGCTGGGACGCACCTCAATTGGCGGATCAAGAAGACCTGTCGGTCTGATTACCTGGTCAACAAAAACCCCTTCACTCTTTTCCAGCTCATAATCAGCCGGTGTGGCACTTACAAAGATTGTCTGGCCTGTTAGCGACTCGAATTCTTCAATCCTCATTGGCCTGTTGTCGAGCGCTGACGGCAATCTGAATCCATATTCAACAAGAGTCTGTTTTCGTGAATGGTCGCCTCCGAACATAGCTCTTATCTGAGGGACACTGACATGACTTTCATCAATTACTGTAATGAATTTATCGGGAAAATAGTCGAGCAGGCAGAAAGGCCTGGTCCCCGGTTTTCTTCCGTCAAAATACCGCGAATAATTTTCTATGCCGCTGCAATAGCCAAGTTCCTTTATCATCTCAAGGTCGTACAACACTCTTTGTTCAAGTCTTTTAGCCTCTTCCTTTTTACCAATATCATTAAAATGCGTAACCTGGCGAACCATGTCATCCTGTATATCGCTGACGGCCAGGTTAATTCTCTCCCTTGTTGTAACAAAGATATTTGCAGGATATATTATGTATTCAATCAGTATGTCAAGCCTGTGACCATCAATAGGATCAAAAGTATTTATCTCTTCAATCTGGTCGCCGAAGAATACCACCCTTACTGCTATGTCGGCGTAGGCAGGAAAGATATCAACGGTATCTCCGCGAACTCTGAATGTGCCATGTTTAAATTCTAGTTCGTTACGTGAATAGAGGCTATCAACAAGCTTCCTCAGGAAAAGATTTCTTCCGATATTCTGGCCTTTCCTGATATGGGCCGTATTTGAATGAAAATCATCAGGGTTACCGATGCCATAAATGCAGGAGACGGATGATACAACAATGACATCGTTACGGCCCGAGAGCAGTGATGAAGTAGCGCTCAGCCGCAGCTTTTCTATTTCCTCGTTAATTGAGAGGTCTTTCTCTATATAAGTATCTGATACAGGTAGATATGCTTCAGGCTGATAATAATCGTAATATGAGACGAAATACTCAACCCTGTTTTCAGGAAAGAACTGCTTGAACTCTCCATAAAGCTGTGCAGCCAGAGTTTTATTATGGCTTAATACAAGAACGGGCCGATTAACCCTCTCAACTACATTGGCAATTGTGAAAGTCTTACCCGAACCTGTCACGCCAAGAAGTGTTTGGAAAGGAACTCCTTTTTCAAGACCTTCTACAAGTTGTTTTATAGCTTCAGGCTGGTCGCCGGTTGGTTGAAAATCGGATATAAGTTTGAAATCCATAAAATTTGGTTGCCTTTCTCTGTCATATATTATATCATCAAAATTAGCTTTTCTTTTCAGGAAAGTATATTCATAAAACCAATTCTTTGTGATTTTATGAATTTTAAAATCTATTATAAATGACAAGAAATCAAAAAATATATTACCTTTGATGTCGGTATTTATAATAATTCCGACATAGTGGTATCAAGAATTATAAAAGATGAGATAATCAGAAGTATCCGGCCAGGATTCGTAACAGCATTATTAGGTGCACGAAGAACCGGCAAGACTGTTATAATGGAAATAATCAGGAATGAATTACATGACAAAAAAATACTTAAAGTGCATGGAGAAAATCTTGATGCAGCTGAAATATTATCAAGTCAGCGTACGTCTATTCTGAAAAATTTTCTTGCTGGGTATGATCTATTATTTATCGATGAGGCACAAAAAATACCTAACATAGGTACAAATCTCAAACTTATTGTGGACACAATCCCTGAAACAGGAATATTCATTACCGGATCTTCTACTTTAGATCTGAGCCGTAAAACAGGAGAACCTTTGACCGGACGGAGCAAAAATTTATCCCTTTTCCCTTTTGCCCAGGCAGAATTGGATGAAGATTTTCTGCAAAAAAAGCAGAATCTTGAAAGCAGACTCGTTTTTGGGTATTATCCACAAGTGATAACAGCAGATTCTGATAAGGAAAGAATATCTGTTCTCGAATCAATAAAAAATGGATATTTGCTAAAGGATATTCTTGAACTGGATAATGTCAAAAATTCCCTTTTCATACTGAATCTGCTCAGATTACTTGCATTTCAGATCGGCAATGATGTTTCACTTTCTGAATTGGCTTCCTCTCTGCAAGTTAACCGCAAGACTGTTATCAGGTATCTTGACCTTCTGGAAAAATGTTTTATAATTTTTACTCATTATGGGTTCAGCAGAAATCTAAGAAAAGAGTTTACCAAGTCGCCTCGATTCTATTTCTGGGACAATGGTATTCGTAATTCGGTCATTCTTAATTACAATCGCATAGCCATCAGGGACGATATTGGTAAACTTTGGGAAAATTATTGTATTTCTGAGCGAAGAAAGATGAACAACTACAAACAAATGTTGGTTAATTGCTATTTCTGGCGTACATACGACCAGAAAGAGATTGACCTTATAGAAGAATCGGGAGGGAAATTGGCAGGGTACGAGTTTAAATGGAAAAAGGAAAAAGCCAAAATTCAAAAATATTTTTTAGAAATATATCCCGGATCAACATTAGAGATTATATCAAATGAAAACTATATTGACTTCATAATGTAAGCATACAGGGCAAAACTCAGAATGCATTATCTACAGAAAATATTACAGAAATGGCTTCCGGTAGTTTTTATCTTACTTCTTCCGGTACTTCATCTCCCTGCTCAGAACTATACTATTAAAACATTCACAACAGACAATGGATTGCCACATAACAATGTAAGGGCAATAGCCGAAGACAGCACCGGGTTTCTGTGGTTCGGAACCTGGGATGGATTAAGCAGGTATGATGGTTATGAATTTAAGAACTATTATCATGTGCACGGGGATTCAAATTCAATTTCAAATTTTTCAATCGCGAATCTGGTTGTTGATAAAGCCAATAACCTTTGGGGTTTAACTGCAGCAGGAAATATTGATTTATATGACAGAATTAATGACAACTTCAAACTGATTGATGATTTCGGAGAAAATAATCCCGGACCTATTCTTAATATGAATTTAGACAATAATGGGAATCTCTGGATTATCAGTAAGAATGAACTTCTTAAGAGAGATATCAAAACAGGTAAGTTTACTCATTTTGAAATTTTCTTAGAGAATAAAAGATTTTATCCAATTGATTTCTTGAGTATTTGCGGCATTGATTTTTCAGGCAGAGATAAAATATGGTTAAGCGGACCCAAAGTTTACGAAATGGAAATTAGAAGTTCACTTGAGCCAACCGGAAAGCTTATTATCAAGAATATATATAATCTGGAAAGTTCTTTTCTTCATAAGAGATTAGATTTTGATTATTATTGCAGGTTTTCATTCTATGAGTCACCAACTGGAAATTGTTGGATTTTTTCAAATATCGGATTATTCAAACTTGATGAAGCGAAGGCTGCTTTCATTGAATACAATGGGTTAATCGACAATATTGAATTTAAAGGAGACAAAAGTTTTGACTGGGTGGGGGCTGATCTTGGTCTAAATTCTTATGATCCAACAACTCATACTAAAAGAATGATTAAAGCGGAAACGAGTCAATTAATCAATGCAATTCATCACAATGCAAAGAATCAGATATGGTTTTCGAACATATCAAAATCGGGTACACCCATAGGTTTGACGCAGGTAGTTTTCACAAATTCATTTTTTAAGAACTACCTGATTGAAAAAGAGGGAAATGATTTACCAGCAGTTTTTTCAATTGTTAAAGATGATAAAAATAATATATGTGCAGGAGTAAGGGGAATGGATCACATTATTCAATTCGCACCCGATAACAAGATCAAAAAAACAGAGCACCTTCTACCTGAATTGTTTAAGCAATCAGGTCATATCCGCTCTATGATACGTGTCAAAGAAGGGATTTGGATTGGCTATTTCGCTGATCTGCTGATGTTTTATGATTTTAAAAGTGGTCAGCTTAAAAGGCATTTTGCTGATGAACCGTCATTTCGTACAATGGCTGTCAACAAGGAGGGGAATTTATTTATAGGATATGAAAATCTGAGTTTATATTATCCCGAATCAGGAAAGACTGAGTTATTATGGAAATCAACAGGGCATCATATTATATACAAATTACTCTTAAATAGTAGTGGTATCCTGTGGGCTGGTTTATCAACTGAAATAGTTCTGAGATATAATACGCTTACTAAAGAATCAACTGAATATTCCATTTCCGATAAGGATTACCATGTTCAGGACATTTGTTCGGGAGATAACAATGACCTCTGGTTAGCAAGTCTGGGAGCAGGGTTAATAAATTTCAATCCGGAAACCGGCAAAAGTACTTATTATACTACATCATCTGGTTTATCCAATAACACTACCTATTGTATTCTTAAAGACAAATCCGGAAATATTTGGATATCAACAAATAATGGTATAACGAGATTGAATCCTAAAACTGGTCAGATTCGAATTTTCAATAATACAGACGGAGTCAGTATCACAGAATTTAATTCAAATGCCTCCTATGTTGCTGACGACGGGGAATTCTTTTTCGGAGGAATGGGAGGATTTGTAGGTTTTTATCCTGACAGCCTGTCTGAGTCAGATGATTTTGTTGAACCGAAGATACTTCTGACCGATTTTAAAGTCTCGGGAGAAAAAAAGATTCTTGGTGATCCACTGAATAACCGCGATACAATCATTCTTTTAAAGGGAGAGAACAATTTTCAACTCTCATTTTCTTCAACTGACTTTGTGAATTCAGACAAAACAATGTTCAGATATATATTAGATGATATAAATAAGAGATGGATTGAAACAGATTCACGTAACCGTAATATCAACTATTCAAACCTTAAACCAGGCTGGTATTCCTTAAATATTCAGGCAACCAATCGTAACGGAGAATGGAACGCCGGTAAAAAAATTGTTTTCCGGATAGCTCCATATTTTTACCAGACTACCCTTTTCTTAATTTCAGTTCCTTTATTCATTATATTGCTGGTCACCGGATTTATTATATTGTATATCAGGCAGTTAAAGCAGAAGGAGAGACAAAAGCAGGATACCCTCAGACTACAAAGTCTTCGGGGTCAAATGAATCCTCATTTTATTTTTAACTCCCTAAACTCAATAAACTATTTCATTTCGGATAATGATAAATTATCAGCTAACAGATATATAGCTGATTTTTCAAGGCTTATCAGGTCTATTCTCTCCAACCTGGGCAACGACTATGTGCCCTTTGAAAACGAAGTGACCTCTATAAGAGATTATCTGAATATTGAACATCTTAGGTTTGGCGACAAGTTTGATTTTGAACTAAGAATCGATGATGTAATCGAAAAATCGAATCTGACAGTATTTCCGGGACTGGTACAACCTTTTATTGAAAATGCTATCTGGCATGGAGTGAGGGCTTTGGAAATACGAAAAGGGTTTATAAAGGTTAAATTCTCAGCCATGGAACCTAATAGAATCAGATGTATAGTAGAAGATGATGGTATCGGACGCAAAGCTTCATTGGAGAAACGTACTAACCAGGAGAATCATAAATCCAGAGGTATTGGTATTGTTGAAGAGAGGCTGCAATTGATCAGCAAGTTACAAAGAATCAGTTACAATCTTGAGATAATGGATCTATATCCTGATAAGAAAGAGACAGGGACCAGAGTTGAAATTGATATTCCACTTAAATAAGTTTAAAATCAATGACCATGTTAAAAGCTATTGTAGTTGATGATGAAAAACCGTCGCGGGAAGTGATGTGCAATTACCTTAGAGAGTATTGTGGTGATGTACAGGTTGTTACTACAGCATCTTCTGTAAAAAGTGCTTTTAAAGCTATAAAAAAGTATAATCCGGACTTGGTTTTTCTCGATATAGAGCTGAGTGATGGAAAGGGATTCGATCTTCTGATGATGTTCGAAAAAATAGATTTCAAAGTTATTTTCGTAACAGCTTATTCGGAGCATGCAATAA
The DNA here is from genome assembly GCA_026391555.1 of Bacteroidia bacterium. GTDB lineage: Bacteria > Bacteroidota > Bacteroidia > Bacteroidales > VadinHA17 > LD21. The sequence continues at coordinate 63,914 of JAPLEB010000124.1, read as the reverse complement.
AAGCATTCAGGGTAAATGCAGTTGATTACATTTTAAAACCTGTTAAGATTGATGAGTTGAAAGCTGCAATAGAAAAAGTCAGGTCTCTTAATGACAAGAATACTGATTCAGAGCGGATTGCTGCATTAATAAAAAGTATTTCAGGTTCACCAACTCTACAACCTACCATTACAATTCACCACATTAAAGGATTTGAGGTTCTGAAAGTTAATGAGATAATAATGTGCAAAGCCGATGGGTACTGTACCAACTTTTTTTTAACAGGAATGAGAAAAATAGTCAGCTCAAAGAATCTTAAATATTATGAAGAATTATTAGCAGAGCACAATTTCATCAGAGTGCATTATTCGTATCTGATCAATCTCAACCATATCTGCGGGTATACAAAACAGGGTGAAATTGAATTATCAGAGGGAAACAGGGCACCGCTTAGTGATTCAAACAAAAAAATGTTTTTTGAAATTCTTTCAAATAGATAATTATATCCTTGTTAGGAGAAGTCTGTGACTCCACCTTTGTAAAAAAGTTGTCCTCTAAATCCTCAACTGTTATTCAATTAAACCTGTTTGTTGGCTTATAGCTGACAGTTATTGGTTTGTCTTATTTATTGAATCCAGGTTTCATAATTTTCTTTTTACTTATATCTTATTTAAATATTTAAAACAACACAAGCATGAGAAAGACAATATTCCTTGCATTCCTTTTACTTGCTGCAGCCACATTCACTGGTTGCAATAAAGAGAGTGATCCAGACATTAGGGACAGTTTCGTGGCAACTTACAGCGTAACAGAAACATGGACAGAAAACGGAAAAACCGTGACCAAACCTGCTTTTTCAATGTCTATTGAGAAATCGTCGCAAGACGCCAATACGGTTCTGCTCAATAATTTTGCTAACTATGGCGCAGGTATTATCGCCGAAGCCACCGTAAGTGGTAATAATCTAATTCTCCCGCAGCAAACACTATCCAATTTAAAAGCAATAACCGGTACAGGGACATTAACTGAACCAACATTGACCTTTACCTATACTGAAAGTTATAACTCCGTTTCAATCAATATTACTGCCACAGCAAAAAAGAAATAATATGAAGACAATAATGTGGTTTCTTATGGTTTCCTGTTGCCCCGGATTGTTGGCACAACAGGTAGTGTCTACGGCCGGGAGTATCCTGAGTAACGCCAACGGTAGTATATCGTATACCATTGGTGAGGGCATTGCTCAAACCCTTTCAAAGGGAGATAAAACTCTTACACAGGGTTTTCACCAGACTACCATTGCGGTTTCCATAATAAGAGAAATGAAAGACTTGGATTTCTCTATTTCCGTTTTTCCAAATCCAACTTCCAGTGAGTTAACACTCAAACTGACAAAGGAAAACATATTTGGATTGCAATACCTTTTATTTGATATGAACGGAAAACTTTTTATGCAGAAGGAGTTGCAAAGTGTTGAAACAAAAATTCCTGTTGACCAATTAGTTGAAGGTTTTTACATTATAAAGGTACAGGATGTCACTAAAGAATTAAAAACATTCAAAATCATTAAAAAGTAAGAAATATGAAAAAAATATTCACAATATCAGCAGCACTTTTATTAGCTGCCACACTTTGTGGGCAGGCGCCTTCGAGTTTTAAATACCAGGCCGTGCTGCGCGATGCCCGTGGAAACATTAAAGCAAGTACTGCAACCAATATTATTATAGGCATTTTGCAGGGAAGCACAACCGGTACAACCGTTTATTCCGAAACCCATAGCACAACCACAGATGGATACGGATTAATAAACCTAGAGATAGGAAAAGGTACAGTCACAAATGGCACTTTCGCAGGCATTAACTGGGGAACAGGCACCTATTTCGTAAAAGTTACAGTAGATGGAGTCGAAATGGGGACAAGTCAACTGCTAAGTGTACCATATGCGTTATATGCCTCAAAAGCAGGAAACAGTTTTAGCGGGAATTATCTCGACCTTACCAATAAACCGACCATTACAAACGGTACAGTAACCAGTATTACAGGAACTGCTCCCGTTAGTGTGGCTACAGGCACTACAACACCTGTTATAAGCATGGTGCAGGCTAATGGAACAACAAACGGCTACCTTAGCAGTACCGACTGGACAACTTTCAACAATAAAAGCTCCTTCGATGGCACCTGGACAGGTTTAACAGGTAAACCTAACTTCACCAAATTGGATAAAGATAGTACAGACAATGTAATTATTACAGGCAACCAAACGATAGCAGGTAATAAAACTTTTACTGGTATTACCACAGTTGCAACTCCTGTAAATGCTAACGATGCAGCCACAAAAGCCTATGTTGATGCGTTAAAATCGCAAGTAGAAGAATTGCAATTTTTGGCAGGAACTAATGTTAAAGATATTGATGGCAATGTTTATAATACTGTGACAATAGGCACCCAGGTCTGGATGAAAGAAAACCTAAAAACAACAAAACTTAATGATGGCACCACTATTCCTAACATATCGGATTATGCAACCTTTATTACTCTTAACACGCCGGCATTCTGCTGGTATGATAATAATATATCAAACAGAGATACTTATGGATCTTTGTATAACTGGTATTCAGTAGCCACCATGAAACTTTGCCCCATCGGCTGGCATGTTCCAAGTGATAGTGAATGGAAGACATTGGAGATGTATCTGGGTATGACACAGGTTCAAAGTGACGCTGAAGGCTGGAGAGGAACTGACCAGGGAACCCAATTGAAGAGTACAACTGGCTGGAACAGCGGAGGAAATGGATCAAATACAAGCGGTTTTACTGCACTCCCGGGAGGTGGCCTCTACGCTGCTTCGGCTGGTAGCATTGGAAACCTTGGTTATTGGAGGAGTTCTACAAATAGAATTTACAGGGTTTTGTACTTTTCTCACAACCAGGTAAATAGATACTGGGATGGCGAAGAAAGCGGCGAATCTGTTCGTTGTGTAAAGGATTAATATTAACTTTAAAATTGGTCTTAGTATTACTTACTTCAAAGATTTTGCAGGGTAAATTATTTCCCCTGCTCGCATTTCCCTTTCAGGCGAACTTTCCAAAAAAAGAGTCCCGCTCCCCGCGAGACTCTTTTTTAAATACCATCTATATATTTTGAATGTTAACTCCTGTTTTGAGCGGTATATAGCTTCACTAAACTGTAATTATTTGATAAGCAGCAAATAAGAAAATAATTTATTATAAATATGGGTGTCTCGCCATTGTTGATAACACAATTCAAAGAGATTTCTCGTTACGCTGAACTTCATTACTTAAGGTTTGAAGACCAAATTATTATGACAATCATATTCTAAGATACACGAAATTAGTGGATTCAGCAAGGAAATCTTAACCTAAATTAGGTATCACTAACCTTTTATTACTATATAATTCTTTCCATTCCTTATTTAATATATTTATAAGTGCAATTTTTTTTGCTCGTGGATATCCTTTTATTTGTTTCTCCCTGGAAATAGCTAAATCAATGAAATCAAATTTCTCATAATATATTAGTTTATCCACATTGAATTTCTGGGTAAATCCTTTAACTATTTTGTGTTTATGCTCGTAACACCTTCTTTCTAAATCATTTGTTACACCAGTATAAAGGACTTTATTGTATGCATTGGTCACAATATAGACATAATACAATCTTATTCCCATTTCTTGCTATTAATCCGATTTATCTATTAGCATATAAAAGTAAATAATATTAGCAATTCTGCTTGTTTGAAGAAGGAGATTCCTCACTTCGCTCGGAATGACATGGCAAACATGTTGTTACAAAGGGGGAAAAAGTGGCGATTCGCAACAAAAGTTAGCATTTTAGAGGTATTTATTTATCTGCGAATCGCCACTTTTTCCCCCTTATGCCCCTCACATGCTATGTCATCCCGAGCGCAAGCGAGGGATCTCTTTATCTCATTGTAAAATTACCTCAAGCAAATCGCAAAATAATCCCATTCCTAAAAAGATTTTTGATTTGATTCTTTAATCTTAAATTTGGGTGTCTTTCCCACAAAACATAAAAAAAAGAGTCCTGCTCCCTGCGAGACTCTTTTTATATTATATGTTTGCTATTAAAACTTTTTATCCTAAATAACCCTTCAGCAATCTGCTTCTCGAAGTATGTCTTAACCTTCTGATAGCTTTTTCCTTGATTTGACGAACCCTCTCACGCGTAAGACCAAATTTTTCTCCTATCTCCTCAAGAGTCATCTCCTGGCAGGCTATTCCAAAGAAAAACCTTATTATGTCTCTTTCTCTTTCAGTAAGTGTTGCAAGCGCCCGGTAGATCTCTTTTGAAAGAGATTCATCCATCAGCAGTTTATCAGCAACCGGTGAATCAGAGTTTGTAAGCACATCGAGCAGGCTGTTATCTTCCCCTTCTATAAAAGGAGCATCAACAGATACATGTCGTCCTGATACTTTCAGAGTGTCGGTCACCTTCTCCTTTGGCAATTCAAGTACGTCAGCTAACTCTTCGGGTGAAGGCGTGCGTTCATTCTCCTGCTCAAATTTCGAGAAAGCCTTGTTTATCTTGTTAAGCGAACCAACCTGGTTCAACGGTAACCTTACTATCCTTGATTGTTCGGCAAGCGCCTGAAGAATTGACTGCCTGATCCACCATACAGCGTATGAAATAAACTTAAATCCCCTGGTCTCATCGAATTTCTCTGCAGCCTTAATAAGGCCCAGATTCCCTTCATTGATAAGATCGGGAAGGCTAAGTCCCTGGTTCTGATACTGTTTTGCAACAGAAACAACAAAACGTAAATTTGCTTTGGTGAGTTTCTCAAGAGCAGCTCTGTCGCCTTTCTTTATGCGCTGAGCCAATTCAACTTCTTCTTCTACCGATATCAACATCTCCTTACCAATCTCCTGCAAATATTTGTCGAGTGAAGCACTCTCCCTGTTGGTTATGGATTTGGTAATCTTTAGTTGTCTCATTCTGCCTCTCAAAAATTTTCCGCAAAGTTATTGCTTTATTATGTAATAACAAAAATTATTAACGATTGTTGTAATGAGGGGATATTTTTTAATAAATCTATTGAAATACAGTGACTTATATTAATAGTAAATTAGTTACCGAATTGATAACTAAAGATTGTTCCGTCAGATTGTATCCCTCCTATTGCCTTCAGGTTACTTTCATTATTGGTAAATTGTTTAATATCAGCAGGACTTTTCACTTTTTTACCATTTACACTTAAGATAAAATATCCGCGTTTCATTCCAATATCTTTGAATTTTCCCTCATTCAGTTCTGACACTTTCACTCCATAATCAACATTCAATGATCTCTTATCTGCAGAGCTAAGTGATTCAAGTTTAGCGCCATAAACCAGGTCTCCTCCCATTCCGGCTGTGACGATACTTGTATTTCCTGCCACATTCTTCAGAATAATTGGTATTGTATTCTCTTTCCCGTTTCTTAAATATGTCAAAGTTGCTTTATCGCCGGGACGGTGTTTCCCGACCTGCTCCTGCAATTCGGAAACTGTATTTACAGCCATATCATCGAACTTCACAATAACATCATTTTCCTTCATCCCTGCATCTTCTGCAGAACCGTCAGGGATTATGTTGGTAACCAGAACACCTTTTATTTCGCTAAGATTTTGTTTATCAGCATCCTCTGATTCAACATCTTTAATGTTCACCCCAATAAGAGCTCTTTGAACCTCACCAAACTCCTTAAGATCGTCAACAACTTTTTTAATAATGGACACAGGAATAGCAAATGAGTTTCCTGCATAAGCACCATTAGGTGAAATAATTGCAGAGGTGATGCCAACCAGCAATCCTTTTATATTAACAAGAGCGCCACCGCTGTTTCCCATGTTAAGAGCTGCATCAGTCTGAATAAAAGATTCTATCCGATAGTCACCTTCATTTAATCCAAGGCTTCTTCCCTTTGCGCTTACAATCCCTGCAGTTACGGTAGATGTCAGATTGAAAGGATTACCGACAGCCAGAACCCATTCACCAAGCTTCAGCTGATCCGAATCACCGTATTTAATATATGGCAGGTTGTCTGCTTTAATTTTCAGAAGAGCAATATCGGTACTCTGATCCCTCCCTATAACCTGGGCCATGAACGTTCTCTTATCATTTAATGTAACATCAACATTTTCAGCATTTTCAATAACATGATTATTGGTAATGATATAACCATCATTTGAAATAATAACCCCTGATCCATATCCGCTGACTTCTCTGGGTTTGGAATAACGGTCACCATAGAACCACTCCATGATCGGGTTATCGGGTTGCGCACCCATCATGGTTTTTGTATGAACATGAACTACTGCATGAACAGTCTGTTCTGCAGCATAAGTAAAATCTATCTGGCCCTCCTGCATCTGAAGGGATGTCAGAATAGCTCTTGCATCCTTAACTTCAACCTTCGAACTATCTTTCGAGACTGCCACTGAAGGCTTTCCAATTATTTTGGTATATGCAAACAGAGCAATTGATGCTCCTAAAAGAGCCATTAATAACGCCCCTAATAAATACTTACCTTTCATAACCTTATTAATTTTAATTAAACTATCCTTTTATGTCTGCACTGGTATTCAAATATTATGCTTCACAAAAGATTCATATCTTTATAACCAATTTATTGTAATTTTGTTTTACAAAGATCATGCATTTTTCTGATGATCTTCAATTATTTACAAAGATTTAACAACACTTTAACAGTTATGGGAATAGTATTTAACAAATACCAGGGAGCCGGTAACGACTTTATAATTATAGACAACCGGAAAGACATTATTAATCCTGATGATTCTAAACTTATTAATAAAATGTGCGACCGCAGGTTTGGTATTGGCGCTGACGGGTTGATTCTTATTTCCGGGAGCCCTCAGTATGATTTTGAGATGAAATATTTCAACTCCGATGGCTTTGAGGGTACTATGTGCGGGAATGGCGGAAGGTGTTCAGCAGACTTTGCCATAAGGGCAGGTATAGCCACAAAGAAGCTCACTTTCAAGGCTATTGATGGCGTGCACAAAGCAGTTTCGGAAGAAGGTATAATACGGCTGAAAATGAATGATGTAAAAGAACCCCGCCTTATTAACGGGAGCTACTTTATCAATACAGGATCACCGCATTACGTCCTTTTTAAAAAGGATATTAAAGATATTGATGTCAATGCAGAAGGAAAAAATTTCAGATGGTCAGAGGAATTTGCTCCGGGAGGAACCAATGTAAATTTCGTTGAGATAGAAAAAAACGGGATTTATGTCAGAACGTTTGAAAGAGGTGTTGAAGAGGAAACTCTTTCGTGTGGCACAGGTGTCACAGCATCTGCCATTGCTTTAGCGCTTTCAGGACATTTTGACACAAAGACTGTAAGCGTGAAGACCAAGGGTGGAAATCTATCTGTTTCATTCAGTATTTCCGGAAAGATAATATCTGATATTTGGCTTTCGGGTCCGGCTACTTTTGTATTTAAAGGGGAAATTGAGGTGTGAAAAAAGAAAAACTATACGGGAAGACTTTAAATGAGCTGATTGAAGTAGTCAGGCGAATCGGGTTGCCGGGTTTTGCTGCAAAACAGATTGCTGACTGGCTATATAAGAAGGAGATAAAGGCAATTGAGGAGATGACGAACCTGTCAAAAAAAACACGTGAGCTTCTTTCAGTTGATTATGAAATCGGCCTTTCTGCCCCGGTTAATTCATCTGAAAGTTCTGACGGAACAAAAAAGTATCTGTATAAAGTACTGAAAGACAAATATATAGAAACCGCCTACATTCCTGATAATGAGCGTGCTACAATTTGTGTCTCATCGCAGTCCGGATGCAAAATGGGTTGTATTTTCTGCATGACCGGGAAACAGGGGTTTCAGGGCAACCTCTCAACGAATGAAATACTTAACCAGTTCAGGAGTCTGCCTGAGTTCACGAACTTAACCAACATGGTCTATATGGGCATGGGTGAACCTTTAGACAATATTACTGAAGTCCTGAAGAGTCTTGATATTATTACTAATGAGTGGGGATATGGCTGGAGTCCTGCCAGGATAACAGTCAGTACAGTCGGACTAATAACCGGGATAAAGGAATTTCTTGAAAATAGCCGGTGCCATCTTGCTGTCAGTCTGCACTCTCCATTTGACGAAGAGAGAAGAAAACTGATGCCCATTCAGCGGACAAACACTGTTGAAGAAGTGCTTGATATTATACGCAATTTTGACTTTAACAGCCAGAGAAGAGTATCTTTTGAATATATCCTTTTTAAAGGGATGAACGATACTCCGCGTCATATTAAAGAGCTTGCCGGTATTCTTAAAGGTATCAAATGCCGGATCAATATAATACGTTTTCACCCCATACCCGGGTCACAATTCCAGAGCCCAAATCTCGGTGCCACAATCAACTTCAAAGAGGCGCTTAATGCCAAAGGAATACTGACAACCATCAGGGCCAGCAGGGGTGTGGATATAAAGGCGGCATGTGGCTTATTATCAACACTCGAACAAAACAAATCAACATAGAAATGGCGAGAACATTTCTTATCATTTCATTCACATGTTTAACGATTTGCTCATTTTCACAGGAGAGATCATTTGAGACATTTCTTTCCGACACTGCAATGATCCATGCTTCTGTTTCTCTATGCGTGGCAGATGCAGAAAACGGAGAGGTAGTGATGGAACATAATTCCGGAAAAAGCCTTATCCCCGCTTCAGTCATGAAGCTTATCACATCGGCTGCCGCGCTTGAATTGTTAGGCCCACAGTATACTTTCAAAACTATTATCGGTTATACAGGCTCACTTAATAAACATTCAGGAAGGTTAACTGGCAATATCGTCATTCAGGGAGGAGGTGATCCGGCATTGGGATCAAAGTATTTTTCAGATCATTATCAGGATTTTCTGAGCAGTTGGGTAACGGAAATTAAGAAGCTGGGAATTAAAAAAATAGCCGGAAGAGTTATAACCGATGACTCATATTATGATTTTCTGCCTGTCCCTGCCAAATGGCTCTGGGAAGATGCCGGCAATTATTACGGTGCAGGAGTCTACGGATTATCTGTTTTTGACAATACTTACGAAATTCATTTAAAGAGATCACCCGATAGCACTTGTTTGGTTATTAATGAGTTTGTTCCATACGAATGCAGGTTTGAATTCTCAAATTGGCTTATAGCCTCCGGAACCTCCGATAAAGGTTATGTTTTTGCGGCGCCTTACAGTAATAACGGATGGCTTGCCGGAACTATTCCCGTCAGCAGTGAAGATTTTATACTAAAAGCCTCAATATCAGACCCTCCCCTGCTTATTGCAAAAATGATTGACGAAAGACTCGAGGCGGAAGGCATCTCTGTTTCAAAAGATCCTGCAACAATACGATTAGAACAGAAAAGCCTGGCTGAGGGGGTTATCCCGATTTCTGAAACTACCTCTCCTCCTCTTGCTGATATTATTCAAGTACTTAATCATGAAAGTGTTAATCTGTATGCAGAACATTTAATAAAGGAGTTGGGGAAGAAATATAAAAACACCGGATCAACTGCTGCCGGAGTTGAGGTTGTAAAGGATTTTCTCAGTTCTGCCGGAGTTAAAACAGATGGTATGTTTATTGAGGATGGCAGTGGCCTCTCCCCTCTTAATGCCATCAATACCCGGGAATTGGTTAACTTGTTGATTTATATGAAGAGTCGGGGGAAGTACTTTCCGGATTATTATTCTTCTTTGCCTTATGCCGGACAGGAAGGAACTCTCAAAAATTATTTCATTGATCCGGTTTTTGATGCAAGACTTAAAGCAAAAAGCGGATCAATGACCAGGGTTCAAAACTATGCGGGATATATTTCAACTGTGTCAGGCAAAAAAATGATCTTCAGCATTAATATAAATAACTATACCGGTCCTTCACAGAATGTTATTTCCGGTATCGAGAAGATTATCAAAGAAATAATATTGAATAAATGATGATCTGGTACTATTTTTCAAACATTAATCTATATTTGCAGCCTTTCAGGATTAAGAATAAATGAATAACAAGGTAGCAATCAGGAACTGCAAAGAATATGATCTTAATGAGGTCTTTGACCTTATATCTGATATTTACAAAAAAACTGACGGCCCTGAAGTTCAGGGGAAAAGTGTACTTGTTAAACCCAATATTCTTACTGACGATGACCCTGCTAAATGCATAAGCACCCATCCTGTTGTTGTGGAAGCCATGATCCGGTTTCTGCAGTCAAAGGGAGCAACAGTTCTGGTGGGAGATTCTCCCGCGGTGCATACACGGAAGTTCAGAGGTGAGAAATCGGGTATCTATAAGGTATGTGAAACAACAGGAGCAAAATGGGTTAATTTCATGGCGTATCCGGTTGAGAAAAAGCTTAAGAAAGGGAAGATCAGGATTGCTGCTGTAGTTGACGAGGTTGATCTTATCATTTCTCTTCCGAAATTCAAGAACCACGAACTTGTATATTTTACGGGAGCGATAAAAAACACACTTGGACTGGTACCCGGTTTCAATAAAGCGAAACAGCATGCTTTGCACCAGGACAGAAATGGATTTGGCGAGTTTCTTGTTGATCTTAATGAAGCTGTTACACCCGATTATTTTTTGATGGATGGTATTATGGGAATGGAAGGCCCTGGACCGGGAGGAGGAATGCCTATAGAAATCGGACTATTATTCGGGTCAACAAACCCTTTGGCTTTGGATATGATTGCCAGCAGGATAGCCGGGTATGATCCATTTTTGATCCCGACATCGAGGACAGCGTTATTCAGGAAGAAATGGCTTCAATCAGAAGAGGATATATGTTATGATGGGCCTGAAATCAGAAGCATTATTAAGCAAGGGTTTAAGAAGATACCTATCTCGATCAGTAATAACATTGCGCTGCAATTTGTTATGAGAAGGATAAAATTCCTGAAAAAACTTGAAAGAAGGCCTGTCTTTATCCATGAAAACTGCACAGGATGCCAGAAATGCGTTAATATCTGCCCCGTACAGGCCATTCAGCCACTTCCAACCAAAAAAACCCATATAGTTCTGACCGACAATAAATGCATCAGATGTTTCTGCTGCAGTGAAGTCTGTACCGATGATGCAGTTGAAATCAGAAGGAAGCTCCTGGGAGACTAAACATCAATTTTAGCATATTTAGCATGTGTTTCTATAAACTCCCTGCGTGGCGGAACCTCATCACCCATGAGCATTGAGAATATATGATCTGCCTCAGCAGCACTTTCAATCGTAACCTGCCTCAGAGTCCTTGTTTCCGGATTCATTGTTGTTGACCAGAGTTGTTCTGCATTCATCTCACCAAGACCCTTGTATCTCTGGATACCTACAGATGATTCTTTTCCCTGTCCCATCTCCGCGACTGCTGCTACACGCTCCTCTTCAGTCCAGCAATAGCGCTCCGATTTACCCTTTTTGATCAGGTAGAGTGGCGGAGTAGCGATATAGATATTCCCCCCTTTAACCAGATCCTGCATATATCTGAAAAAGAAGGTCATAATAAGTGTTGTTATATGAGAGCCATCAACATCGGCATCTGTCATGATAATGATTTTATGGTAACGCAATCCCGAAGTATTAAGAGCCTTGCTATCGTCCTCTGTTCCAATATTAACACCAAGGGCTGTAAAGATATTTTTTATCTCTTCGCTCTCATAAATTCTGTGCTGCATTGCTTTTTCAACATTCAATATCTTACCTCTCAAAGGTAATATTGCCTGGAAACTACGATCGCGTCCCTGTTTTGCCGTTCCCCCGGCAGAATCGCCTTCCACGAGGTAAATCTCACAATGAGCCGGATCCCTGTCAGCACAGTCAGCCAGTTTTCCCGGAAGTCCGGAACCGGAAAGTACATTCTTGCGCTGGACCAGCTCTCTGGCTTTACGGGCAGCATGACGGGCAGTTGCAGCAAGAATTACCTTTTGAACAATGATCCTTGCATCTTTTGGATTCTCTTCGAGGTAGTTGGTTAGCATTGTACTTACAGCCTGGTCGACCGCACCCATAACCTCTGAGTTTCCCAGTTTTGTTTTAGTCTGACCTTCAAACTGCGGTTCAGCAACTTTTACCGAGATGATAGCCGTAAGTCCTTCACGAAAATCATCACCGTTAATATCGAATTTCAGTTTTGAAGTAGCACCCGAATCTTCAGCATATTTTTTCAGAGTACGGGTCAGGCCTCTCCTGAACCCTGCTAGATGTGTACCCCCTTCAATAGTATTAATATTATTCACATAGGAATGGACATTCTCGGAGAATGAGTTATTATACTGAAGTGCAATCTCAACAGGTATATCTGTCTTATCGAATGTAATATGAATAGGTTTTTCAATAAGTCTTTCCCTGTTTGCGTCAAGATATTCAATAAATTCCTTCAGCCCCTGCTCAGAGCGAAACTCTTCATAACGGGGTATCCCACCATTACCGTTCTCAACAAGCTCTCTCATATCTTTAATTGTGAGAAGTATTCCTTTGTTAAGGAATGACAGTTCGCGAAGACGAGCAGAAAGAATCTCAAAGTTAAATTCAGTCGTCTGGAATATGGTTCCGTCCGGTTTAAAGGTTACAGAGGTTCCCGTCTTATCTGACTTACCAATAACCTCTACTTCAGTAACCGGTTTTCCCATTTCATATTCCTGTTTGAACACTTGACCTTCCCTCATGATAACAGCTGAGAGATGGGCTGAGAGGGCATTTACGCAAGACACGCCAACACCATGAAGACCGCCTGACACTTTGTAAGAATCTTTGTCAAACTTACCACCGGCATGAAGGACTGTCATAACAACCTCGAGGGCAGATTTCTTTTCTTTCTCCATCATTCCGGTTGGAATGCCTCTTCCGTCATCAGTGACAGTGACAGAGCCATCTTCGTGTATAATAACCTCTATTTTAGAGCAATACCCTGTAAGCGCCTCATCAATAGAGTTATCAATAACCTCATATACAAGATGATGCAACCCTTTTATACCAATATCACCGATGTACATTGCAGGCCTTTTCCGCACAGCCTCCAGACCTTCCAGCACCTGAATGTTTTCCGCTGAGTAATCAATACTGTCCTGCAATTTTTTTTCTTTCTCACTCATTATTCCTGAATTAATAAGTCAACAATTTTAAAAATCAATCATATCAAAACATATCAATAAGTTAACAAGGAGACATATCCAATTCTCCTCCACAAACTGACATCAAACTTTTTTTTTTGTAATGAAATCAGGATACCTTTTTTATCGCTGCCGGCTATCAGAACCAACTTCACTTTTCCTATTATAAATTATTGATATTATGATTATTAATTATCAGTGCAAATATACGGAATTTAAATTGCTTTCTCTCAAAAAAATGTTAAAAATAATGCACATTTTTTGCCGCAAACCGCGCACCCCAAACCCCGAACCTTTCTTTAAAGGCTATATGTAAATCCCAGCATGCAAAGGAACCTCTGCGACGGGTAATACGCCCATTCGGAATATCGATTGTATGATATATTATTGAATTTAGCCCAGAATGACAGGATTTTGGAATACCGGTACTCGGCGCTGAAATTAAGATTGAAATGAGCAGGCATTTCAATTAATAAAGGAGGACCCTGCGGAACCGGTATTAAAAAATTTCCATTGACGATCAGTCTGCGCCTTCCCTGTGCAGTCAATTCCATTCCGGCAATAATTTTGTCTTTCAGGTTATATTTTAAACCTAATTTCCCATCAAAGGCAGGTTTGTTCCAGGCATAATCGTTTGCAGCAAGAGTGTAATGATAAAAATTTACCATACCATTGAACGAAAGCTTATCACTTATAGCTCCATTCATTTCAGAGTGAATATTAAGAAGGTCGGCATCATCGACAACTGGTAAAAAATAGTTGCCAAGGTCGGGGTTAATAATATTGCCTGCAAAGACGAGATTTGAATAAAAGATCATTTGGCTGATAAGAGAATATGAAGCCGAAACCATATAGTTACCTCCTAAACCTGTATTACCCTTCAATCCGGCAGAAACAATGAGTTCATGATTTGTATTTGGTAGTGTGAACAGACTTCCATCCCGGACCAAAAATGGATTTTCTGAAATGATTTTCAATGGCTCATTCTTCTCCAGCTTCCCCGATAATCCGGTAAAAAAGCTGACATACGATGGAACCACACTGAAACTGAAATTTATATCGGGGTAGATATGAAAATCCTGTGATGCCTTCATGTTTTTATCGAGCAAAGCCTGAAAACCAAGTTTAAAGCTCCATTGTCCGGTACTCTTCTTTATGAAAGGACTGATTGAGACTATGTATTTCGGACTGGTTAAGAGAGAGTCAGAAAGCCTGTAATAGTCATAGCTTAAGCCAGAACCTACATAGAACCCTTTATACGCTTTTGCCATCATTCCGGTGAACCCGGCATTATGTTGGAAAAGGTTTTTGGCATTGTAGAAGAAATTGTAAAAAATGTCGAAATCATAAGAGAAAATTGTGGAGTCCAATGTTAATGAGGCTAAGGAAGCTTTTGCGCCTATATTGTTATAACCCAGTCTGATATCCTTATTTACAGCAGTATAGTCTGTAATGGTTGTATCGTAACCATAAGCATTCCTGGTCTTCTGACTGAAATCCACCGAGCTTTCAAAGAGGTTTTTTCTAAAGAATTTCCGGCCGAAAAGAGAGGCATCGTTATCCATGTAGCCTGCAAAAACCCTATTGCCATTCTGGAGTTCAACCTTCCCATTGGTTGAGAAATGCCGGCCATAGAAACCTATTGTACCTTTTTTCGATCGCTCATTGGTTATGCTGATTTCAGCCAGGGGAGTGATGAAATTTCCCATGCCAATATTGACATAACTTTTGTAAAGCTTAGGTAATGGATCGGGCAGTAAAACTGCTGCTTTTATTTGACTGATGGTATATTCAGGCATGAAAGGTTTCGACATGACATCGTAACGGAATTCCGGCTTTACCTTCATAGTATCGTTCATATCAGGCAGAAAGCTCTTTTTCTTAACCTCGGGAAGAGATGGCTTATATGGATTGTACAGGGTAACCTCCCTCTTAAGCCCGGTTTCCTGTTTCTTTACCTGGGCGCTGACCGGTAAAAAACAGAATATTATGACTGGTATAATAAGGTTTCTTTTTATCATGTCAAAATCAATTTCTTATTCACTTTTTTCAATTATTGTTCACTATATGGTTATCTGCCGTTTACAACCTGACGCTACTTGTTTTGGTTAAGGGAATCCGGTTTGACTTTTAACTCATTCAGGGAGTCCAGCCTGGCTTTTGCCTCATCAAGTATTCCGTCATTGTCGACAGAGTAATAATCTTTTAGGCTCTGGAGAGTTGCCCCTGCCTGCAGAGTGTCGCCCTTTTTTATGCTAATATCTGCAAGAAGCAGGAATATCCTTGCCATCCAGTACTGATGTGGAGTATTCTGGTCGATGAATTCTGAAATTATCTTTTCTGCTTCAGTAGTCAAATCTTTTTTATATAGCAGTTCAGCAACCCTGAATTTGGACTCTGCTCCTTCAACGCTGGTGACTTCTGTGGCAACTTTCCGGAAATCGCTGAGTGCATCTTCAAAATTA
The DNA here is from genome assembly GCA_026391555.1 of Bacteroidia bacterium. Classification (GTDB taxonomy): domain Bacteria; phylum Bacteroidota; class Bacteroidia; order Bacteroidales; family VadinHA17; genus LD21. The sequence goes on along the minus strand of JAPLEB010000124.1, from coordinate 48,334 downwards.
TTAAGACTATAATTTGCTTTAGCGCTCATGAAGGTTGCCTCCCGAACCAACTCCTCCGGGATATTTACTGAATTGTTGATCTTCCCGGCTGCAACAATTGTCTTCTGGGCATCACCTGCCTGGTAAGCCGACCTTAACTGCCCTTTAAGAGCGATAAGTGTATTCCCGGCATTCCCGGCTGCTTTCTCAAGTCTCTCATAATAATCGAGGGATGCACTATAATCTTCTTTGTCAAAAAATATTGCAGAAGCTGCAATCAGCGACTGTTCCAGGAATTGATTATTGGGCTCACCGGATACCTCAATATAGAATTTAAGAGCCTGGTCGTTATTACCTGCTGATTTCAGGCACTCGGCCAGGTAATACTGTGCATTCTGTCTGAAACTGCCATTCGGAAATTCATTGAGGTAACTTATAAACACTTCTGTTGCTTTATCATATTTAGCGTTTATAAAAAGGTTTTCGGCTGATGTATACAGAAGAGAATCCTTTTCAGCCATGTTTACATCACCATAACCATCAAGAGTCTTTAAATAGGCGAAATAAGCTTCGACATCATTAATATCGACATAAGTATTTCTAAGTCCGGTCATTGCATACCTGGCTTCAGGTGTTGATTTGAAGTTTTCTATAACTTTTTTGTATTGGGAAATTGCTTTTTCATTTTCCCCAAGGTTATAATAAAGCAACCCGAGTTGAACAATGGCACGCGGAACAAACGGACTGGTCTGATAAGTTGAGATGATAGTATTAAAATCTGCTTCTCCTTTATTATAATCTTCCAAAACAAGGTAAGCCCTGCCTCTTTCGAAGATGGCATTTGGAACAAATGATGAAGAAGGATATTTCAGGGTAAGTGAAGTGAGTATATCCACTTTACCTTTGCCGTCATTAATAAGACCCAGGGAAAAGCCCTTTTGGAACATAGCATAATCAGCATCCGGGTTCCCGTATTCAATAACTTTATCATAATAACTAATTGCCATTGGATAATTGGTCGCGATGTAATAGCAATCAGCAATTCTGTTATTGGCATCAGCAAGCACTTCAGGCCTTATATTTGTCACATCTGATTCGAAAGCTTTTAAATGGTTCAGCGCATTAGTATAGTCTTTTAGGTTAAACAGTGCATAACCAAGATTATACCTTACCATGTTATATTCACTTAATAGCATTGAACCTGGTATTCCCATGAACACCTCATAATCATCAGTTGCTTTGTCGTAATGAGCCAGTCTGTACCATGCTTCGCCCCTCCAGTAGATTGTCCTTGCCCTTATCGACTTGTTATACTTTTCATATTTAAGTGATTTATCAAACATATCGATTGAGGCTTCGATCTCCATGTTTTTAAACAATTCCAATCCTCTTAAAAATGCAACTCTCTGATACGCTTCCTCCAGCCTGCTATCCATATTCCGTATCTTATCGAGTGAAGAGAGTGCTGCTTTGTAGTTTTTAACCTGCATAAATGTAGCTACCAGGTAATCATAGGCCTCCTGTATCCTGTCTGACCCCGGGTAGAGATCAATATATTCCTGAAAGGCCGCAATGGCTTCTCCGAAAGGAGAATATGCTGTTTCAAATGTCAGTTTTGCATAGTTAAATAAAGACTCCTTTTTAATTTTTATATCAAAATTCAATTTTGAAGCTTCATTAAAAGCAAATTGCGAACGCTTTTTGTCTCCTTTCTGCAGATAGCAATCACCAAGGATATTCCAGATATTCTGACTTAGAAGGTCGCTTCTGGCACCTATTTCGAGAAATATTTTAATGGCCTTATCAATTTCGCCTGTTTTATAATAGCAATAAGCGAGCTGAAATTTATCCTCCCTGTCACTGGCTTTGGCCCCTGTTGAATATTTTTCAAAGTAAGGTAATGCTTCTTTGTAATTCTCCTTATTATACCAGGAATCCCCGATGAATCTGTATAGTTCTACAGCCCTCTCCTTCCCGGCCGATTTAAGAAGGTCGGGAGCCATGGAAAGAATACCATCATAATCTTTTTGCAGATATAGAATCTGAACAATATAGAATGGAACGACACCGCTGAATGTTTCATCTTCCTTCAGACGCATGAAACCCTCCATGGCGGTCTGATATATTTTTTGTTCGTAAGCTATCTGAGAATAATAGTAAACAGCTGGTGGAGCATATTCGGTATCAATATCCTTAATTCCCGAAAACATAAGAAGGGCTTTGCTTTTATCCCCAATAATATAAAGCGAATATCCCAGTCTGAAAAAATATTCTGCCATTTTATCTGCCTCCAATTCCTGCCTGTTCACAGATTCATACCAGGTTGCTGCTTTCCTGTAATTTTTGTTCTGGTAGAAATAGTCTCCTAATGACAACCTCGCTTCATTTATTCTTGGGCTTTCGGGATGGGTTGATATGTACATTACCATCCTGTATTCAGCATCAGTATTAAACAGTTTCAATGCAGCGATTGCGCTAAAATATTCAGCATCAGCAATATGAATGAGATTGGATTTATCATCACTTTTAATGAATGAATCAAAGAGACGGATGGCTGCAGGATATTTCTCTTTATTGAATAATTCCATTCCCCTGTTAAATTCAGACCCCATCTCATTGCCGGTAAATGGAACCTGCGAAAAGCCCCTTATTATGAAAATCAAAAGAAAACTGAATATTAAAATGAGTTTATTTCTGTTCATAACTTATTTATTTTTGGGCTCGATACAATTAGATACTGTTTGCATCTGAAAATTCAGAAAAGCACATAACGTATTAACTGTAAGCCACATATAACATTAACCTGATTTTTCTAATTTAATGTAAAATTACAACTAATAAACGCCGGCTACCGGCCTTTATTACTGATTTTATCAACATATAAACGTTAATTATCAATTCTTTCCTTATTTTGCACATTAAATAACCCGAAAATGCAGGAAAATCTTCCACTGGATGTGATTATTGAGCTGACAAACTGTACTATATGGCAGCAGGATCATCTTGTGCTTTCCAATGTTAATCTGAGTGTTGGTAATGGTGAATTTATATACCTCGTGGGTAGGGTTGGCAGCGGTAAATCGAGTCTCATAAAAACTCTTAATGCTCAAATCCCTCTCAAAGAGGGCATTGGTATTGTTGCCGGTTATAACCTTTCGAAAATAAAAAGAAGGGATATCCCCTTCCTGCGCAGAAAGACAGGGATCGTTTTTCAGGATTTCCAATTGCTTATCGACAGACCGGTAAATGAGAATCTCGAATTCGTTTTAAAAGCAACCGGTTGGAAAAACAAGAAAGAGATTGATTCCCGTATTGGTGAAGTTCTTGAAAAAGTTGGTCTTGGGCTGAAAGGTTATAAGATGCCTCATCAATTGTCGGGAGGCGAACAACAGCGTGTTGTTATCGGCAGGGCCCTGCTGAATGACCCTGACATTATTCTGGCCGATGAACCAACCGGTAATCTTGACCCCGAGACATCAGAAGGTATTCTAAAGCTACTTACAGATATCAGTAAAACAGGCAGAGCCGTAGTAGTAGCCACGCATAACTACACGCTACTGAAAAAATTTTCTGCAAGGACTCTGAAATGTGATGGAGGAAAGCTTTTGGAAGTGAAAGATGAGGAGGAGATGGAGTTGTTGCAATAATTGACACAGGGCTCAGGGCACAAAAATGTAATTGACAATGGGCGATACAAATTTAAACCCGGAACACTGAACACCTGTTAAACAATGGTTACTTACTATCTACCAGTATGGGAAGGTTTTTCCCGTTAGTCATAAAAATTAGTTTGGCATTAGGTGAAACAGAAATAGCTTTAATCATTTCGTACTGCAATAATTTATCGCTAAGTCCTGTGCTTAATATTTTCTGATAATCGGCAATACCCTGTGCTTCTACTCTTTTTCTTTCAGCTTCCTGTCTTTCCTTTTGAAGGACAAAGGTCATTTTCTGTGCATCCTGTTCCGCATTGATTTTTGATTCAATAGTAGCTTTTACGGAGGCAGGCAATGTAAGATTCCTTACTAAAAGCTGTTCCAGCATCAGTCCCCGTTCTTTGAAATTTGATTCAATAGTTGAAAATATCCGGCCCTGAAACTCATCCCTCTTGGTAGAGTACAATGCAACTGCATCATAATAAACCGCGTTATCCCTTATCTTAGTCCTGCAAATCGGACGAACAAGAACGTTCCTGTAATCTGTCCCGACTTCTTTGAGAATACGGGGTGCTTCAGATGGGACAACCTTATATAAAACAGTAAGATCGACTATAACCTCAAGACCATCAGCCGATAAAACACGTATAGCATCATCACCCATTTTTGAACCTTCATCAGTCACACCCGACATGGTATAATTTTCTGTTCTGACGTCGAACATAACGACCTGTACCAGAGGATTAATAATGTTTAATCCGCTTTCAAGAATATTATCATTCACTTTGCCAAACAGCTTTTGTACACCTACCTGCCCCGGCTCAACCTGAACAACACATGCAATTGACACTCCAACCAGAATGACAATAACTCCTGCTGTTTTAATCAATGTTTGGTAAGCACGTAAAGACTGATCAGCTTTTGCAGCAACAAATCCGATAACTAGAATTACAATTCCAACTACTATTATTGTCATAATTTTATTAATTAAAAGTTATTTAATCTGGTTAAAGTAAGTTACAAAGATAATCAGAAAAATGACAATACTGTAATTTAAACGATGATACCCAACTTACAATCTCCCTCAAAAGCAGGCTTCATCGCAGGTATAGTTAAAATACACTGGAATATAAATCTATTAACAATTATTTAACAGGTAAATTTTCATGATTACCAAAATTAAAGCGACTTTTGCAGCTATGAAAAAACAAAGAAAAATACTTTTCAAAATAATCTTCTTCCTGGTAGTTTTTTTCAGCATCGGAATTGATACACATTCAAACAATTTACAGTTAGCTCCTGTAGAAATTCCTGCAGGTACAAATAATGTTGAGATTAGTTTTAGTCCGGAGATTGATTCAATAGATGAAGACCAGATAGCTCAATCTTACAGATTTGATTTAAAAGAAGAATCTGTATGCCAGATATCAATCCCTCGGAGTTGCTCAATAGTCTATTGTTTCTGTTGTTCTGTCTGGCAACCGCCAAAGATTTGTTAGAAAAATCCTCTGTCAGGTAACAAGTCCGGTATGAGTGCATATCTTATGCTTGAAGGATTTGTACATACTCATCATGTGAAATAAATGTCCTTTGTCTAATAATAAAATACAGAATATGAGCATATTAAATTATTTCGATCACCCTATAAAAAAGCAGAACATAGATTATTTTGTTCATCTTGTACGCATTGCAAAAGCCGATGATGTAATTAGTAACCATGAACTGGAATTGCTTCATCGGATAGGAAAAAAGCTTGGGTTTGCTGACCCTGAAATCAATAACTTGATAGAATCAACAGGTAAGTCTGATTTCATTCCACCCTATGAATTATCTAAACGCTTTGACCAGGTTTATGAAATTGTAAAGATGACATTAGCTGATGGGTTAGTTGATAATAATGAAATGCATTTAGCAAGAGGGTTCGCAATAAAATCGGGTTTTAATGAAAATGAAATCCCTAATCTGCTAGTTCTGTTAATACGTGGTATCAAAGAAGGTAAAGATGAAGAAGATCTTTTTGAATTATATAAGAAAGAAAAAAAATGGTGAAAAGAGTCAATATGTTTCATAATCATCCGGAAAGCGCTGAATGAAAGACTGGTTTAAAAGGTTACATACCTGGAGTTTGCAATGGGTAAACACTATATGGGGCGCATGGGCATTGTTTATTTGCGCCTTTGCTGATGCATCCATATTAGGATTACCTACTCCAATGCTTTTTATGGCATTAGTACTGCCATAGCTATCGTTATAATTAAAATTTTCTAAAAATTTATTCATCAGATGATATCCTTTTCTTTATTTAATGTTTCATTGAAAATATTTTATTTTATTAAGGGCTGATTTTTTTGATTTAACGGTTCGACATGAACAAAAACATCACACCTTTCGATCACTTTGCAAATCTCTCTTTCAACTTTGTCGCAGATTTCATGGGCTTTATCCATCCTGAGCTGAGGGTTTAAAGTAACTATTACCCTGACGAAAGTATCTGCACCGGCTGTTCTTACTTTTAAGCTGTGAAACGTCTCTATTTCAGGCATCGCATTAAGAACGCCCTCAACTTTAATTAACTTTTCTCTGGGTGCATAATCAAGCAGCACTTCAATGGAGCGCTTTCCCAGTCTGTACGAAATAACAATAACAATAAAGGCAACTATTAATGCAGCGACAGAGTCAGCAAAGAAGAACCCGAAGTTTGCACATATTAGTCCCAGCAAGACGACTAATGAGCTCCAGATATCAGTTGAAAAGTGAAGTGCATCAGCCTCCAGCGCCTGACTGTTGTACTTCTTTGCTACTTTGCTTAATGCTCTTGAACGGGTAAAATCCACAATGATGGAGATAATCACAACTACATAACTCCATGTGGTTACTTCTATATTTGTATCTCCTGTAATCAGACGATGCAATGCCTCATTAATAATCCAGATACAAGTTATAAAGAGAAGAATAGTTTCAAGAAATGCTGAGAAATTCTCAATTTTACCATGGCCGAAATTGTGTTCCTTATCAGGAGGGCTATCAGATATCCGCACTGAAAAGAATGTAATTACCGCAGCAACGAGATCCAACCCTGAGTGCAGCGATTCTGAAAGCAATCCGAGGCTTCCGGTAAGAATCCCAACTACAAGTTTAATACCTGTTAAGAAAATTGCTGCAAAGACTGAAATACCTGCAACCCGTTGTTTTTCACTAATCATATAAAAGAATACCAAATAATAATATAGAGCATCATACCTGATATTATTCAGGTAATTGACAAAGAATAGATTGACTAATGTTAGGCGGATTTAGGCGGTTGCCATATAGAATCCGAAAATTCCTGTGAGACTGTATTCAAAGTATATGAGTACTTTATTGAATTTAGATTGAAGCAGGAAAAATTAAATTTGAATGATTCCAGCCATTTCTCTTCATCGTTGAAATTAATAAGATGGTGTTGATGTGGTATTTCAATATCGCTTAAATGATTGTGGGCAAAAAGGATTTGTATGTTATTGTTAATTAGTAATAAAGATCTGCCCCCATCAATACAGAAAAATGAGATAAAGACAATCAATAATTTAATTACAGTACGTTTACCCTTCTCCATAATTGATGGCAAATATAAATAAAAGTTTTATGGTTAGTCATTGGCAAATCAGTTTTTAAGCATTTTTACAAGTTTCAATCTTATCCGCACTGACGTAAGCAACAGGACTATTTCATAATTCTGACGGGCCAGAAAAGCCTGTTACGGTAAATTCTGTAAAAGGGGACTTTTTCACACCCGAACGACTCCATATATGAGGCAATTGAAGGTATTGATGAACCTGCAAAATCGAGTATGGTTCGGGTTGATGAATGATTCCTTATTAATTCATTAACAACAAAATAACCAATTCGCCTTTCTCGACTTTGAGGGGTATTCACTACTAAAAGGAGAGTCATATTTCCATGCGTCTCAACAATAAAGACCCCGTATATCAACTTTCTTTTTGCAGCTCTCACTCCGATTATCCTTCCTTTCTTATTCTTCAGGCAGAAGTTCATTAGGTTTTTAAGTCGTTGATAATCACGCACTTTAATGCCTTTTAAATCCTTCCCTTTATTTAATATGAACAGATCAATAATCTCATCGGGAGTAACATCAGAAACAAGTTCTGGTTTCTTTTTAGCCGATGTTACCATATTCCTTCTGCAATGAGGCGAAAAATTGTCCCATAATTTTTCGTAAGATTTTGAAAGATCAAGTTCGAAATTGGCTTTTTCAGTTACTTTATATCCATCTATTTGAAATTCCTGTGCAACACATAAATCGATAAGTTTATAAAATTCAGGCATGTAATCGAAAAATTCAATAATTGCCTTTGAGGCAGGTTTATCAGGGGAAAAGGCTCCAAGTTGTTGCAGGAACACAGGAGTAGCAACATATTGTATTCCAAACCGGCTGAAGCATGGAACGGGAAAGACTGAATCATAGTCATCATCCACAAGAGCTTCCCAACCCGGGGACATAATATCGAGGTACCACGAATATGCATATGGCTTTACACCGGGAGAGTTTTTAATGCAATTATCCCATTGCTCCCTGTCTATCTCATTGTTCTTATGGTAAACTATCATAGCGCCTGGTTTTTGAGCATAAATTCAAAAACTTCTCTCCATTCCTGCCAGTCGGAATTATCCAACAAAGATGTATTATGCCAGATACTTACGAAAAGGCCCCCGACTTTTCTGGTTTCGTTTATCAGTTTTAAAATGACCTCTTTCGAAGCAACAGGATCAAGGTTTTTATACTTGTAGAGTGTCGCATCCATTACCTGGAAAGGAATGATTTTCAGATTGGTTTGCTGATCTTCAGAAACATCATAGAAATAATATGGCCGGGCTATCCCTGCCCTGAAGCCCGGTTCGTCAGGGTAACCCATCGAATAGTCCTCCAAAATTCCCGCTTCATGAATATCGCGGTATGATTGGGGGATGAATAATCTGATATAATGAAAGCGGCTAAAAATGATCTCATTTTTCAGGATTGTCTTCATACGAAGCGCTTCAGAATAAATCAGTGAGGAGTTACAGGCTGCATAAAACGAGGGATGCAGACCGCTTTTAAATTTATCAGCTATACTATGAATCAGCTTTCTGTATTCACCATTTTTCCATGAAGGATTTTTATCATATTTTGAATGGTCACCAACAGAAAAAAAGAATTTGGCATCAGCATTACTTTTTTCTATATTTTCGATAATATAATCGAAGACCTCGTAGGGATCTTTTTCTCCCATGGCCACAATTCTGTACCTGTCACAAGCATTGCCTGAATTATTTTTTATGTCACGAAATAGTCCGCCGATAGATCTGAGCAGACTTTTACCCAGGTAAGAAAAAGGCTGGTCTGTATCGATTGTCAAAAGAGCCTTGTACTCATTACGTTTAAAAGTAATGTTCTGGAACCTCTTCAGAAAAGCCTTTGACATCTCTTTTGCCCACTGATCAACAATGGGAATAACAAGAAATCCATTTTTGAAAGCAAGAGATAAAGAGGCTTTGAATCTTCCATATTCATCAGGTTGAAATTCAAGATATTCCTCATACCGGCTTACAAGAAAAAATGATGCGGCAAAAATATCAAAAGGAAGATCAGAATCTGATGAGGTCTGGAAAAATACCGGCAGCCCTTTCCATTCACCAACAACTATCTCCCTTCCGGCAATCCCTTTTTCAAATAAAAGAGAATCCGGACTGATTTTAAAGGAACCTGTAATATTTTCAGAGGAATAGTTAATAACAGAATGCTTCCCGAGCTTTCGTTTGTCAGTAATGACTTCCCACGATAATCCAAGGATATCTCCCAGGATTACACCTGCTATATACCTCAGACGGGGTACATTTTCTGTTGAATAAATTAATACCGTTCGTGAATCCATAATTACAAAAGTATGAATAATTTGATTATCTTTGCGGTCATTTTTACAATCGCTTCCGGAATCACATCATAAAACATAATAATGATAAATTTTGAAGAAATGGGATTCACACCCGGTATCCTGAAGGCTATTCAGGAACTTGGATTTGATCAACCCATGCCAGTACAGGAAAAAGTAATTCCACTTATGCTTGGAGGTGAGGGTGATATTATTGCCCTGGCCCAGACCGGGACCGGTAAAACGGCAGCCTTTGGACTGCCTCTGGTTCAGGCAACAGACACAGAAACAAATAGTACTCAGGCACTTATACTCTGCCCTACCCGCGAACTATGCATACAGATCACTGGGGACCTGACTGATTATGCCAAATTTACAGGAAAGTTGAAAATACTTGCTGTATATGGTGGAGCAAGCATTGATAACCAGATAAGAGGTTTGAAAAAAGGTGTTCATATAATTGTTGCTACACCCGGAAGACTTATCGATCTGATCGGCAAAGGGGCAGCAAGGTTATCTGCTGTGTCAACTGTTATCCTCGATGAAGCTGACGAGATGCTCAATATGGGTTTCCTTGACAGTATAAATGAAATTCTTGAAGAGGTCCCTGATGGCAGAAGAACACTCTTGTTTTCAGCAACCATGTCGTCTGAAATTGCATCAATTGCCAGAAAATACATGAACAATCCGGTTGAAATAATTATCGGCACAAAAAACTCATCTGCTGAAAATGTCAGCCATGCTTATTACCTTGTCCAGGCAAAAGATAAATATAAGGTACTTAAACGTATAGCTGACTTTGAACCTGATATTTATGGTATTGTATTTTGCCGCACCCGTAAAGAAACCCAGGAGGTAGCTTCAAAACTGATAAACGATGGCTATAATGCTGACGCACTTCATGGCGATTTGTCGCAGGCACAGCGTGATGCCGTGATGCAGAAATTCAGGATCAGGAACCTCCAGTTACTGGTGGCAACCGATGTTGCCGCACGGGGATTGGATGTGGACGACCTTACTCATATCATTAACTTCAGTCTGCCTGATGATACTGAGGTATATACACATAGAAGCGGTCGAACGGGAAGAGCCGGAAAAACAGGAATATCAATTTCACTTGTTCACCTGAGAGAGAGACATATTCTTCAACAGATCGAAAGAAGGGTTAAAAAACCTTTTAAAGCTATACCAATCCCAACCGGTAGTGATATCTGCGGGAAACAATTGTTCCACTGGGTTAATAAACTTGAGACTGTCAACACTTACCACCAGGAGATTGAGAAGTTTTTACCTGATATAAAGGAAAAACTTGCAGGTTTTGACAGGGAGGAATTGCTTAAAAGAGTGGTATCACTCGAGTTTTCCAGGTTCCTTGATGATTATCGCCACGGGGAAGACATAATTGCTCCTGTTTCTGAAAAAGAGAGCAGCTTCGGACGATCAGGAAGAAGAGATGCCCGCGAACAATATCCAGATAATTATACCAGGCTGTTTATAAATCTTGGTAAGGCTGACGGCTTTTACCCGGAACAACTTATTGAACTTGTGAATACCAATACAAAAGGAAAAAAAGTACCGATCGGTAAGATTGATCTATTGAAAAGCTTTTCCTTTTTTGAAGTTGAACCAGGATATGTTGACGAACTCATAGGAGCGCTGAATAATGCAACATTCATGGATAGAAGAGTTGCCGTGGAGATTGCCCAGGAAAAAACTGATAAACCAAAAGGCGAATTTTCAGGAAAAAGACCGGCCAAATGGTCCGACAGAAGACCTGAGAAAAGAAGCTCCGGCAGATCTGCCGGCAAGCACAGGGATTTCAAAAGAGACAGTAAATTCGGTAAGAAGGATAAGAAAAAATACAGCAGGTAATTACATTTAAAAGGAGCCTCTCGAAGGCTCTTTTACTTTTACGGCAAGAAAGATCATTGAAATAATTGCAATGGTTCCGCCAAAACCAAAGGCTACTGTTCCTCCGAATCCCGGAAAACGAATTTCAAAAAAGCTGTAAAGAAATCCAAAAATAATGCTTGCGGGAAGTGCCCCCAGTCCGATTGAAAAATTAAACAGTCCAAATGCTGTTCCCCTTTTTTCATCACTTACAAGATCAGCTACAAATGCCTTCTCTGCTCCCTCTGTAAAAGCATAGAACAGGGCATAAACAGCAAAGAGAATAAATGTAGCAATAACCTGAAGATTTGGAGATAAGAACACGAGTAGGGCAAAAGAGAGATAAACAAAAGCATATATTCCCCATCCGATATTAATTACTATTTTTCTGCCTGTCCTATCAGAAAGAGTCCCTAAAGGAGTCGAGAAAACAACCTTAATTATATGAAAGAACGCCCATACAAGCGGCAGGAAAAGAATATTTATCACTTTTGCCCGTGAAGCTTCATCCCCGAAATTTAATATCATGTTGTGAAGTGGTGTAATATTATTAACAATAGCAACCACTGATCCACTTTTGCCAATTGCCTCCTGTACCCTGAACAGCAGGAATGCATCTGAAGAATTTCCGAGAGTAAAGAGTATCATTACAAGGAGATAAGTCCTGAAGTTTTTATCAAAACTTTTAAGTGAGAAGGTAAAAGGTTTTCCAATACCGCCTTTTGGTGCAGATTCTTTTACGAAAAAAACAATCGTTAATACTGCAAGCAATCCGGGAATAATTGCCAGAATGAATGTCCACCTTAATGCCAGAAGAGAATCTTTCAGTCCGAAGCCTATAAACAGGATCAGAAGTGTTATTATCGCCAGCAGCGGTCCTATTACTGCACCGGTATGATCCATTGCACGATGAAATCCGTACGATTTCCCCCTGATGCTTTCATCAACCGAAGAGGCGATTAATGCATCCCGGGGAGCTGTTCTTATCCCTTTCCCGACACGGTCAAACATTCTTATTATGATGATCTCCCATGCAGATGACACTATCCCTGTCAGTGGTCGTATCAAAGAAGAAATGGAATATCCAATCAGCACAAGAAGTTTCCTCTTTCCAATCTTATCGGAAATAATTCCGCTTATAAGCTTCAGCATAGAAGCGGTTGTCTCGGCAACTCCTTCGATCACACCAAGTAAAATTGCACCGGAACCAAGTGCTGCAATATAAACCGGGACAAGCGGGTATATCATCTCCGATGCAGCATCTGTGAAGAGGCTTACTAATCCAAGCATTATAACTGCCTGAGGGATCCTCTTTCTTTTTTTCTCATCCATAGCTTTGCCCCGGATAACAAAAAATAATTATCTGGAAATTCTTATGATAGATTATTTGCAACTTCTTTCAATGTAAAGCTGAAAATACAGCCCTCCAAAGGTTTATCAGAACTTTCAACTTTAACCTCCCCCCCAAGCTTTTCAATAATCCGTTTAACGATAGATAATCCAAGTCCATGTCCCTGAACATCCTTTCTGCCAAGTCTTTCAAAATCTTCAAAAATTTTAACCATTGATCCTTCAGGCAATCCGTTTCCATTATCCCGAATCCAGAATCTGTAAGTTGAGCTACCCTCCTTTTCAAATCCCAGCTTAATTACAGGGGGAGTTCCTCCATATTTAAGAGCATTACTTACCAGGTTTACCCAAACCTCTTCAATCCACTGATTATGACCCTGTACAATCGGCCAGTTATCAGGCATTTCAAATGTGGCTTTGCGTGTATTGATCTCTACATAAAGCCGTTCCATCACTTCATGCAGGATCTTATTAGTATCTATCGGGGTGATCATAACATCTTCCCTCCTGATTCTTGAAAGAATAAGCAGATTATCAATAATCCTGACCATTTTTTCACTTTGATTCTGAACCATACCTGTCAGCTCAACAGCTTCATCCGGCCTGTTTTCTGATAGACTTATTTTAATTAGTTCGGATAAGCTTACGACAGAACTGATAGGATTTTTAAGGTCATGAGCTACGGAGCGGGCATATGCATCAAGATCCAGAATAAGCTTTTCCTTTTCAATGAGTTCAGCTTTTCTCCGGTTATTTGAATCGGCAATTGAATCGAGAATCATCTTTTTTGTTGTAATGTCGGTGAGCATTAAAATTCTTCCTATAAGTTTTCCATTTTGATCCTTTACCAAGTGACATTTTATTTCTAAGTTCTTCCTATTTGCTTCGCCGCCTTTTTGGACTTCAATAGTATTTTCATTATCAGAGGAGAAACGTCCCAGGCTGATTCCTATTTCTGAAAGACAATAATCAGCCTGGTTTCCTATAACTTCCCCTGGCTGTTTCCCTAATTCTCTGCAGAATGCCGGATTAGCATCTGCTATCCTGTTTGCGGAATCGAGGATAAGCATACCATCGCTCAAATTATCGATTGCCTGTTTTCGTGCTATCGGCATTATATTAAACATCCTCAGCCAATAGAGACTAATTGCAACTATAATACCACTGAGGATAAAAGAAATCGGGGTTGGGTCAATTCCTTTTAGAGGTGTAAGTTTAAAAATATATAAAATACTGGTAAAGAACGGGAGTAATGTCCCAATTACTAAAATCCAAATCTGAACTTTATAGAGCGAAAAAACCTTAAAAGCTCCATTAAGCAGAACAATTATCCCAAAAGTCAGTACTGAATACTCATAGACAACATTTACCCAAAACCATGGCCCGTAGTAATAAACACTCTGATTGGTTCCTTCAATAATTATTATTTTTGACCATAGGAGTTCATGTAAAGGATTTGTAAAAGCCATCATCATGGTCAATACCGGAATAACCATCAGGATGAGTTTTGTTTTCTGATTTACAAGACGGGTAAAATTAGTGTAGGAGAGTGCAAAAAGAAAAAACATAACTGCACTTGTTGTTACCCCGATGTAAGAGATCTGGGACCAATGCAATTTCTGCGGCAATGTTATGGCTGCAGCCTCAAAACCGTCTCCAATAGCCCATATAGCAGCAGCTACTTCGAAAAGCAGAAGATAACCCGCCCCCCGGGAATATCTTCGTTTCCATAATAAGCCCGCTAAACCGAAGGCAATGATTCCTGAAATGAACCTGACAAAACAAAGTGTTGTAAAATTATAACTCATGTAACTTGATTTATCTTTTTAAATAATCATTAAATAAAACCTGAAGATAGGCTTTTCCATTTTTCTCAGCAGAGTCGGGGTCTTTTCCCTGTTTTAGAACCGGTTCCTTAAGCTTCTGATCATAAGCTACCGCAGAACTGTCAGTTATAAAACCGAAACCTTCATTATAAGTATAGAATGCAAAGGAGCAGGATTCGTTTGACAACAGATCTTTTGCAAACGGGAAATTACTGCTGAGTCCGAGCTGGTTTAATAATGTAACAGGAATATCAACCTGGCTGCCCAGTTTATCAATAATGATTCTTTTTTTTGATAATGCACCTCCTATCCAAACCATCGGTATTTTGAATACATCAGGGGAATAAATAAGCATATTTTCAGATATTCTGCAGCAATGATCAGCCACCATAATAATCAGTGTGTTATTCCACCAGTCGGTAGTTTTTGCCCAATCGAGGAATGTCCCAAGAGATTTATCAGCGTAATATACTGAATTTTTGTATTCTGTCATGTTATCATTGCCAACAAAAACAGGTTCCATCGGAACATCGAATGGCTCATGACTCGATAAGGTAAGAACAACATTAAAAAATGGTTCCTTAACTATTTTCATCGAGTCTTCAAGAATTTTAAAGAGAACATGATCGTGAACACCCCACTTGGAATTAAAATTTTCAGGATTGAAATTATTTTTTGTTATGATATTATGAAAACCTGATCCAATGACAAAAGAATTAAAGTTGGCAAAATTAATCTCCCCTCCATACCAGAAGGAGCTATTGTATCCTTTTTCAATGAGAATTCTAACCAGACTGGGCAGGGACTGGCTCTTTTTCGGTTCTTTAATAATTGATTGTGCAGGTTGAGCCGGGTAACCGTTCAGAATTGCCGGCATTGCTTTGTCAGTCCTGGTACCCGAAGCATAAAATTCAGAAAACAGGATTCCCTCTTTTATATATCTGTTAAAATTAGGGGTAACCAGTGAATCTCCTCCAAGCGGCCCAATAAGATAGCCACTGAAGCTTTCAAGCACAATTAATAGAATGTTAGGTTGAGTAGTGTTTAGTACAATCTCCGGAATTCCTTTCTCAAAAGTAAGAGAATCAACCAAAACCCGGGCGAATGAAATATCTTGAAAGGAATACGGGTTTTTAACAGGCTTTTGGGTAAAGGCAGAAGTACCAACATTCCATACTGCATTTATTGCTGTATGGTTCAGGAACATTTTTTTACTGAAATAGACCGTTCCGACATTAATCGGAGCTACTCCGAACCCCCCTCTTATCGGTATTATTAGTGCTCCCCAGAGAAGCATGAAAAACAGAATTCCGGGAAACCAGAAACGGATTCGCTCAAAACCACTGAATAATTTATCAATGAGCTTATTGTAAATATATATAAAGAAAAAAACTATTAAAATTATCGTAACAAAAAACAGAATAACCTTCATTGTGCTGACTGAAGCCATTGCCTCTCCCGGTGTTTTCAGATATAACATAGGGGTGTAGTCCATCCGGAAACCCCAGTAAGAATAAAGATTAGCGTCAGATACTACTATTATTGATGAGAAAATAATGATAAAATATGAATACCATCTGATGAAAAATTTATACCACTTGCCATTAAACCAAACGCCGGGGATGGCAACTAAAACCGGAACAAGCAAATAATACCCAATAGTTGAAATATCCAGCTTAGCACCGTGCCATAATGTGGCCAGAAGTTCACCAAAACTATTTTGGAAAGCATTATGATATTGTACTGAAATGAAAAATAGTCTGGCAATGATAAAAAATACGAACCAGAATATCGCGTAATAACTTAAAGCAATTAGTCTCCTTTTCATCATATTATAATTATTTTTAATGGTATGATGTAACTCACCCCGACGTGTCGGGGCTCGGTTCATATCTGAAAACTAAATTATCTTTTCTGAAACGGGTTCTCTTTTACTTCTATAAAACATTATCAATGATGCCGTTATGATAATCATACCAGAAATTGTAAGCCATTCCGGTTTTTCATCGGGTACAAGCAGCCAACTTAAAATTGCACCGACAACCGGAATAATAAACTTCCAAAGATTAAGTTCAGAGACCTTAATCCCCGGTCGTTGAAGCAGTTTGAACCATAATGAAAAGGCAAATGCCGCCATAAAACTCAACCACAGCAAAATCAGCCAATATTCCAAAGGAAATGGGCCCTGAGGATGACCTTCAACCGGTATTGACAAAAGGTAAATAATTACACCTCCGATAAAAAGTGAAGATGAACTGAGAACAAAGGGATTAATACCTTTGCTTCTGAGCGATACAACAACATTACTTGTAGCGGTGGCAATATTGGCAAGGAGAATCATCAGAACACCTAAAAGTTCAATTGCAGTTCCGAACTTAAATGCCTGTCTTCCGGCACTGATTAGGATAACACCTGAGAGACCAAAAACAATCGTTATAATTTTTTTTCTTGTGAGCTTATCGTCACCATGCATCATCGCTGCAACCACAGCAGTAACAAGAGGTTGTGAGCCGACTATCACTGCTCCCAGAGCACCCGGGACCAGGTTAAGACCCTGATAGAACAATGTATAATTAATCAGAGTCTGAAGTAGAGTAACCCACGCAACTACCTTCCAGTGTTCCCTGATCATTTTAATATAAACCGCCGGTTTCACAGTGAAAGGTAAGATCATAAGCCCTGAAATGATAAACCGCACTCCTGCGAAATGGAAGGGGGTGTCATATTGCAATCCAAGCTTAATGCTGGCATAAGCAGTTGACCACAAAAGGCAGGCTATAATTGCCCAAAAAATAGTGTTTCCCTTGCTGTTCAATGAAAAAATATCTGGGGGCAAATATCAGAAAAAAAACATTAGGATAAGTGTAACAGAATTTGAATTCAATTTTAATATGAGGACTTCATAATATTTAATAGTTTTGTCTGTTATTCAACATGTTATTCATGACTATCGCAGAATATATTGCGAATCAACTATTTAATCAGGGAGTCAGATATGTCTTCGGTATCCCGGGCGGGCCATCTATCCCATATCTGGAAGCATTCAGAGCCACAGGCATCGAGTTCATTCTTACATCAAATGAAGCTTCAGCGGGGATCATGGCAGGTGTAACAGCCAGGCTGACAGGAATTCCGGGGGTTTGTCATGCCACCTTTGGACCAGGTGCAACTAACATTGCAACCGGTGTAGGAGGAGCATTATTGGACAGATCTCCTGTTATTGTTTTCACAAGTGAAATGGATGATAACATGGTAAACCGGACAACCCAGATGAATATCAACCACCAGAAGCTCTTTGAACCTTTAACGAAAGCAACATACAGGATGAGTGCGAATAATGTGGTGGAGGTCATGGAATCGGCTATCAGGCTATGTCAGGAAGCCTACCCCGGCCCAATCCATATCGGACTTCCCTCAGATATTTATGATATTGAAATAGATACACCAGCCACAGCAGGGATTGAAAGTGAGATCAGATATTACAATAATAACATTCAAAAGATAATTTCCCTACTTGAAAAATCGCGCCGTCCTCTGATGGCTGTAGGACTTACAGCTGCGCGGCTTGATATTCAGACTGAATTGCTCGCCTTTCTCGATTATTACAGAATGCCGGTAGTGATAACACCTATGGCTAAAGGACTGATACCGGAAGACCATCCATGCTATGCCGGGGTGTTATCCCATTCATTGAGCGACTATCTTGAAGATATATACGAGAAGACAGATCTGATTATTGGTATCGGTTACGATCCTGTTGAATACAATTACGAGTCGTGGATGCCGGATGTACCTCTTGTCCATTTTGATATAATGGAAACCGATATGCCTTCTACCGGGACAATAGCTCAGTATACCGGTATGGCTGATGAGTGGTTCAGTATCCTTAAAAACCTGAATATAAGTTCATTGATATTCGAGCAAGCTGTCATTAAAGGAATACGTGATGAGATGGCTTCGGTCTTTAATGGCTTTACAAACCATTTCGGACCTGCAGCCGCTCTGAAAATCCTACAGGATGAATTACCTGAAGATGCAATTCTTACAGCCGATGTCGGTTCTCATCTTCATCTTATCGGGCAATTCTGGCAAACACATGGTAAAGGGAAAATAATTATGACAAACGGATGGTCGGGAATGGGTTTCGGTATTCCTGCTGCTCTGGCAGCCCAGATAAATTCACCGGATGCGACAGTTATTTGTGTTACTGGTGACGGTGGCTTCCTTATGATGGCTGGAGAGATGATAACCGCGAAAAGATACAATTTGCCTGTGATTGTTATTGTTTTTTCCGACGGCGAACTTAACCTGATCAAAGTTAAACAGTCATGGAAGAACCTTCCCCCCTATGGAACCAACCTTTACCAGGGAGATCTTTTTTGTGCTGATACATTCCTGGGTATTAAAGTATTAAGAGCTGATTCGCATGAAAGAATGAGAAAAGCAATAATTGAGGCACTTTCTGTAAACGAACCCGTGATAATTAATGCAGTTATTGATCCTGAGGATTACAAATGGCTGATTGTCAGGAATTAAAGATTAAAGATTAAAGATTAAAAATATAATTACTATGAGCTACGAGCTATGAATTACGTGCACCTATAAACAAACATATTACTAAAAATCTTCTTTAAGAACAGAATAGATACAACTATCCTTGATAATTCCGTTCTTTATAACATTTCTTTTAAGAGTAGCTTCAAGAGTAAAACCAGCCTTTTCAAGAGCTTTTCGTGAACCGGTATTATCTGAAAAAGGCTCCGCATAGCCTCTCACTATGTCGAAGTCTTTGAATGCGTAGGATGTAGCAGCCTTAATGGCTTTGGTAGCGATACCTTTTCCCCAATATTCTTCAGAGAGAAAATAACCTATCTCAAAGTTTTTTCTGTAAATATCAGTCTTGGAGACAATCCCGATACTTCCAACAAGCCATTTATCAACCGTGATTGCAAAAAATCTTGGTGGTGAATTTTCCGGCAAAATGATATTTAGCCAGTTTTTGGCATCATTTAACGAATAGGGAAAGGGAAACCCGTCGCGAAGATTGTCGGCAATATTTTTATTATCAGCTATTAAAGCAAGTTGCGTGGCATCACTTATGGACCAGGGTCTCAGAACTATCCCCTCAAAAAATATTTCCATTATCTGTTTTAACTCTTCTTCCCTTTTTTAGGTTTTGGTTCCTTTGTTGCTTTGACCTCTTTAATTTCCTTTTTCTCCTTAGCAACTTTCGGTGTTTTTGCCGCAGTTTTTTCTTTGGCAACTTTTATTTCGCTGACCTCTTTTACTTCCTTAATTTCTTTGACTTCTTTAACAGGTTTCACCTCGATCACCTCTTTTAACTCTTTTACAAGTTTCTTTTCTTTCGGTTCTTTCACCCTGATTATTTTAACCGGCTTAATTTCTTGTTTATCAGCTTTTTTCCTGCGACGTCTTACGCCATAAGAGCCAAGTATGATTTTACCTCTTCTTGATTTTTTATCACCTTTTCCCATATTAATTGGTTTTGATTAATTATATAACCCCTTTTTCAGGGGGGAAGCAAAGTTAACAAAATTCTTTATTTTTATAGAATATTTTTGAAGTTTCAATAAACACATAGGGTTTAAATTGTATAATGTCACACTATGGAGGTGAAAGACATTATATTTATGATGAGAACGAGCTGAAAAAGGCAATCATTCTCCGGCTCGATATTAAAGAAATGACTGGAAAAAAGTATTAACTTGCATCCGGTTAACAAAAGCATGAATTATGCAAACATTAAACGATTTACGGCTTGCTGTTCTGATTGATGCTGACAATATTCCGTATAGCAATGTTAAGGGAATGCTTGAAGAGATAGCAAAGTACGGAACTCCAACATTTAAAAGGATTTATGGAGACTGGACAAAGCCTACAATTTCAGGGTGGAAATCAGTTCTTCTCGAGAATGCAATAACCCCTATTCAGCAATACAGTTATACAAGGGGTAAAAATTCCACTGACTCCGCATTGATAATTGATGCAATGGATATACTCTATTCGGGAAAGGTTGATGGTTTTTGTATTGTTTCAAGCGACAGCGATTTCACACGACTGGCTACAAGGTTAAGGGAAGCAGGCATGAAAGTGATCGGGATTGGAGAAAGAAAAACACCTCATCCATTCATTGTATCATGCGATAAATTCATCTATCTCGAAATAATCACATCATCAATAGTTACATTGGAACCTTCTCCGGAGATCAAAAAAAAGGGGAAGCCGGTTGTAAAAAAGAAGAAAACCGAAGAAACCGCTCCTCAGGCAGCTGCCCATATTGTTAAAAGACTTATAGCTTCATCAATAACCGATCTTGCTGATGAAAATGGTTGGGCATATCTTGGTGATGTAGGAAACCTGATCCTTAAGAAACAACCTGATTTTGATCCCAGGAATTTTGGATTCCAAAAATTGACGCCGCTTATCAGGTCGCTTGATTTTGAAATTGATGAAAGAGAATCCGGGCAGAATCATATAAAGCATATCTACATCAGGAACAGGAAGTAGGGACTGGGAGAATGGGAGAATGGGAGAATGGGAGAGACAGTTAATATTATTATGACAAATTCAATGCTAATTACGTCTTATTTTATGGTTTGAATGTCAAAAAACTATTTAAATACAATATATTATGACTTTTTATTTTTTGTTTACAAAAAAAAATATGACCTTTGTTCCTGTTTTATAAATACTTTAATAATTGAATTATGAACATTTACGTAGGAAGTCTTCATTTTAAAATGAGTGAAGCAGAATTAAAAGAAATCTTTGAAGAGTATGGCGAAGTAACATCCGCAAAAGTCATTATTGACAAATACTCCGGGAAAAGCAAAGGATTTGGTTTCGTTGAGATGCCAAATGATGCTGAAGCAAAAAAAGCTATCGAGGAATTAAATGGAGCTGAAGTTAGCGGTAGAAACATTATCGTTAATGAATCCATTGAAAGGACCGAAAGGAAAAGTAATTTCAGAGGTGGTGACAACGACCGCAGAGGCGGTGGGGGAAACAGAAGAGATAACTACAGGTAGGTAACAAAAAATCTAAAACTATGAAAGGTACTGTTAAATGGTATGACAGAGTAAAAGGGTTCGGATTTCTTCAGACAGAAGATGATAAGGATATCTTTATCCACCGTTCTGGTTTAGAAGTTTCACATACCGAACTTGAGGCAGGCCAGGCAGTTGAATTTGAAGTTGAGCAGAGAGAAAAAGGACCGGTTGCCATCAAAGTTAAAAAAGTAGATTAATCTTACTCAAACAAATACCAGTGAGGCTGTAACAGATATGTACAGCCTCATTTTTTGTAACTGCTAATGCCATTTATCCTCTGGTTTATTTCATGAGCATCACTGTTTCGATAACAGGAGGTACTGATTATAAGCGTGTTCCTGGCGATTTTAATAAATCAAATCCATTAATAACCCTCTCTGCTTTTAGTCAATTTTGCAAATTCATCAGAAATATAATTATCGTAACTCAAGCAAACATGAGTTGCAAATGCAACAGCCGTTGTGATGACTTTTAACCATTCCTGTTCAGTCAGTTTTTTCAGTTGTTCCTTTTGAATATTATTACGATATATTGATGTAATCATCCCCGCATTGAAATTATCGCCTGCCCCAATTGTACTGACAGGAGTAATTATTTGCACAGGAAATTTCCCTGAAAAAGAGGTGGTCCTCACATAAACACCATCAATATTTGAAGTGTAAACCAGACAATTACAATATTTTCTTGCCACTTCCCATGCCTCATCAGCATTATTCACCCCAAAAATATTTTTAAAATCTTCATCCGAACCCCTGATAAGGCTGGCCATCTGCATATTTTCAGTGATCAATGGTTTGAGAATATCTATCTCAGACAGATGAGCCTTCCGAAAATTCGGATCATAAATTACCAATGCACCTTTCTCTTTTGCACAGTGGATGAATTTCTTAAACTTATCCCTTATCTCCGGCCAGATTGCATAAAATGAACCACATAGAACTATGTCGTCTTTTTCAATAACAGGGAAATCTATATCAAGCCTCTTTGCCGGAAAGTTTTTATAGAATGAATAATGTGCATCGTTCTTCTCATCAAGGAACGCCAGCGCGAGGGCTGTGCTTCCGTTATGAAAGCGATGCACGAACGATGAATTAACTCCGTTGTTTTTCAGAAAATCATCGATTAAATAGCCAACGTCATCCAAGCCGTATTCGCTTATAAAAGAGACCGGCAATTCCATGCGTCCTATTGAGACAACGCTGTTCAGAACTGACCCGCCTGCTTTTGCAGCCTGGGGTTGGCCGTTTTTAAAGATAATGTCCAGTACTGTTTCACCTATCCCGTAAATGTTTCTCATAATAATTAAATGTTTCCGGATGGTGAAATTACAAAAAATTCAGAGACAGCAAAAGGCCCGGCAGGGTTGTAATGAATACAAGACTGCAAGACTGCAAGACTGCAAGACTGCAAGACAAAATAATTATAGTCAGGATTATGTATATTTGCACAAAAAACCTGAGAGATGAAAGTAATGATGCTCACCGCGATCAGGCAGATGGAGATGAAAGATATTCCTGAGCCGGTTTTGATCAAACCCAATGATGTTAAAATAAGAATGTCTGTCCTTGGCATTTGTGGATCGGATATTCATTATTATACCAAGGGCCAGATTGGTTCCCAAAAAGTTAAATATCCTTTCACGGTAGGGCACGAAGGAGCCGGAGTTGTTGTTGAAGTCGGACAGGCAGTAAAAAGGGTTAAACCGGGTGATACCATTGCAATTGAGCCCGCTATGCCTTGTTGGGAATGTGATCAGTGTCTTGCCGGAAGGCATCATACATGCAGAAAACTCAGGTTTCTGGGTTGCCCGGGGCAGGCTGAAGGCTGCCTTCTGGAATATATTGTAATGCCTGAGGAGAGCTGTTTCCCTTTAAGCGGGAAGCTGACTCCTGATAATGGTTCAATTTCCGAGCCCCTTGCTATCGGGGTCTATGCAGTGAAAAAATCAGGTGGTGTCAAAGATATGAAAATTGGAATATTCGGATACGGACCTATCGGAATGAGCGTGATGCTCGCTGCCAAAGCAGAGGGTGCTGATTCTTTTTACATTACAGATAAAATTGATCCACGACTCTCAATTGCCGAAAAGGAAGGAGCCTCATTTACCGGTAATCCGTTAAAAGAAGATGTAGTTGAGAAGATCGTGCAAAAAGCCCATCTGGGCCTGGATGTGGTTTTTGAATGTTGCGGTCAGCAGGAAGCATTTGATCAGGCTATTGATGTTCTCAAGCCGGGTGGCAGGCTTATAGTGGTTGGAATTCCTGAATTCGACCGCTGGTCGATGAGTGTTGAAACGACACGGCGCAGGGAGATATCTCTTCAATTTATACGGCGCCAGGTGGATTGCGTAGAACCGGCTCTTGAAATGATGAAAAACGGATTAATCAGTATTAATAATATGATTACGCACCGGTTCCCGTTCGGCAGAACGAAAGAAGCTTTTGATCTTGTAGCAGATTACAAAGATGGTGTAATGAAGGCTATGATAGATTTTTAAAAAATTAAATTGAAGTCTGCTTATTCATGTTCTTAAACCTAATTAAACTATGCCCGCTAACAAAGAAAATCGAATAATCCATGAGAAGGTATCTCCCGGATATGAAAGAAAGATAGCCCACCTCGAAAATTAACTCCTGATCAGGTTGATAGTAGTTACCATTTTCACAAAATAAAAATAATAATAAAAATAAGCTCTTCGATAAACAGACAAATAAGCTAATGAATAACCTGGTTATCTCTCGTTAAGAGGAACATATTCCATCCTGCCATAAACATTTTTAAATGCAGGCCTGATAATCCTTTTTGCAGAGAATGTCAATTCTTCAATCCGGTGAGTGCACCATCCGGAAACCCTTGCAAGTGCAAAAAGAGGTGTAAATAACTCCTTTGGAATACCGATGCATGAATATACAAAACCTGAGTAAAAATCGACATTAATACAAACCACCTTTGTTGATTTTTCTCCTTTGAATACCCTGAAAACTTCAGGTGTAAGTTTTTCAACTAGTGAATAAAGTTCAAATTCTTCAAGACGGCCTTTTTCTATTGCAAGTTCTCTCGCTTTTACTTTTAACAGGGTAGCTCTTGGATCATAAATAGTATAAACAGCATGACCAATACCATATATTTTACCGGAAAGATCATTTGCTTTTTTATTTAGAATCTTCAGGAGATATTCCTCAACATCTTCCTCACTGCTCCAGTTCTTAACCTTCTTTTTCATATCTTCCATCATTTCCAGAACTTTAAGATTGGCGCCTCCATGCAAAGGTCCTTTTAATGATCCGATAGCGGAGGTAACGGCAGAATAAATATCTGTTTCTGTCGAGCTGGTTACCCGCATGGTAAAAGTTGAGTTATTACCACCACCATGTTCTGCATGAAGCACAAGTGCAAGGTCGAGAAGGTCGGCTTCAAGTTTGGTATAACGGGAACTATCACCCCTGATTAAATGTAGAAAATTCTCTGCCGTGCTCAACTTTATCTGAGGATGACGAATCGACAATGTCTTTCCCTGGTATGCATGTTTTAATGCCTGGTAAGAATATGCAATAATTGAAGGGAATTTGGCAATTAGATTTAAAGTTTGTTTTATCATATTGTCAAGAGAAATATCATCGGGTTTTTTATCAAGTGTATATAATCCCAAAACAGACCTGGCAAGCATATTGAGAACATCTTTACCTTTCATTGATAATATCATATCTTTTACAAAATGATCAGGCAATGGCCTGAGTGATGCTATATGTGCCGAAAATTCTTCCAGTTCCATTTTACATGGAAGATGTCCGGTCAATAAAAGATATACAGTTTCATCAAAACCATGCCGGTTGTCTTTCTGAAATCCTTCAGTAAGATCCTCAATATCAATTCCCCTGTACACTAATCTTCCCGGTACGGCAATAACTTTGTCGTCCTCTTTTTTATAACCGACCACATCACCGATATTGGTTAATCCGACTAAAACGCCTGTCTGATCCTTATTTCTCAGCCCACGCTTCACCTCATACTTCTCAAATAATTCATTATCAATCTGGCAAGATTTTCTTACCGATTCTTCAAGCTTTAAAAAGAAATCTTTGTCTTCCATAAAAAATGATTTTACATTTTCGAAATAATTACATCTGCAAATTCAGAAGTTTTTAAAAGGGTTGCCTGATCCATCAAACGATGAAAATCATAAGTGACATTTTTACTGAGAATAGCTTTTCCCAGACCATTATAAATATTTTCGGATGCTTCATTCCATCCTATATATTCAAACATTAACGCACCAGAAAGGATCACAGAACCCGGGTTGACTTTATCCTGATCAGCATATTTGGGTGCAGTACCGTGTGTTGCCTCAAATATGGCATGACCACTCTCAAAATTGATATTTGCACCCGGAGCAATGCCAATTCCTCCAACGATGGCTGCAAGTGCATCTGAGATATAGTCTCCATTAAGGTTTAATGTAGCGATGACCGAATATTCTTCAGGTCTTGTAAGAATTTGCTGCAGGAAAGCATCGGCTATTACATCTTTTATGATCACCTTACCTTCCGATTTCGCCTTCTTAAGCATTTTGTCTGCAGCATCCAGACCTTGTTTGTCTGAAATTTGCTTGTGCTGTAACCAGGTAAAAACATCATTCCCAAATTCTCTTTCCGCCAGAGAATATCCCCATTTCATGAAAGCGCCCTCAGTAAACTTCATTATATTCCCTTTATGAACAAGTGTCACTGACGGTAATTTTTTGTCAATCGCATATTTAATTGCCTGCCTTACCAGGCGTTCAGAACCTTCTAATGAAACGGGTTTTATACCAATAGAAGAGGTAGCTGGAAACCGGATTGTTTTAACACCCATTTCATCAATTAAAAATCTTATAATTTTTTCCGTTCCCGGTTTCCCATTCATGAATTCGATGCCGGCATAGATATCTTCTGTATTTTCCCTGAAAATATGCATATCTACTTTTTCAGGATTCTTTACAGGACTCGGGACTCCTTTGAAATAACGTACCGGCCTGTAGCAGGTATAGAGATCTAAAACCTGACGTAAGGCAACGTTTAATGAACGCATTCCTTCTCCAATGGGTGTAGTAAGCGGTCCTTTTATCCCAACCAGGTATTCCCGGAAACTTGTCAGTGTCTCTTCCGGCAACCAGTTTCCTGTTTGTTTATAGGCTTTACCCCCGGCAAGAACTTCTTTCCATGTTATTTTCCTTTTCCCGTTATAGGCTTTACTGACTGCTGCATCAAAAACACGCACTGATGCTTTCCATATATCAGGTCCGGTTCCATCTCCTTCAATATACGGAATAACCGGATTATCAGGAACATTTAATTTACCGTTTGATAATTTGATTTTTTCAGATAACATACTTCTCATTTGATTTTCTAATAATATTTAAAGCGCTTCCTGCTTTAAACCAGGCTATTTGGGTCTCATTATATGAATGTTGAACAGTAATCTTTTCTTTTCCTCTATCAGCATGATTTAAAGTTACAGTTAACCGGCTGCCTGGTACAAAATTTTCTAGTCCGGCAATATCAATTTTGTCATCTTCTTTAATTTTATTGTAATCTTCTTTATTTGAAAATGTTAATGTCAGAACTCCTTGTTTTTTAAGATTAGTTTCATGTATCCGTGCAAATGATTTTACGATCACGGCTTTTACATTCAGGTATCTTGGTTCCATTGCGGCATGCTCGCGCGATGATCCTTCGCCAAAGTTCTCTTCTCCGACCACAACAGAACCGATACCGGTTGTTTTATAAGCCCTTGCAACTGAAGGAACTGTATCATATTTACGGATTAACTGATTAAGGATCAGGTTTGTTTTATCATTGAAATAATTTACAGCGCCAATCATGTAATTATTTGAGATGTTTTCAAGATGTCCACGGTATTTTAACCAGAATCCGGCCATTGATATATGATCGGTAGTGCATTTTCCTTTAGCTTTAATGAGTAAAGGGAGATCATAAAAATCAAATCCATCCCATTCCTTAAAAGGTGCCAATGATTGTAACCTGTCTGAATCAGCGGCAATTATTATATCTTCCTTACCTACTTTCGTCCCCGGTTTCCGGTAGCCGTTTTCGATGTTTCCAAATCCCCGTGGAGGGAGCTCAAACCCTTCCGGTTCGGCAATTTTCACCTCTTTACCCCCGGAATTCAGTAATGTATCGGTAATCGGGTTAAATGTGAGTTTCCCTGAAATAGCAATAGCAGTCACTATTTCAGGGGAAGCCACGAAGGCATATGTATTTGGATTTCCATCAGTACGTTTTGCAAAGTTGCGGTTAAAGGAATGAATAACAGTGTTAACCAGGTTTTTATCAGACCCTTCGCGATCCCACTGACCTATACAAGGGCCACAGGCATTAGCAAACACTTCACCTCCAATTTTTTCAAACAGGTCAAAGTAACCATCACGTTCCGCGATGAAGCGTATTTGTTCCGATCCGGGTGTAATTTTATACTCCGATTTGGCAGTCAGTTTTACACATAAGGCATTTTTCACTACAGAGGCTGCGCGAGAAATATCTTCATACGATGAATTGGTACACGATCCGATAAGTCCAACCTCCACATCTACAGGCCATCCGTTCTTTTCGGCTTCCTCTTTCATACGTGAAATGGGAGTTGCAAGGTCGGGTGTGAACGGACCGTTTATATAAGGCTCAAGTTCAGAAAGATTGATTTCAAAATACTGATCATAATATTTGCCTGGATCAGTATATACCTCAGGGTCAGCAGTCAGGTGCTCCCTGTTTTTGGTTGCCAGTCCGGCTACATCTTTTCTCCCTGTCGCTGTAAGATATTCTGACATAGCATTATCGAAGCTGAAAATGGAGCAGGTGGCGCCAGTTTCCGCTCCCATGTTGCAAATTGTAGCTTTCCCGGTACAGGAGAGCGATTCAGCACCGTCTCCGAAATATTCAATAATACAACCTGTTCCCCCTTTAACAGTAAGTAACCCGGTTATCTTTAGAATGACATCTTTTGCAGAGGACCATCCACTCAGTTTCCCTGTCAGTTTTATCCCGATAAGCCCCGGAAATTTTAATTCCCAACTCATACCGGCCATTACATCGACAGCATCAGCGCCACCAACACCGATTGCAATCATTCCAAGACCGCCGGCATTGGGAGTGTGGGAATCTGTTCCTATCATCATCCCTCCGGGGAAAGCATAATTTTCAAGAACTATCTGATGGATTATGCCTGCTCCGGGATTCCAGAAACCGATATCGTATTTATTGCATGCCGAACTTAAAAATTCATAAACCTCTTTATTTGTATTAACGGCTGATTTCAGGTCCTCTTCAGCCCCTGATTTTGCCAATATGAGATGATCGCAGTGGACAGAAGTCGGAACTGCAGTATGCTCTTTCCCTGCCATCATAAATTGCAATATTGCCATTTGGGCGGTAGCATCCTGCATTGACACCCTGTCGGGAGCAAAATCCACGTAATCAACACCCCGTTTTAACGATCCTTTCTGAAATTTTTCATAAAGATGGCTATACAGAATTTTCTCACTCAATGTTAAAGGTCGCCCCAGAATTTTCCTGATTTTAAAAATCTTTGAAGGCAGTTCCTTGTAAAAAGCATTGATCATTTCAAAATCAAATATCATATAGTTCTCATTTTTAACTGTTTAGGTTCGCACTTGCCCATTTCCTTCAATAATCCATTTGTAAGTTGTTAATGCCTCTAATGCCATTGGCCCTCTTGCATGTAATTTCTGGGTAGAGATGCCAATTTCAGCTCCAAGCCCGAATTCTGCACCATCGGTAAATGCTGTTGATGCATTTGAATATACTGACGAAGCATCGACTAACTTGTAAAACAATTGAATTCGTTTAATGTTCTCAGAAATAATGGCTTCGCTATGTTTTGACCCGTATTCGGAAATATGGGACAAGGCTTCTTCAAATGAATCAACTGTTTTAATGGCCATTTTATAAGAAAGGAATTCTGTTCCAAACGAATTGTCGGTGGCATTTTTGAGCAGTTCAGATGGGTATTTCCCTTTTAATGCCAGGTATGCTTTTTCATCTGCATAAATCAGTACATTTGAATCAGAGCAAAGACCAACAAGGTAATCAATATCCCCAAGACGGTTTTCGTGTACTATCAGGCAATCAAGAGCATTGCAAACGCTCACTCTTCGTGTTTTTGCATTGTTAATAATTATCCGCCCCTTTACTTTGTCGCCAAATTCATCAAAATAGGTATGACAAATCCCCGCACCTGTTTCAATAACCGGGATGGTAGCATTTTCCCGAACATAATTTATTAAGTTCCGGCTCCCGCGGGGGATTATCAGATCAATGTAATCGCGGGCATTTAATAACTGTATGGTTTCATCGCGGCCTGCAGGCAAAAGAGTGAGAACATTCTGGTCGATTCCATTTCTCTTGAGGACTGACCTGATTACCTCCACGATAGCTGTATTTGAGTTTATTGCATCGCTTCCTCCCTTAAGAATACAGGCATTCCCCGATTTCAGGCATAGTGAAAATACATCAAATGTAACATTTGGCCTTGCTTCATAAATTACACCGATAACACCAAAAGGAACGGATATTTTAGAAATTTTCAGGCCGTTTGGCCTCGTGTTTTCCGAGAGTATCCGGCCAACAGGGCTTGGCAATTCGGCAACGTTTTGTATTTCTGAAGCAATCCCCTCAATTCGACCGGAAGTTAACAACAAACGGTCATACCCCGGATCGGATTCATCCATCAAAGCCAAATCTTTTTTATTCTCAGTAATAATGAATTCCATATTTTCAACTGCTGCATCGGCAACCATCAGGAGAACCTTATTAATGGTATCTGTATCCAAAACATTCAATGTCCGGCTGCTTTTTAATACTTTTTTGAATATGGGTGTGCAATCCATTATAAAATTGTTTCGCGTTTCCGGTTCAAGGTTTCAGGTTTTGCATTTTACCTTTACTATTTATATCTGAATACTGTTTTTATTCTTCTCATTAATAACCAGATAGTCATAATGAATAAATGGTTTGCTTAGCTTTTCACCAATGTTTTGTTCAGCCTTTTTCGAGTCGTATTGCGATTTCCCCAATCCAATATTGTTTCCCATTTCATCAAATATCCTGACAATATCACCACTCATAAAAAATCCCTCAACTCTGATTATCCCGATCATAAGCAAGCTTGTTGCCTTTTGACCAAGCAGAGCATCTTTGGCACCGTTATTGACAATTACTGCACCTTTGGCAAAAGTATCGGAGTGAGATAACCATTTTTTAACACCCGTTTCAATTTTGTTGCTGGCAACGAAGTGGGTGTAGGGAACCTCTTTTCTTCTTACGATATCAGTTACTATCGAGTCGCGGGTACCGTTAGCTATAAATACATCAATACCATGAGAAGCTATTTTCCTCGCGATTGAACATTTAGTGATCATCCCTCCCCGGCCGAATCCGGATTTCGCGGAAGAAATGTATTTATCCAGATCTTCAGAATCCTCATCTATGCTGGTAATAAGTTCCGTACCTTCGTGTCCGGGCACACCATTATAAACGCCATCGACATTCGAGAGGATGAAAAGCGAATTGCAGTCCATCATTGATGAAATGAGGCCCGACAATTCATCGTTATCAGTGAACATAAGTTCATTTATCGAAATGGTATCATTCTCATTAACGATTGGCAATACCTGGTTTTCAAGCATTGCTGAAATGCAGTTTTTCATATTCAGGTAATGCCTTCGGTCCCTGAAACTCTCTTTAGTTGCGAGTAGCTGGCCGGCCTGAATCCCATATTTACCAAATAGAAACTGATAACTCGACATTAGTTTCACCTGGCCAATTGCTGCCCATATCTGTTTGGCAGCTATTATGTTTGTTTTTTTTGAAGGAATTACTTCACTACGACCTGCTGCCACAGCTCCCGATGAAATTAATATCACTTCAATCCCTTGTTTGTAAAGGATAGCGACATCCTCAACCAGCCGTAATATTCTACTGTCGTTAAGAGATCCATCGCTTTGAGTAATAACACTACTTCCTATTTTAATTGCAATCCTGTTAAATTTTGGTTTACTGCTTTTCAATTTATTAATATTTATGCCTGATATTATATAATTTGTTTCAAAAATAATAGAAATAGTGAATATATTTAAATATCGAGTAAATTAGTATGCTAATCTGTTAAATTTATAAACTTCTGAAAAGACAAAAGTACAGAGCCAAGATAAAAGACAAAAGTCACAAGACAAAAGTATAGAGCCAAGATAAAAGACAAAAGGCGCAAGATAAAAGTATAGAACCAAGATAAAAGTCAAAAGGTTCAAGACATTATAAAAATATATCATAAGAATCAACTTTACAAAAAAAAAATATTGAAAATGGTTTATAAATGACTAACTTTTATCCCCGCCGAAGCGGGATTTCGTCGCTACGCTCCTCAACTTTTTACTTCCCGATAGCTATCGGGAGTCTTTTATCTTCTGCATGAATAATGCGGGTTAAGTTCTTAAAAAAGTAATTACGGATAAAATAATTCAAATCAGACATTTAATTTGTATGTTTATGCCATGAATTTAATAAGACAATATCCCCAGGCGATAATTAAAACGGTAATTGATTATTCTGTTTCAATACTTTGTTTGGTTCTGCTAATTCCTGTTATCCTGATACTTGCAATAGCAATTAAAATATCAGGGAAGGGCCCGGTAATTTATTCACAAAAACGTATCGGAAAGTTTGGCAAATCTTTCACTATTTACAAATTCAGGTCAATGCATTTTGGAACGGAAGAGGGGGTACCACTGCTTTCAGGTAAAAATGACAAAAGGATAACAGCGATGGGTCGATTTATGAGAAAACACAAGTTTGATGAAATTCCAAATTTTGTTAATGTTCTGAAGGGAGAATTGTCTTTGGTTGGTCCAAGGCCCGAGCAACAATATTTCATTGATCAGATACTGCAAAAAACACCTCAATATAAACTGCTTCAAAATATTAAACCGGGTATCACCTCGTGGGGTCAGGTTAAATATGGCTATGCTTCCAATATCGATGAAATGATAGAAAGGCTTGATTATGACCTTTTTTACCTCGAAAACAGGTCGCTGTGGTTCGATCTGAAAGTTATATTTTATACGATTGGTATTATTTTTAAAGGGGAAGGGATTTAATCTGTATAATTAACTTAGATGAGGGCTTCGCCGTTCATAAACTTCTGCATGAATAATGCAGGTTAAAACAGGTCTGATTTTTCGAGTATTTTTCTAATCTAATGAATTAGAATTAGTTACTATTTCATAAATATCA
Organism: Bacteroidia bacterium; assembly: GCA_026391555.1. Lineage (GTDB taxonomy): Bacteria > Bacteroidota > Bacteroidia > Bacteroidales > VadinHA17 > LD21. Next base: position 15,351 of record JAPLEB010000124.1, on the reverse strand, counting down.
TTTTATTTGTTAATACATGGTTATCAATTGAAGCTCTTCGCAGCAAGCAACGGAGAACCGAGTTTACGAGCTCGGCGAAGCCAATGCGCTCGCGGGGATTCACTGATCTATGAATTACTCATGAACCGGGAAAAGTATACCGGACAGTTTAATTTGTTATATTTGTTTTTATAAATAATTAAGTTATATTTGAAATTGTATTAATAATATTAACCATATATTAACTTTTAATTAATTTTTTCAATTATGGATCCAAGAGTACAACAATTTATGGCAATGATAAAAGCCAGAAATCCTGGTGAGAATGAGTTCCATCAGGCAGTTCAGGAGGTTGCAGAATCTCTTATTCCCTTTATCGAAGAAAATCCAAAGTATAAACATGCAAAAATACTTGAAAGAATTGCAGAACCTGAACGGATAATTATTTTCAGGGTTCCCTGGTTAGATGACAAAGGTGAAGTTCAGATCAACCGTGGCTACAGAATTCAGATGAACAGTGCAATAGGTCCGTATAAAGGAGGTCTCAGACTTCATCCCACGGTTAACCTTGGCATTCTTAAATTCCTCGCCTTTGAACAGGTGCTTAAAAACAGCCTCACCACTTTGCCTATGGGTGGCGCAAAAGGCGGGTCTGATTTTGATCCAAAGGGCAAGTCAGATAATGAAGTAATGAGATTCTGTCAGAGTTTTATGTCAGAACTCTTTCGTTATATTGGTAACGACACCGATGTTCCTGCCGGAGATATAGGAGTAGGAGGCCGTGAAATTGGTTACCTGTTTGGTCAGTATAAGAGACTTAAAAATGAATTCACCGGCGTACTTACCGGTAAAGGAATTGAATGGGGTGGCTCACTTATTCGTCCTGAGGCAACAGGCTACGGAGCCACATATTTTGCTCAGGAGATGTTAGCCACCCGTGGCGACAGTTTAAAAGGGAAAATCGTTTGCATTTCAGGTTCAGGAAATGTGGCCCAGTATGCAACAGAAAAAGTTACTGAATTTGGGGGTAAAGTGGTTACTTCATCAGATTCGAACGGATTTATCTACGATCCTAAGGGGATTGATGCTGAAAAACTTAAATTCATTATGGAGCTTAAAAATGTGAAAAGGGGAAGAATAAAAGAATATGCTGAAAAATATGGCGTCGAATATTTTGAAGGGAAAAGACCATGGATCATTAAGTGCGATATGGCAATGCCTAATGCAACACAGAATGAAATAAATGAAACAGATGCTAAATTACTGATTAAGAACGGTTGTATATGTGTTTCGGAAGGTGCAAATATGCCTTCCACCCCTGAAGCAGTAGAGGTATTCCTGAATGCACAAATACTTTATGGCCCTGGAAAAGCAGCCAACGCAGGAGGGGTTGCCACATCCGGACTTGAAATGACACAGAACTCAATGAGGCTGCCATGGTCGCGTGAAGAGGTTGATGAGAAACTTCAGACAATCATGAAAAATATTCATAAAACATGTGTGAAGTATGGCACAAAGGAAAATGGGTTTATTAATTATGTTGACGGCGCCAATATCGGAGGATTTGTGAAAGTAGCAAATGCTATGATTGCTCAGGGTGTTGTTTAATGAAACTCATTGATACCCATACGCACCTTTATCTTCCGGAATTCGATACTGACAGGGATGAAGCAGTAAACAGAGCTTTGAGCAGCAACGTCATGAAGATGCTGATGCCGAACATTGATATTCAATCTGTTGACCTGATGCTTTCTGCCGAGAAAAGATACCCTGGTATCTGTTATCCGATGATTGGCCTTCATCCCACATCGGTTAAAGAGGATTATGTTTCTCAACTCGATAAGCTTGAAAACCTGTTCACAAAACATAAATTCATTGCAATAGGGGAAATCGGAATAGATCTCTATTGGGATAAGACTTTCCTGAATGAACAGCTAATTGCTTTCAGAAGGCAGATTGCTTTCGCGATAGATAAAGGATTACCTGTAGTGATGCATTCAAGGGATTCGTTCCCTGAAGTTTTTTCAGTAGTAGATGAATTTGAGGGGCAGGGTTTGAAAGGAGTTTTTCATGCCTTTTCCGGAAATATCAAAGATGCTGAGAAGGCAATAGGTATGGGATTAAAACTTGGGATTGGAGGTATTGTAACCTTTAAGAACTCCGGGCTCGACAAAATAGTTAAAGAGATCGGCCCTGAGAACCTTATTCTTGAAACTGACTCTCCATATCTTGCACCCGTACCACATAGAGGAAAAAGGAACGAGAGTTCGTATATTTGCATAATAAATAAAAAGCTCGCGGAAATTTTCGGGATGAGCGAAGAAGAGGTTGCCTCAATAATGTTTGCAAACTCCTACGGGCTTTTCAATCTTTGAAAGGGAAGCATGAAAAATAAAAAGGGGATCTCCATATTGATCATTTACACAGGGGGAACCATAGGGATGGTTCACGATCCTGTAACCGGATCGCTGGTACCAATCGACTTCCGGCATATTTCAGATCATGTTCCTGAACTCCGGAAGTTCGGTTATGACCTTCAGTCAGTCTCCTTTGATCCGGTAAAGGATTCATCCAATATCGATCCCGGTGTCTGGGTTAAAATGGCTGAGATCATTGAAGATAACTACAATGATTTTGATGGTTTTGTGGTATTACATGGAACTGATACAATGGCATATAGTGCATCAGCTTTAAGCTTTATGCTGGAAAATCTTGCAAAACCGGTTATTCTTACCGGTTCTCAATTGCCAATAGGTCTGCTTCGTACGGATGGCAGGGATAATCTCATCACTGCAATTGAGATTGCCGCAGCAATGGAAAACGGTTTGCCGGCTGTCCCCGAGGTCTGTATTTATTTCGATAATAAACTTACCCGTGGTAACCGTACAACCAAGATGAGCGCTGAGCATTTTGATGCCTTTTATTCTCCCAACTATTCTCCTCTTGCAGAAGTAGGATTACATTTGAAATATTTTAATAACCTTATCCGTTATCTTGCAAAAGATCAAAAGCTTACCGTTCATAAAGCATTCGATACCAATGTTGCTATACTTAAACTCTTCCCGGGGATTAACAGAAAACTTGTTCAGGCTATTTTTAAAACAGAGGGATTAAGAGGACTCATAATAGAGACATTCGGGTCGGGGAATGCACCCACGTATCAATGGTTTTTAGATGATCTTAAACACTATATTGATAATGGAGGAATAATCCTCAATGTCACCCAGTGTCATGGAGGTAGTGTTGAAATGGGTTTATATGAGACAAGCCGTCAGATGCTGGCTGCCGGTGTTGTAAGTGGGAAAGACATTACATCGGAAGCTTCAGTTACCAAACTTATGCACCTTTTAGGCAGATACTCATCAAGGGAAAAAGTAGTACAATCATTGAATAAGTCATTAGCAGGAGAAATCTCATGACAGGGCTTTTTGTAAAAATATTTTTGTAATTTGCGCCCCTGTTTTTTAACACCGCATGCATTAATAAGGAGAGATGCAGGAGTGGTTTAACTGGCACGCCTGGAAAGCGTGTGTACCTCAAAAGGGTACCGGGGGTTCGAATCCCTTTCTCTCCGCGAAGACTGAATAAACCCCGCGCCAGCGGGGTTGGTTATTTTACTGAAGATCCGAAAAAAGCATTGTATAAACGTGTATTTAAGCGTATTAATGGCAAGATGCTTATGTGACTGACGGTGCGGGAGCGTCTCTGGGGGCAAGATAAAAGATAAAAGACAAAAGGAAAAAGATAAAAGTGAAGAATTAAGGCAAAGGTTAAGGCTAAGGTTGAGGTTGAGGTTGAGAGTTCAAAGTTCCCCGGTGGACTCAACTGGCAGTTGACTCGTTATTGGATTATTTTTATTCAAGGGGAGTTAAAGTAATTGTAAAGAAGAAAGATGTTGGGGTTCATAGTCTGAGGCATAGTTATGCCCCCTTTTATGGGAATGTTGTTTGCATTGAGAGTCATTTGGATTATCAGTAGCATAATTCATTTAAGTAAACATGCCGATGAGCGATATAAATATTCTGTAACTCAGGCTTTAAGGAAAAGCGACACATCAAGCATTTTGTTTTTTCTAGGAATTTTGCTGGCAGTATCGGCCCTTCAATCCTTTGGTGTTTTGGGACAACTGGCCGAGTATACTGTTAAACATATAGATAATTACTATGTTACGGGTACAATTTTAGGACTTTTTTCAGCCATAATAGATAATGTTCCTCTGGTTGCAGCAGCACAAGGGATGTTTAGTATGGAAATGTACCCGACAGATCATGCTTTTTGGGAATTTCTAGCCTTATCGGCAGGTACTGGAGGAAGTGCTATTATTATTGGTTCAGCTGCAGGAGTGGCTGTAATGGGAATCGAGAAAATCAACTTTTTTTGGTATTTAAAGAACATTAGCTGGCTTGCGCTTGCAGGTTTTTTTGCAGGATTAATTACCTAATATTTTGCAACAATCAATTTTAGGTAAAACATATGACTAAAATCAGCTTATCTAAAACTGGTAAAATAGCGTACGTTTGAAGGGGGCAAGGCCATCGCGGTGAAAAGCTGTCAGACTCTTGCTGGTGCATTGGCAATAAATGTTTTACCGCACTAATGTAAAATTTTACATTAGACAAGTAAGAGTTACCTGGCTTGTGCTCTGGGAAGACAGGTCTGTTCCCTGGGTTACCGGGTCATTTACTTTGGAATGAACCGCTTTCTGGAGAAAGTGACTCAATCCAAGCTTGACGGAACCTTTATCAAAATGCTTAATCAGATAGAAAAAACACATTTACTTATATTTGATGACTTCGGGTTAATGCCCCTTGACAATATATCAAGGCTGGCTCTATTACAGATACTCGAAGACCGGTATGGTAAAAAGTCAATCATTATTACTTCTCAACTTCCTGTGGTCAAATGGTATGACTTTATCGCAGAGCCAACTCTCGCAGATGCAATTAAAAAAGCCGGCAGCAACGAAAATACAATTTCAAATGAAAAACGTGATTGGCGATGCTAAATACCAAACAATTGAAGCCGATTTAGATAAAGCATTAATGAAACATCTAAAAAAAACAAACGACGAATTTTTGCCTGAAGATGTATATATTTGTAAATGGGACCGTGTACTCTGTAGTTTAAAACAAAAAGAAAAAAAAGGTACAAATTCGAAAAAAGAAGATGAATAAAAAATAAATACTAAATTAAAATTTATTATTTCGAAAATGCTCCAATCTTTTAAAAGACAAACAACAGAAAACAAACTCTAAATGAACAAACAACAATTATTATTGGCTTGCGGAATAGGTGTTAGGGTAATGAGTTTACCCTATTTGGTTAAGGCAAAACCAGCACCAAAGCCAAATATTTTATTTGTTTTTGCCGACCAATTTCGGACGATGGAAAAGATCTTAGCGACGCTATGACAGGTAAAGGGACCAATTTACAGGATGCCGTTTTAATCATGAAAACGCTTTGGGTTGGATCGAACTTCGTAACAAGTGGTGCAACACCATGGCGAGGCGTACGTACAAAACGTTATACCTATGCGCGCAAATCGGATACAAAAACTCCATGGATGTTGTTCGACAATGAAAAGGATCCATATCAATATCATAATTTGGTCAACGATATGAACTATGCTAATTTGGTCAAAAAACTCGATGATAAAACCAATGAATTACTTGTTAAGGCAGGTGACCCTGAAGACCCTTACTTTTTTATTAAGCATATTAATGACGAACGGGAGAAGCTTGGGTTACCCGACCGAAATTTAGATCCAATCTATATAGAACCTGGCAGCGGATTTAAAAAATACCTTAGTAATTGATTTTGAAAGAAATTTATACGGTTAATTCCCACTCTATATATTGAACAATAAATTTAAACCGTGATAATAATTTAGACAAAATGATTAATACCAGTTATCACATAAACACAAAAATCAATTCTATTATGAAACCAATGCCCTTGCTGCTCCTGCTATTTATAGCAACAGTAACTCTTCTTAAGGCGGCTGACCAGGTAAAGCCCAAAGTTGCTGCAGACTTAACTTTACAAACCCTTAAAGCCGGCTGGAACAAACCCGCCCGAACCTATAGACCGCATACGCGTTGGTGGTGGCCGGGGAACGCTCTTACCAAAGCTGATATCACTTTTCAGCTTGAACAGATGGCCAGACAAGGCATGGGTGGCGTAGAGATTATGACCGCGTTTCAAATGTATGAAAACGGCAATGCAGAGTATCTTTCACCCGAGCATCTTGAACTGATGAAGCACGCCGTTGCTGAAGCCAAACGGCTCGACATTGAGGTGGCCATTACCTTTGGCCCGGGTTGGAGTTTTGGCGGTCCATGGGTAAAACCGGAAGATCAAAGTAAGGTGCTGTGTATGGGCAATTTAGACTTGGCAGGAGGTACCCGGTTCGTTGGTAAATTGCCCCAACCCAAAACTGTTAAGGAAATGGAAAAAGTCGATGCCGGGCTCGTTATTGCCGTTGTTGCTGCACAAATCAACGGACAGGATCAACTCGATGGCAATACTCTGACGGTACTTACAGGAAAAATTAAACCGGGATCAACTACTTTGGAATGGGACGTGCCTCCCGGCAAATGGCGGTTGATGGCATTCTGGTTGAAGCGCACTGGTCAGGAAAATCAGGCTTATAGCGGTCCAAAACCGAGCATGGTCATTGATCACCTTAGCCAGTCGGCCATGCAAAACTACTGCAATTATCTTGGCGGAATATTGACTCAATCTTTAGGAAATGAGTTTGGGCGCACCGTAGATTCATTCTTTTGCGACAGTTTTGAAATTCAATCGTTGCCTAATTCCCTTCTTTGGAGTAACGATCTGCTCACCATTTTTAAGAAGGAATACGGATATGACTTCGCCAAATATCTTCCGTCAATCTGGTTCAATATAGGACCTCAGACTTCTCGCGTTCGTTACGACCTTGGTCATTTTTTAAGCGATCTGGGATTGAAAACAGTATTCAAAACTTTTAACGACTGGTGTGCCGCTCACAAGGTGCAGGCCCGTATCCAACCGCACTACCGCTTTACAGAAGAGCTCGTCGAAGGTGCGGGGTCTATAGCCCGCCCTGAAACGGAAGTCACCACTACACGTTTCGAGCCTATTGCCGATCCCCATAAAGCAACCACTTCCGGTGCAAGGTTTTACGGGAGTAAAATCGTTTCTGCCGAATCGTACACCTTCATTCACCCTGACCGTTACCGCACCTCATTACAAGACATGAAAATTGCCACTGATGCTTTTTTGCGCGATGGTATCACGCAATTTTACAACCACGGCTATTTTGCATCTCCCGAAATGCACGTTGCACCCAGTCGCGACATGCCTTGGGCCAGTCGCATCAGCCATTGGAACACATGGTGGAATTATTATCACTATCTTACTGAATATGTTTCGCGATCCGCTTCTCTGCTTCGTCAGGGTCAACTTGTTGCCGATGTGCTGATTTACTCTCCCCAGGCTACCATGTGGAGCGAACAAGCCTTGTATGGTAACGACCGCCGCATCATGCCTTATGGCGATTTGGCCAAAACACTTGTCGCAAATGGCTATGACTTCGACATTGTGAATGACGATCTGCTCCAACACCGCGCTAAGTTTCAGGGTGGCAAAGTTGATATTAACGGCTATTCCTACCGGGTATTACTGCTTCCGGCTGCAAAGGTATTACCGATAGAAACAGCCCGTGCCATCAACGATTTTGCTAAATCGGGAGGAACTGTTATCGCGCTCGAAGAATTGCCGTCAGCCTCCGCCGGTCTGAACAATGCGGAGAGCAACGACCGCGAGTTGAAACAAATTATCTCCAGCTTATTCACCGGCAAAACCAAGGCAGTATTTTTGCCTGAATATAAAATTGTAACACCGCCGTTTGTGCCTACACAACAAGTGCCATTCAAACCCACAACCCCACTTAATGAACAGCAACATGATTTGCTTGCCTCACTGGAGAAAGTTACTCCCCCGGATTTTGCTTTGGCCGGACGGGCGCAGAGTGATGGTCTGACATTTATCCACAAGCGCATCAATGATCTGGATGTATATTTTGTTACTAATCTGCAACCCAATCGCATTGTCACCGATGTTACTTTTCGCGTGACCGGGAAAAAGCCGCAGTGCTGGAATGCACTCACAGGTTCGACAGGAGAAGAGGTTTTAGGGTTTCGGGTGGACTCAAATGGAACAACCATCCCGCTGGACTTCGAGCCTTGGGAATCAGCTTTCTTTATCTTTACCCCCGGTGTTAACACTCCAACGCCTGTAAAAGCTAACGCGAAACTGCCAGAGCCGTTTCCGATTGCCGGCAACTGGAATATGAAACTCGAAGGTTATGGGTTTGATACCTTCGAGACAACCACCAACATGCTGACTTCCTGGACAAATGCACCTCGTACACAGCATTTCTCAGGCACAGGACGGTACGAAACCGAATTTACTTTGTCTGCAAAACAATTGGAGAACAAGGGGCGGATGATTTTGGACTTGGGTGCGGTCGGCGATGTTGCTGACGTTCAGTTGAACGGCCAATCAATAGGAGTAGTGTGGATGTTACCTTATAGGCTCGATATAGCCAGAGCCGCTCATGCAGGAAAAAATAAACTTGTCGTCCTGGTGACCAACCAACTTGTCAATTACGTATCCGGATTGAAGGAAGCTCCAGATGTTCCTGTTGAATTGCAGTCGCGACTTGGCAAAGCCAACACTAGTATTTACAAACAAAGCAACATTGCTAAAAAAGACATGTCGCAAACCGATTTACCACCATCCGGGCTGATGGGCCCAATACAGATTGTCTGGAGGGATAAATTATAAACACAATTATAAAAATGGAAGCAAAATATATTATTACATCCTTGTTGCTGAGTTCGTTCAGCTTCGCTCAAGCTGTACAACCTGCCAGACCAAACATCCTTTTTATTGTTGGCGATGATATGGGCTATGGAGACGTCGGTTTTCACAAGTGCAAAGACAATCCAACACCGAATCTCAATGCCCTCGCAGCTTCGGGTGTTCAATTCACCAGTGGCTATGTCAGTGGACACTATTGCTCTCCGACACAAGCAGTTTTGCTTACCGGACGTCAGACTGTCTTAAAGTAAAATATTCTATCTTTGACAAATGATCATAAAAGATGAAATATTAAAGAAACAGAAAGATTTTACACTTTTGTGCAAAAATCACAAAGTAAAATACTTGTATGCTTTTGGCTCATCTGTTACTGAGAGATTCGATGTCAATAAGAGTGATATCGACCTATTAGTAGAGATAGACTCTAAGGATCCTATCGACCGTGGAGAAAAACTACTTTCGCTCTGGGATTTGTTTGAGGTCTTCTTCAGGAGAAAAGTTGATCTACTAACCGATTCTTCAATCCGTAATCCGTTTTTAAGAAAAAGCATTGACTCAACAAAGATTTTAATCTATGACGGATCAGGGCAATAAATACTTAGCTGACATTCATCAGGCGATTGACTTAATTGAATCTTTTACATCAGAGATTTCAAATTATGACTAGTATCTATCTGATTTAAAGACTCAAAGTGCCGTCGAAAGACAACTTGGGATTATTGGGGAAGCCGTAAATAAATTTGAAAAAATATTTCCAGACTCTACCTTGATTAACGCCAGAAAAATAGTAGGTTTTCGTAATAGATTAATCCATGCATATGATGCTGTTGACCCATCAATTATCTGGGCTATAATTAAAAACCATCTTGACCCGCTGAAAAAGGAGATTATTGAAAAGCAAAAAGAATAAAATCTGTTTTTAACATTCAGGTGAGGTAAGTTACTTTTCATAGTTTAGAGAGATTCGGGAGAATCTACCAGGATCTGTAAATGCGAGACAAACCTGTACCGAGCCACTACTGTTAATATAATAACAGTACCGAGACACATTACTGCCTACATATCAACTTTGAGACAATGCCATGATTTGGAGACTTGGACTCAATATAAAGTTTTAATTTAACACAAATGCTACCGTGACTTTGCCGGATAGGCAAATAACTGGTGACGAGATAACCCATGTCTATCAACCGGGATTTACATAAATTGTTACATACCGCTGATTATTTTTGTATTAAAATAAACTTGACTTTAATAAAACTTCTTTTTAACTTTGCTTAGCATGCTCTTCAAACTCAAAATATGAAAAAACTATAAGTGCGGCGTCAGCACTATAATCACTGACAGCATTAAAATGAAAAAAAATTTACTCCTGACAATTTTGCTCAATGGAGCGATAGTATTAAACACCTTCGCCCAAACCCCCGACTACCTCTGGGCTAAACGCGCTGGCGGAACTTCTAGTGATCCAGGTGATGTAATGAAGGCGATTGGCAACCGCGTTTCCACCGATGCCAGCGGCAATATTTTTCTGACGGGAACGTTTAACAGTGCTTCCATCACTTTTGGAACAACTACTTTAAACAACGCGGGAGGTGGTAAGGCAGATATATTTCTTGTGAAATACAATGCTTTGGGAACAGTTCTCTGGGCTAAAAGCTCAGGTGGAACTGATTATGATGATATTAGTAACAGCGTTTCCACAGATGCCAGCGGCAATGTATTCATAACAGGTTATTTTAATAGTTCTTCCATCACTTTTGGAACAACTACATTAAACAATGCGGCAGTTGGTAAGGCAGATTTATTTCTTGTGAAATACGATGCTTCGGGAACATTTCTCTGGGCTAAAAGCGCAGGAGGAGTCAAAGATGATGATGGCCGCAGCGTTTCCACCGATGCTAATGGCAATGTGTTTGTGACAGGTATGTTTAGTAGTGACAACATCACTTTCGGAATAACTACTTTAACAAATGGTGGTACGCCTGGGGCTGGTATTTCGGATATTCTTATTGTGAAATACGATGCTTCGGGAAATGTTCTCTGGGCTAATCGCGCAGGAGGAGCCAGAGATGATGATGGCCGCAGCGTGTCCACCGATGATAATGGCAATGCATACCTGGCAGGTAGTTTTCCCAGTACTTCCATCACCTTCGGAACAACTACCTTAACCAATGCAGATAACACAGGAAATACTCGCGATGTTTGTCTTGTAAAATACGATGCTTCGGGAGCCGTTCTCTGGGCAAAAAGTTCAGGTGGAACTTCCAGTGAAGAAAGCCTCGGTGTTTCTACGGATGTTAGCGGTAATGTGCTTATGACAGGCAGGTTTGAGAGCTCTTCCATCACTTTCGGAACAACTGTTTTAACAAATGCAGGTGCAGCTGGTACAAATGATGGTTTTCTTGTTAAATACGATGCTTCAGGAAATGTCCTCTGGGCTAAAAGCTTTGGTGGAACCAGTTATTTCGATACCAGTATCGGAGTGTGCACCGATGCTAATGGCAATGTGTTCTTAACAGGTGCTTTTAGTAGTACTTCTATCACCTTCGGAACAACTGTTTTAACCAATGCGGGTGGGGGGGATATTTTTCTTGTTAAATACAATGCTTCGGGCAATGTTATTTGGGCAACAAGAGCGGGTGGAGCTAATGATGATTATGGCATTTGCGTTTCAACAGATGCTAATGGTAATGTTATCATAGCAGGTTTATTTTACACTCCCACCCTCACCCTTGGAGCAACTACTTTAACAAATGCAGATAACACAGGAAATACTTGTGATATTTTTATTGCCAAACTTAATGCATTACCAACAGGTATAGAAAGTTTTGCCAGTAACGATGCTGTTACAATTTATCCCAATCCTTTTTCCTCCTCGACAACTTTGCAGTCCGACAAATTATTCAACAACGCAACTTTGACAGTTTACAATTCCTTCGGACAGCAGGTAAAACAAATAAAAAACATTTCGGGGCAGGCAGTTACTCTCTCTCGTGACAATCTTCCAAGCGGAATCTACTTCCTTCGCTTGACAGAGAACAATATATCTTTAGTGGTAGACAAATTAGTAATCACGGACAAATAATTTAAAATTTTGTGCTCCAAAAGCTCCGCCTTCGGCAAGCTGCAAACCAACAGACTGAAAAGAACAACTATAATTATTATTTCTGTATTAATAACTCAGGGGTTATTTTCACAAAATTTAACTCAAACCGTTATAGGGAAAGTTGTCGATTCACAAACTGAAACTCCATTGGTTGGCGTGACAATAATAATTAACAAAACCAGTCCATTGCTGGGTACCAAAACAGATATTGAGGGGAATTTTAGAATTGAAAAAGTCCCGATCGGAAGGCAGACTATTGCAGCTAGTTATATTGGATATTTGCCATATTCCCGGGAAAATATTTTTATAACTTCTGCCAAAGAAACAGTTTTAGATATAAAACTCGAAGAATCAGTAACTGCATTAAACGAAGTAATTGTAACTAACAAGCTGAAAAAAGAGGAATCTATAAACCAGAATGCGATAGTTTCAGCCCGCACTTTTTCGATAGAAGAGACCGAAAGGTATTCCGGGAGTATTGGCGATCCAGCAAGAATGGCTTCAAATTTCGCGGGAATTGCCACGATATGCGATCAGCGAAATGATATTGTAATCCGTGGAAATTCACCGTTGGGTATATTATGGAGACTGGACGGAATTGATATACCAAATCCGAATCATTTTTCGTCCTTTGGCGCCAGCGGAGGTCCGATAAGTATCCTGAATAATAACCTTCTTACAAATTCCGATTTTATTACAGGTGCTTTCCCGGCAGAATACGGGAATGCTTTGAGTGGGGTTTTCGATCTGAAAATGCGTTCCGGGAGTACTTTGAAATACGAATTTGTAACTCAGGTGGGAATGAACGGCTTTGAAATCGGTGCGGAAGGTCCAATAATCAACAATAGTTCTTCTTTTCTTATAAATTACAGATACTCAACACTCGCCATTGTTGATGCCATGGGCTTTAAGGTTGGGATTGATGCAATCCCGTTTTTCCAGGACGCCTCATTTAAGTTAATCTCGAAAAATACAAAAATTGGAAAATTTTCATTAATCGGAATCGGGGGTTATAGTTATGTTAATGAGTTTGATTCTGAAAAAGACACCTCAAAAATTGAACACGGAAAAGGAGAAAATTTCACCTTCGGCTCAGGAATGAGTTCGGTCGGATTAATTCATAAGCTCCTTTTTAATAACAAAATTAATATCGAAAACATTGTATCTCTTTCATATACTATCAGTCATATTTCTAAAGATAACTTTTCCCTTCAATCTCCGGAACCTTCAATTTACTATCGTCAAAAATCTGATGAAAAAGGAATAAATTTTTCTACAAATGTCAGGTATAAACTAAATCCTAAAAATGTTTTTCAAACCGGGATAAGCCTGCAGATGCTTAAATATCAATTTATAGATAGTGTAAAATCCGGAAATGATTTTATAGTAAACCTGGGCCAGGAAGGAAATTACAATCTGTTAAAATCTCATATTCAATGGCAACATAAATTCACTAATAATTTACTTGTTTACAGCGGATTGCATTTTATGCTTTTTACATTTAACAATACATATTCTGCTGAACCGAGGATTGGACTGAAATGGAGTTTTCATTCAGGACATTCCGTAAATTTCGGATTTGGATTACATAGCCAGCTTGTTCCCCGGATGTTTTATATAGTTGAAAGTGAAACAAATCGCGGTGATTTTGATCTATTAAATCAAAAACTTGGCTTTTCGAAAAGCATACATTCAGTTATTGGTTATAATTGGCTCATTTCACAGAATTTACGTTTGAAATGTGAAACATATTTTCAGCATTTATACGAAATACCCGTAAAAAAGGGAAATCCGGCATATTCAATTTTAAATTTCGGCGACAGCTATTTTGACCAGCTCCCTATTATTGACAGTCTTGTTAATGCCGGAACAGGAAATAATTATGGAATAGAATTAACCCTGGAAAAATTCCTCGATAAAGGTTATTATGCTCTGTTGACTGCTTCTTTGTATGAATCAAAATACAAAGGTTTTGACGGAATTGAAAGAAATACTGCCTTCAATGGAAATTTTATATTGAATGCTTTAGCCGGAAAAGAATTAAAGATCGGAAAGAATAATTTCTTAAGCCTGAATATAAAAGTGACTTATGCGGGGAGCCTGAGATATGTACCATATGATATTGAACAGGTTACACGGGATTATTTTATACAGAATTTTGACTGGAGCAAAGCTTACCAAAACCGCAGAAATGACTATTTCAGACTTAACGGACGGTTTGGGTACAAACTGATCAGGGAAAAATTCAGTGCAGAACTTGCTATTGATTTAATGAATATGACAAATCATAAAGATATTTTTACGGAAAATTTCAATTCAAAAACAGGCAAAGTCGAGTATTCTTATCAATTTCCTTTACTGCCAATCGGATTTTTAAGATTCCAGTTTTAAATACATCACCAGTTCCATGCCTCCCGGCAGTGCAGGCAGGCGTCACCACTCTAAAAACAAAACCCCGCAGATCGTTGATCACGCGGGGCTGTATATTTCTCAGGAATAAATTCTACTTGTAGTTTACGACCTCCTCAGGTTTCTTGCGTGCTGAAGCACCTGAAGCAGCATCAATACTCTTGTCAATATTACCTACTCTAAGCACAGTAATTGCTTTGTAATCAGCAGGAATCCCTAATTTATCTTTCAGGTTTGTGTTTATAATGGATACAGGCCCGGCATATATATGTGCACCAAGACTAAGCGACTGAGCGGCGACATACATGTTTTCTGTTGCAAGAGCACAATTAAAAGGATCAACCGTTCCATCCTGCTTTTCCTGACCAGAAATAATTATCAATATATTTCCGGCAGTGATATTCTGTAAGATTTCTCCGGTTATTGTCTGGTCCTTTACAACAGTAAATTTCCATGGTTGGGTGTTCCTGCCGCTCGGAGCTTTCATACCGCATTTTACAATAAGGTCAATGTCACTGTCTGATACAGGGATTGTTGTGAATACCTTTGCCGAGTAGCTTTTCAGTATTACATCAACCACATTGTTACCCGTAGTCTGGGCCATTAGTATTACAAAACCCGAGAATAATACTAATAGTACTGACATAACTGTTTTCTTTTTCATAATAATCGTTTTTAATAAGTTAATTATCAGGATTTAAAATTAGTAAATTTTTTTAGATTAAAGATCCTCGCAGCAAGCAACGGAGAACCGAGTTTACGAGCTCGGCGAAGCCAAAGCGTTCGCGGGGATTCAAATTGATTGTCCAACGATATGGTTGTGAAAGCAAAGTCTTTGGAGATGCCTATAAAATATTATAATCCAATTCCATTTTATTGTTTAACTTTAACATTACTTGAAAGGTGAATGTCAGACAAAAGCAATGTATCAATGTGTATTACAGTGCATTATAGCATTTTGCCCCTGTGACTGACGGGGCAGGAGC
>JAPLEB010000073.1 GCA_026391555.1 Bacteroidia bacterium | reverse complement strand
ATCTTTTGGATATTTGACTGAATAGGTAAGGATTATTTGTTTAGTCTCCTGTTGATTTATTTCAAGATCCCACTTTACATAACCTGATTGTGGGTTGTAGCCGGCACCTGATAATTCTATGGGTTCAACGGTTATGCCGCTTTGAAAGAAACATGGTTGATAGGTGCTGATATTTGAGCGGGAGATCCCTCGCTATCGCTCGGGATGACACATCGGATAGGTGGTGACAGAGGAAGAAGCGGCGATTCGCCAAAGCGAACCGCCGCTTCTTCCTTCCCACAAAAGATGAATTGTCATTCCGAATGTAGCGTAGCGTAATGAGGAATCTCCTACTCGCATGGCAGAGCCCAAACTCTAACCAACACGAGGGGAAACAGAATGAGGGGGGAGGTGGTTGACTTTTAATATATTTTTTTCAGCAGATAAGTTTGTAGCCTCTTCCATGGATATTTAATATTTTTACTGCCGGGTCTTTGCTGAGATATTTTCTCAAACGTGTAATATATACATCCATACTCCTCGCATTAAAATAGTTATCATCAATCCAGATTGTTTTTAATGCAAAGTTTCTCTCCAGTACTTCTTTCCCATGCCGGCAAAACAGCTCAAGCAATTCTGATTCCTTTGTTGTGAGTTTTATTGACTGATGCCTGTAACTAAGAATTTGTTTAAGAGGATCAAAGGAATAGCCTCCAATTAAATAGGATTCCTCTTTTTTGTTAATGGAAGTATTGCTCGTTCTTCTCAGAATAGCTTCGATACGGTAAAGCAGCTCCTCCATTGAAAATGGTTTTGTGATATAATCATCAGCTCCTGATTTGAATCCTTCTATTATGTCTTCTTTTTGGTTTTTTGCGGTAAGAAAAATTACAGGTATCTCCGGGTTTGTCAGGCGAATCTCTTTTGCAAGAGTAAGTCCATCCATTTCGGGCATCATAATATCAAGTATGCACAGGCCGAATGACTCTTTAGAGATGGCTTCAAGAGCCAGAATGCCGTTAATAAACAGGGTTGTTTGATAGTTCTTAGCGGTGAGATAGTTCTTTAATAAGATACCCAGGTTGCTGTCATCTTCAGCAAGAAGAATTTTTATATTATTCATTTTAATCCGTTTTGAGGAAGAAAAATAGTGAATTTTGTTCCTTTATTAATCTGGCTATCAGCCTTAATTGTTCCGTTATGTTCTTCGAAAATCTTCTTGGCATAGCTTAAACCCAGGCCAAACCCTTTTACATTATGAACATTTCCGGAAGGGACACGAAAGAATTTGTCAAAAATCTTTTTCAGGTTTTCTTTGCTTATACCTATACCTTTATCTTCAATAGTAACCAAAATACCTGTCTTATTATTTCGGGTGGAGATAATTATGTCAGGTTTATCTTTGGAGTATTTAATTGCATTATCAATAAGATTGGATATTGAATTAAGAAAATGAATTTCATCAACCATTGCAAGAGACATGGAGGCCTGAAAATCTTTCATTATCAGGCCATCGCGGTTTCCAATCTGAAGAGCGAAATTTTCTACAGCTTTATCAATTATAACATGGATATCCAACTCAACCAAATTGAGTTTCATTTTCATTTTTTCAAAGATTGCCATCTGAAGAACTTTCTCAACCTGGAATTTGAGTCTCATGCTCTCATCAAAAATAACTTTTGCCAGGTTGTCGATATTTTTATCCTTGCCGGATATTGATTTATCGGCCATCATCTGGGAAGCCAGAGATATTGTTGAAATAGGTGTTTTAAGCTCATGAGTCATATTGTTAATGAAATCACTCCTGATCTCTGACATCTTTTTCTGTCGGAAGATAACGATAAATGTCCCGGTGGAGAGCACCAGTAACAGCAAGGTAAAGAGCAACGATAAGAAACCAAGGTTTCCGATTTTCTCAAATTTATATTGTTGTTCCTGAAGGCAATATAATACTATCTGATTTTGACTGGGGACAGGATCATTTGGGAAAAGCTGAATTATGAATTTGTTTGTACCGGGCTTATCGTTAAAACCTGGCGTTTTCCATATATTTCCTAAACGTCCTGACCGGATTGAGAACTCAAAATCGAGATATATTCCGACATTATTAAGGGCTGTTCTGAGTTGCTGATTAATATCTTCAGGGTCAATTCTTTCCCTTATATCAGGGGTAGTGCGAAGAATTTTCTCCATTATATTCTCAAGGAAAACAATTTTATTGCTCACCCTTCCTGATATTTCTGAATTTGTGATTTGTGGTGAGGGTTCAGTTATTTCATCCGCGGGGAAAAGAGATATATCTTCGGCTGAAATAAATATCTTATGACCTGAACTGGTTACTGCTATTGTTTTATCAGGGCTATTAAGTCCATACATTTCAAGAAGTGCCGAGTTGGGCCGATATCCCTGAAGTTTCCTGGCCAGGGGAGAATTTGCAGGAACAATTGCTGTAACTGAATCTGTTGATGCCGGATCAATATCTTCCACGATATTTTTAATTAATTCCTTCTCCTCAAGATCAAGAATAACTGACTCAAGAGCCTGATTTGCAAGGTAACGGAATTGCTGATCGGTAATAGCAATGGCATTCCTGATCCAGTATAATTGTATAAGGATAAGACCCGAGATAGCCAGAAAAAAAAAGATGGCTAATAATACAATTGTTTTCCGCTTCATCCAATTACAAAAGTACTTGTATATATTTTATATTTTCACTCTTTAACTTTCTTTAACACCCGGGGCTGTTTCATCTGATTCTTAAAGAAATAACCAGGGCATAAAAAGTAAATAATTTTAACATATCATTAAATTATTGTTAATATTCAATTATTAAGAAAAAAACATTTTTTTATTCCAATAACTATTAATATATTTGTAAAGGATTTGGCATGATATTTGAATAAGAAAATATAGAGTTTTTTTTTCATAGGTTAGGTTAGTTTGGGTTATCAAAAAAGTGAGCCGCTTTCAATGCGGCTCACTCCTTTTTATATCAGATAACAGTAAAACATTTAAAGAAACAGCAAACTGCCGGAGAGGAAGTGTCTGAACTGAAAAGTCAACCCTTTTTCGCCAGATTCATTACCTTTATTACATTTAGATCCTTTTCTCTTGCCGCATGGAAAATATGCTTTCTGATATGACTCGATTTTTTCTTCTGAATCCAGGTAAGATCGATAACAAATGATGAACCATCTTTAAAAATCAGCTTGACTTTTTTCTGTTTATGAGGCATAACAAGCTCTTTAATATCAATCCATTTGAATGAGTGCGTTGCAGGCTTGATCATTCCAAACTTGTACTCTATTTTATCATCATTAATTAAAAAAAACAGATCTGTTCCTTTAAAAGTTGCAAAACCGGCTATGATGAAAACCACCAGACTGATTCCAAAGGGAGCTGCTGAAAGAACCACAGGTATGCTTTTTTGCCCTAAAACGAGATTAACAACCAATATGTATGCCCCGGCCAGGAAAAATAATGCAGCAAAGCCCCATAAAAGGATTTTCCTTTCTTTTGAAAACTCCTCTTCGGATAGATTAAAATACAATTTTTCCATGTTCTATTGGGTTAGGTGTTGTAGATTTTTATCCTTAAGAGTATTTATATCAATATTGAAAACTGCTGTAACAGCGCTAATTTTTTTCAGACTTGCAGTAAGTCGGTTAATATTATTTTCATTATCAGAATCCTGTACCTGAAAAATATAATCAACGTTTTTTAACTTTTTAAGAAGAAAGTGTTTGCCAGACCGGTTAGATATCAAATTGAAAATTACGTCAGGAGAACCACTTGAATCTGAAAACCTGCTGAATGACAGATCGTATCCGTTATCATCAATAAGTTTAACTGCTGATATGTTTCTCAGAGAGATTCCGAATTCCTTATTTAATGTAAGGGAAAGCTTATAATCAGGTTCTGCCGAAACGAGGCCAAACAGGATTAAGTTATTATTCTGTTTAATGTTAAGTTTTACCCGTGTGATTTTTTGTAAACACTTCATCTTCTCTCCTTTTGGCGAAAAGGATAAAGTTAGAAAAAAATGAGATACTAATCATTATCCGCCGAAATTATCTTTTAGTCTGATCCAAGCCTGACTGGCAGCTTCCTGTTCGGCCTCCCTTTTTGAGTATCCATGCCCTTCCCCTAATTCTTCTTTATCAATGAAAAGGATTGTTGAGAAGATGGATTTTTTAAGATCGGTATCATATTCCTCATTAAAAGTGAATATGAGATTGGATTTATGCTTTTGTACCCACTCAAAAACAAGACTTTTATAATCTGTATCAGTATTAACTATCACATCCAGATCGAGGTATTTATTTAGCACATTCCTGATAAAGAGTTTTTTGGTTTTTTTGAATCCTTTGTCCAAAAAGACCGATCCGATAAGCGCCTCGAAAGCATCGCCATAAAGGTTTTTTGTAGGATGAATTGAACTTATATTGCTTACAAGGATTTTATTGATCCCCATTGATACTGCCAGTTGATTAAGGACATCCCTGTTCACGATCCTTGAACGGATTTTTGTCAGGAAGCCTTCATTCGCGTTCGGGAATTTTTCGAAAAGATAATCTGAAAGAATTGCATCCAGTACAGAATCTCCAAGATACTCAAGTCTTTCATTATTCACTTTTTTACCATTGGGCAGGGTAAAGGAGGCTGACCGGTGAATAAATGCTATTTCATATAATTTAAGGTTTCCGGGACTGAAGCCCAATATCTTTTTTAAACGGGAACCAAATTCCCGTTTATCAAGTATATATGTACCATTTATTCTTTTGCTGAATAACGACACTAAACCTCAGCTTTTATTATAACGACAGAAGCATTATGACCCCCAAACCCAAAGGTATTACTTATAGCAACATTAACTTTTCTGTTCTGTGCTTTGTTGAGTGTTAAGTTCAGGTTTTGATCAATAGCGCTATCAGGAACCTTGAAGTTAATGGTAGGGGGAATGATGTCATGAACAACAGCCATTATGGTGGCGATTGCTTCAATAGCGCCGGCGGCGCCCAGAAGGTGCCCTGTCATGGATTTTGTTGAACTGATATTAAGTTTATATGCATGTTCCCCAAAAACACTCACGATAGCTTTTGTCTCAGAGACATCACCAAGCGGGGTAGCTGTTCCATGTACATTAATATAATCGACATCTTCAACCTTAAGGCAGGCATCATTTACCGCAAGCTTCATTACATTCCTTGCACCAAGTCCCTCCGGATGAGGAGCTGTAAGGTGATAGGCATCAGCAGTCAACCCGGTACCAACTAATTCGGCATATATTTTTGCACCTCTTGCTTTAGCGTGCCCGTACTCCTCAACTACCAATGCGCCTGCACCTTCTCCCAGAACAAATCCGTCACGGGTCTGATCGAAAGGTCTTGATGCAGATTGAAATTCAGCATTATTTGTAGAGAGGGCCTGTAATGCATTAAAACCACCAATTCCAGGCTCATTAACAGAGGCTTCTGAACCCCCGGTAATGAAAATATCTGCTTTTCCCCAACGTATATAATTGATAGCATCAATAATTGCGTTAGTGGAGGAGGCGCATGCTGAAACTGTTGCGAAGTTTGGTCCCCTGAAGCCGTATTTTATTGAGATTGCTCCGGCCGCTATGTCTCCGATCATCTTGGGGATAAAGAATGGACTGAACCGGGGCGTTCCATCCCCAAGGACATATCCTTTGATAGCCAGAAAAAAGGTCTCAAGTCCCCCGATACCTGAAGCCCATATCACACCAACCCTGTCTTTGTCAACTTTATCGAGGATTAACCCTGAATCAGTTATCGCTTCTTCAGTGGCAATAAGTGCATACTGAGCATACGGATCCAGTTTGTTGGCCTCTTTCCTGTCAAAATACTTTGCAGAGTCGTAGTCCTTTATTTCACATGCAAATTTGGTTTTGAACTTTTCAGTGTCAAAACGCGTAATCATTACTGATCCGCTAACTCCATTTTTGAGTCCTTCCCAATATTCCGGCAAATTATTACCTAAAGGAGTTAATGCTCCAAGACCTGTTACTACAACTCTTCTCATAAATGGGTTTTTAACAATGCAAATTATTTTGCATTCTCCTCGATGTACTTGATAGCATCACCAACCGTGCCTATGGTTTCTGCCTGATCGTCGGGAATTCCGATATTGAATTCTTTCTCAAACTCCATGATTAACTCAACTGTATCAAGAGAGTCCGCACCTAAATCGTTGGTGAAACTGGCTTCCGGAGTTACTTCTGATTCATCTACTCCAAGTTTGTCAATTATGATCTCCTTTACTCTTGTGGCAATGTCAGACATAATAATAAATTTTAATTAATATTAATTTTTGAACCATACAAAGAAATATATTTGTACTTTATTTTTCAAGTGATTTGATGTTTATTTATTTAAATAATAGTTTAATGTGTTGATAATTAGAAAAATAATCTTATTTTAAGGAATTATTAATACTAGTAGACAAATATGCTAATTATCAAAATATGAGGAATATAGCACTTTTAGCGTCTGGCTCCGGCACCAATGCAGAAAATGTAATTACTTACTTTTCGAACCGAAATACTGCTAAAGTAAGTCTGGTTTTGTCGAATAAGCGTCAGGCATTGGTTCTAAAAAGGGCTGAAGCACATAATATTCGAACTGTTTTTTTCGAACGTAAGGAATTTTATGTCACGGGGAAAGTACTTCGTTACCTCGCGTTATATAAAATTGATTTTGTTGTTCTGGCAGGTTTTTTATGGCTTGTACCCGAAAATATCATTGAACAATATCCCGGACGCATTATAAATATTCACCCTGCTCTATTGCCCCGCTACGGTGGAAAAGGAATGTATGGCGACGCGGTTCACAAGGCTGTCATTGGCAATCATGACAAAGAATCAGGTATCTCTATTCATTATGTAAATAAATTGTATGATAATGGTGATATAATTTTTCAGGCTCATTGCAAAGTTGATCCTTCTGATACACCTGCTTCATTAGCGGAAAAGGTTCATGCCCTTGAATATCTTCATTATCCAAAAATTATTGAAGACCTGGTGATAAAATTGCCTGATTTTTTAATTAATGGTACCGGGGAGGCTTAAGACAACAGTTTTGGTTACTTCAAACTCCATACAATAAAACCGGACAGCAAATCAGGTTTTAATTACAATGTTAACGATACGGTTTGGTACTACAATAATGTTTACAGGAGTTGCCCCTCCAAGCCACTTCTGAGACCTCTCATCTGCCAGAACAATTTTAATGATCTCATCTTTTGATAAGTAGACCGGGAGTTCAATCTTAAACCTCATTTTACCGTTAAATGATACCGGGTATTCAAATAAGTCCTCTTTCAGAAACTCCTCATTGAATTCGGGCCATGGTTCATAAGCAAGAGATTTTTTATGTCCCAGGAGTTGCCATAATTCTTCGGCCAAATGAGGTGCAAAAGGAGCCAGTATCTTTGTAAAAGTGGCTGCCGTTTCAGTTGTTACTTTCCCTTTTTTGGTTGCAAGGTTGAGGAATATCATCATTGCTGAAATTGCAGTATTGAACCTTAGGGTTTCAATATCCCCTTCAACTTTTTTGATTGTGTAATGAAGGCCTTTTAAAACCTCTGTATCTTCTTCTCCCTTAATTATATTCTCAGGATTTGAAAAGAATCTGAACGCTCTTCCCAAAAATCCGAATACTCCTTTTACTCCTTTATCGTCCCATGGTTTTGTTACATCAAGTGGCCCCATGAACATCTCGTAAAGTCTCAGTGAGTCGGCCCCGTATTTTGATGTAACATCATCGGGATTAACTACATTCTTAAGCGATTTAGACATTTTGGCGACTTTCTGATTTAGCATTGCGCCAGTCTCCTTGTGAAAATATTTGCCATCACGCTCTTCAACCAGGTCGCCCGGAACCTTAGCCCCCGATTCCGTTTCGTAGGCAAAGGCAAGGATCATTCCCTGGTTGAATAATTTTTTATACGGTTCGTCTGTTGATACAATTCCGAGGTCGAATAATACTTTGTGCCAGAACCGGCTGTAAAGGAGGTGAAGGACAGCATGTTCAGCCCCACCAATATAAAGATCGACCGGCATCCAGTACTTTTCTTTTGCCTGGTCAAAAATCAGTTTGTCATTTTTCGGATCAATGAAACGCAGATAATACCAGCACGATCCTGCCCACTGCGGCATAGTGTTTGTTTCCCTTCTTCCTCTCCGGCCATTTTTATCAGTCACATTCAACCATTCAGTCGAATTGGAAAGAGGTGATTCGCCTGAGTCCCCGGGAAGATATTTTTCAAGTTCCGGGAGTTTTAGGGGAAGTTCATTTTCGTTCATCACCGTAACTTCGCCATCTTCCCAGTGAATTACAGGAAATGGTTCACCCCAGTATCTCTGCCGGCTGAAAAGCCAGTCGCGAAGCTTATAGTTAACTTTCGCTGTCCCCAGGTTTTTAATCTCGAGCCAGTTTGTAATATGAGCGATACCGGTATCCTTATTCAAACCATTTATATCAATGCCGGTCGATTTATCTGATGAGTTAATATATTTCCCGTCTTCAGTCCAACATTCTTTTCCGGCAAGGATTCTTTTTTTCTGCTCCGGATCAGAAACATCAGGATCTTGTATACATACGATTGGAAGATTGAATTTAAGGGCAAATTCGAAGTCCCTGTTGTCATGAGCAGGGACAGCCATTATTGCACCGGTGCCGTAACCGGTTAATACATAATCAGCTACCCATATCGGTATCGGCTTCTTATTTACAGGATTAATTGCATACCTGCCGGTAAAGACCCCTGTTTTTTCTTTTGCCAGATCAGTTCTGTCGAGGTCTGATTTGAGTGAAGTAGCATTAATATAAGTGTTAACTGTACACTTATAGTCAATTGTTGTAATTACATCGGTGAGCGGATGTTCAGGGGCAATTACCATGTATGTAGCTCCAAACAGAGTGTCGGGCCGTGTTGTGAATACAGTTAAATTTTCATTTAATCCTTCAATTTTAAAATCAACTTCAGCGCCGGTTGAACGCCCTATCCAGTTGCGCTGCATATCTTTTATACCCTCGGGCCATTCGAGGCTATCAATGCCTTTCAGAAGCCGTTCGGCATAGAGAGGAATGCGGAGCATCCATTGTTTGAGGTTTTTCTTTTCAACCCTGTTCCCGCATTTCTCATGTGAGCCATCATTCAACACCTCTTCGTTTGCACAGACTATCCGGCAGCCTGGGCACCACCATACCCGTGCATTGGCATAATACGCGAGCCTTTTTGAATCAACATATTTTGCTATCTCTTTTTTGCCAGGTTTTGCAATGGTTTCCGGTACTTTTAATTCGGAAACAGGTCTTCCTTTTTGTAATTCATCATCGAACCATGTATTATACAGGCGGATGAATATCCACTGGGTCCATTTAAAATATCCGGTGTCGGTGGTATTTATTTCTTTGTCCCAGTCATAGCTAAGTCCAAGTTCTTTTATCTGTCTCCTGAAAGTATTGCAATTGTTCTTTGTGGTAATTGAAGGATGAGTTCCGGTTTGTATGGCATACTGTTCTGCAGGCAGACCGAACGCGTCCCATCCCATAGGGTGGAGTACATTGAATCCTTTCATCCTCTTGTATCTGCTGAAGATATCGGTTGCTGTATATCCCTCAGGGTGACCCACATGCAGACCTGCCCCTGAAGGGTAAGGGAACATGTCGAGGACATAACACTTTTTCGGATTGCTTAAATCTTCCGGAGTTTTGAAAGTTTTATTTTCCTCCCAGTATTTCTGCCACCTCTTTTCAATTTCCTGGAAATTATAGTCCATTTTGCTCGTTACTTGATAATTTATAATTCTGATTATGAGTTTGCGAAAATAGAAAAACTTTGGCAAATATCATTAATGAGGTGCTGCAATAGCAGGGTCAACGCATTTAAATTTTAATGAGTATCTGGAATAATGCGCATAAGCTCTTTGATTTTTCTATGTGAGGTGAGATTCCTCATTACTCCGCCTGTCGGCGGATTCATTCGGAATGACAATTCATTTTGTTCGGGGGAGGTAGAGGTGGAGGCTCGCCCGGGCGAGCCTCCACCTCTACCCATATGACCCTATAAAAGCCTGTCATTCCGAGCGTTA
>JAPLEB010000162.1 GCA_026391555.1 Bacteroidia bacterium | reverse complement strand
CTTCGGTCTCAAACCGGATACCGGTTACTTCATCGTTATAATAAACGACTGCATTCATATTCACGAGATCGATCACCCCAAGGAAATTCTCTTCTGCACCTATGGGTATCTGAACTGGTACAGGATTGGCACCAAGTTTTTCCCGGATCTGCTGAACCACAGTGTAAAAATCAGCGCCGGCCCGATCCATTTTATTAATAAAAGCAATTCTTGGCACTATATATTTATTTGCCTGTCTCCAAACAGTTTCTGACTGAGGCTCCACACCTCCTACTGCACAGAAGACAGCAACTGCACCATCGAGAACCCTGAGTGATCTTTCAACTTCAACTGTAAAATCAACGTGTCCGGGAGTATCAATAATATTAATTTTATAAGCCTCTCCCCTGTATTTCCAAAATGTTGTTGTTGCAGCAGATGTTATTGTAATTCCTCTCTCCTGTTCCTGAACCATCCAGTCCATCTGAGCATTACCATCATGTACCTCTCCCATACGATGGGTACGACCGGTATAAAACAGAATACGCTCTGTTGTAGTGGTCTTACCGGCATCGATGTGAGCCATAATTCCAATGTTTCTGGTATATTTCAGGTTATTATCCATCTGACTTTTTTCCTGCCGCTCCTTATAATCAATTAAAACCGGAAGTGAGCAAAAGCTTTGTTTGCTTCGGCCATCCTGTGAGTATCTTCTTTCTTTTTATACGCTCCGCCTTCAAGCTTATAGGCTGCCATAAGCTCTGCGGCAAGCCTTTCAGCCATGGAATGACCGGTCCTTTTCCTGGCAAATGAAATCATGTTCTTCATACTGATGCTTACCTTTCTGTCGGTCCTGATCTCCATTGGTACCTGGAATGTTGCACCTCCAACCCTGCGGGCTTTTACTTCAACCTGGGGGGTAACATTATCAAGAGCCTGCTTGAAAATTTCAAGCGGAGTCTTGTCTTCGTTTTTAAATTTATCTCCGACTATTTCAAGTGAGTCGTAGAAAATCTTAAAAGCAAGATTTTTTTTACCACTGAACATAAGATTATTCACAAACCTTGTTACATAAGAATCTTTATATTTTGGATCCGGTAACAGAATCCTCTTCTTTGGTTTTGACTTTCTCATTATCCTATTCCTTTAAACTGTTACTTTTTAGGCCTTTTAGCGCCATATTTTGATCTTCTCTGAGTACGGCCATCAACTCCTGATGTGTCGAGAGCACCACGAACAAGGTGATAACGCACACCCGGCAAATCTTTAACCCTGCCACCTCTGATCAGTACAATAGAGTGTTCCTGCAGATTATGACCTTCTCCGGGAATATAAGCGTTGACTTCTTTCTGGTTGGTTAGCCTTACCCTGGCCACCTTTCTCATTGCTGAATTAGGTTTCTTAGGTGTTGTCGTGTAAACACGAACACAAACACCCCTTCTCTGAGGACATGAATCCAAAGCAGGAGCTTTACTCTTGTCTACCAGTTTTTTCCTGCCTTTTCTTACTAACTGATTAATTGTCGGCATATATCCAATTTATTTTAGCATTAATTTTTACTCAAAAAAATGGTTTGCAAAGGTATTATATTTATTTTTTAATTCAAACTCAAGTATGCATTATTTATAAAACAATATAATACGCATGATTCAGATACCTGATTATTAACAATATTCAGGCCTTATGGGCGTGAAATAAATAGGTTATTCTATTACACACCCTAAAGCATGTTAAAAAACTATATACCTTACGTAAAAATGTAAGTTATCAACAGGTTCCTTCCCGACCTTTCCCAATGAAAAACGTTTTGTAAACTTACTTTGAAAGAAAAACCGGTACTCCTGTATTTCAAAAAACTGCTGCAAAGGAAATAATAATTTTGTAATTCTCACCACTTTCTCATACTGTTTTTAAAAAATTATTATTTTTGTCCCCTTCTCATCATTGTATATATTAATAAGTTTAACATATAATATCAATAAGAATATGAAAACATTCCAGACGGACCAGATTAAAAACATTGCCCTTCTGGGTAACTCAGGGTCAGGTAAAACTACTCTCGTAGAAGCAATGCTTTTTAATGGTGGCATCATCGAAAGGAGAGGTACTATTGAAGGAAATAATACAGTTTCCGACTATCGCCCTATTGAGCATGAAAACGGAAACTCAATATTTTCGACAGTTCTTTATACCGAATTTCAGAATAAAAAAATAAACATTTTCGATACTCCCGGCCTTGATGATTTCAGTGGTGGTGTTATTTCGTCGTTATTTGCTTCCGATGCAGCCGTTATGACAATCAACGTCCAGAATGGTGTTGAGGTTGGAACCGAGATACATTTCAGACACGCCGAAAAAGTTCATAAGCCGCTTATCATTGTAATAAATGGCCTTGATCACGAAAAAGCCAACTTTGAGAAGTCAATCGAGATGCTGAAGGAAAGGTTAAGTAATAATATTGTCCTCGTTCAGTATCCTGTTAATGAAGGTGTTGGATTCAACGCTATTATTGACGTTCTAAAAATGAAAATGCTCCGCTATTCGAAAGATGGGGGAAAGGCAGAATTTGTTGACATTCCTGCTGATCATGCAGCCAGAGCTGCTGAATTGCATAGTGCACTCGTTGAAAAAGCAGCTGAAAGCGATGAAGGACTAATGGAGCTGTTCTTTTCCAACGATACTCTCACTGAAGAAGAAATAAGAAAAGGGATTGCCAAAGGGATAGTCACCAGGGGAATGTTCCCGGTATTATGCCTGTCATCAAAAAACAATATCGGTGTTGACCGCGTTCTGGAATTCATCGTTGACGAAGCACCTTCAATCGCGGATATGCCTGCTCCTGTCAACAATAAGGGGAATGAAGTTAAACCAAATCCTGCAGGGCCGGCTTCTGTCTATGTTTTTAAATCGTCAATAGAAGAACATATCGGTGAGATACACTATTTCAGGGTATATTCCGGAAAGGTTACTGAAAACCTCGATGTTGTCAATAGCAATAACAGTACAAAAGAGCGCTTGTCGCAATTATATGTGTGCGCCGGGAAGAACAGAACAAGGGTTCCCGAACTTCACACAGGTGATATCGGAGCATTTGTTAAACTGAAAAACACCAAAACCGGTCACACCCTAAATGTTCCGGGTAATGATTGGAAATATGAAGGAGTTAAATTCCCCGAACCAAAATACCGTACAGCCATCAAGGCTCAAAGCGAAAGTGATGACGAGAAACTTGGCGAAGCCCTGAATAAAATACATCTTGAAGATCCAACCATTAAAATCGAGTATTCCAAAGAACTGAAACAGATAATTGTTCATGGTCAGGGAGAATACCATCTTAATATCATGAAGTGGCATCTCGATAATATTTATAAGATCCACACTAACTTCAATCCTCCTAAAATACCTTATCGTGAGACAATTACTAAGTCAGCTCATGCTGATTACCGACACAGGAAGCAATCGGGAGGTTCAGGTCAGTTTGGTGAGGTACACATGATTATTGAACCTTATGAAGAGGGCTCCAAAGAAGCGACCATGCAAAAGATTAATGGTAAAGATGTAAAGATATCAGTACGAGACAAAGAGGAGATTGACCTCCCATGGGGTGGGAAACTGGTGTATGTAAACAGTATTGTCGGTGGTTCTATTGATGCCCGCTTTTTACCTGCTATCCTGAAAGGAATAATGGAGAAAATGGAGACCGGACCTCTCACTGGATCATATGCCCGCGATATAAGGGTTTACGTATATGATGGCAAAATGCACCCGGTTGACTCAAACGAAATTTCTTTCCGTCTTGCCGGAAGAAATGCTTTCAGCCAGGCATTTAAAAATGCCGGTCCAAAAATCATGGAACCGGTGTATGATGTTGAAATAATGGTACCATCCGACCGTATGGGTGATGTTATCAGCGACCTTCAGGGCAGGCGTGGCATGGTACTTGGGATGGCAAGTGAAAAACGTTTTGAGGTTATCAAAGCAAAAGTTCCTCTTGCCGAAATGAATAAATATTCCACAGCGCTGAGCTCAATAACAGGTGGACGTGCAATGTATACCATGAAGTTTGCAGAATATGCCCAGGTACCCGGAGATGTTCAGGATGCAGTAATCAAAGCATACTC
>JAPLEB010000101.1 GCA_026391555.1 Bacteroidia bacterium | reverse complement strand
CGCCACGCAGCATTTTCCCTGCCATACCTGTTAACCACAAATAATGATCAGCTGGAACATCTTTTTCGATAGGAACAAAAACACTTTTTCCAACCGGAACATTTTGTGCACACTTCATGATAGCTGTGCCTTCATCAATTTCATCGAACATTGCAACATAAAGCATTTCAGCTCCACTCTCAATAGCACCGGCAATTTGCTTCCAGTAAAATTCACCTTTGTTTCTCGGGATCTTATCTGATACATCATTTTTCATATTGTGCCATGAAAAGCCAGGGAAAACGGTAGGTGCATAAGACTTCCCATTTTCTTTACACCACTTTACATCGTCAACGATATTTTCCTGCCGGTAGGCTTCGTAACTTTTCTCATTAAAACGACCTACCAGCCAGGGATGAACAACATCAGCCTGCTTCAGAACTTCGTGCAGCAGTGGGTCACCTTTTGTATCAGAGCCTAATGTCCTCCAGCGAGAAGGGATACCTAAATGAATAGAGCATCCTCCATATTCAGGGTCATTCTTGAAAAAATCCATGATATCAAATATTTCTGGGATGTGTCCAGACTCTCTTGTTCCGGCACTGATACCCCAGAATGCAACCAGTGGTTTCCCGTTATGAAAAAGATAGGTTGTATTTTCTCCCTGGTTTGTCAGTTTAAGGTCATCAACAAGGTGTTTCCAGTCTGCCATTACGAGCTTATACTGGCTGTCGTCCATGCTGCCGATATCGTACATTAAACAAATAGCAATTCCATATTTATTGGCTGCTTTTATAGCCGAAGCCAGAACTTTGTCGTTATGGTTTAACCTTCCTTTACTTGTTAGGACAGAGAAGAACCGCTGCATAAATACTCCATCAATCCCATACTCTTTCATCCATTTAAAATGTAAATCGACTGAACTTTCATCGAATGAACTAAACACGTATGCCGGCGAGCCATCTTCGAACTTAAAAGGTGTTTTGTATTTTACCTGGTACTCATCCATTTCTGGCCAGAGATCGATGGTACAACTTCCATCCTCAAACTTACCATTCTTATTGTAATGAGTCCAGCCACGGTCGGCACCATCACCTTCACAATTAAACCAGCCCTGATATCCAGCCATAACAAGCCCTTTGTATGTCATGAACTTGCTTTTTTGTGCATGTTTTGTCTGGGCTGAAATATTAATGCAGATCAAGATTACGAGCAGCACTGTCAATATTATTCTATGCTTCATTATTTAATTGTTTGAGATCAAAAGTAAAGGAGACTGTATTTAAATTTTACTTGAAAAATTATTATCAGAATATATATTGAAAATTCTCAAGATTTAAGCCCGGCATTACAATTTCTGCGCAAATAATCGAGGCTCTTCAGCAACTCCGATTTCTGAAGTTCAATGTCAAAATCTTTCTGAGACATTCCCAAAGGAGATTCAACGATTTTCTCTGGTTTTCCCCTTTTTTCCAGCCTTAAAAAATTAATAATGCCGGATGCTGAGAGATTCTGAAAACCCTTCCAGAATTCCTCTGTCAGGAAAGGAATTGAGCGTGCCGAATTTGAAATTGTCTCCACATGCAGAGGTACCCCGGGGCATGACGCTGCCATTGTTTTTGCATAAAGGCTGAAGTCAAGCAATCCTTCTCCAATTGCCATCCCTTGGAATGTTGCGCCTTTATCTGTTTCCCAAACTGTAACATCGCGCACGCTTGTGCATATAATTGTTGAACCCAGTATTTTTAATGCTTCCATTGGATCTTCCATCGCCCAAAGGGCATTGACAGGATCAAAGAGGGCACCGCAAATATCAGTTCCAGTTTCATTAATAAGACCAAGTAGTTCTGATGACCGGAGATCGCCGGCGTGGTTTTCAAAAGCAAATTTTATCCCGGCATCCAATGCACGTGTCCGGCACGATTTCATTACTTTGATCACAGCCTCCATGTGTGCTCCGATCCCGCCATCCATATATCTATCCTCCATCCCTCCAATCAGGCAACCCACGATTGGAGAGCCAGCAGCAGAGGCTACACGAATCCCTTCAATCAGCAAGGATTCAGCATTCCCATACTGGTTGGTAAAAACAGTAGATATTTCACTGATGCTTCCTGTCCCGGTATAAATGCTGATACCATTGGCATTTGCCATTTTACTCAAACCTGACAAATAAGAGGATTCAAGGCTTTCGAAAGGTTGAAAAGTATTAAACAAAATAGAATCCAGTTTTTGGTCTATGGCATATTCGATTAACTGTCTTGCGTTTAACTTCATTCCTCTTAAAGAATGATTACACAGACCCAAGGGAATTTTAGCGAATCCGGATGAATTGTTTTCAATAATATTCTGCAAAGTAAAAGCTGGAAAAGATTGCATTGACAACACTCCGATACCGGCAATTTTTGTAAAATCTCGTCGTTTCATATCTATTTTATTTTTGGTATAATGACTAATATTTAAAGCTACCAGGTGGTAATCCTGATGTTTCGGAACGAAACTTCATTCCCATGTCCCTGCAAAAGGATATGTCCCTGTTTTTGTCCACCAAAATTTTCAAGAGTATTGTATTTGCTTAACCGGACAAGTTCTTTGAAATTATCAGAATTCCGATCGAATTCAAGGACTTTCAAATCATTTAACCAATGTTCCACATGATTCCCGTTAACCAGAATTTTTACTTTGTTCCATGTTCCCGGGGGATTAATCCTAATTATTTCGGAAGCAGGAAAGATGTCATACAAAGTGGCCATTTTACGGTTTCCATCCCTGCCGAGAAGCGCATCCGGATGTTTTTCGTTGTCAATCAATTGATATTCAAGACCGAGGTATTGACCCTTTTTACCGGCATAAGAATCTATTACCATGTATTTAACTCCGCTATTTGCACCCTCACTCAAACGGACTTCGAGTTCCAGCTCGAAATTGGAAAATTGTTCTTTTGTAACAATATCGTGCCCGCCTTCGTGATCTGCAGTTGTTGCCTCAACAGTTAAAACTTCTTCTTTTACAACCCACCCGTTTTCCGGAAAATGATCAGATTTTATGTCTTTCCAGGCATCGGTTGATGTACCATCGAATAGGACAACCTGTGTCTTTTCATTTACATTTTTTCCTTTATTGTTCTGACTACTTGCTGTTAGATTGAATAATGCAAACGGCAAAAGGAATAATCCAAATATGATATGATTTTCACTTTTCATTTTAAGATTTCGATTTTTCATGATTTCTATTTTTTAGCTTGTTTTAATTTTCTAAAAGAACCTTCCATCATCAGGAAAAAAGCCTGACCTTCGGTTGATGTGCCGGGAGAATTAAAACCGGGAGCTTTACTCGCTTTTTGCAGCAATCCATATTCATCAACATTTGCATAAACTGCTTCCCGCATTTTATCAGCCGGAATCAAATATGATGCATCCAACCACCCTGATTTTACGGCTGTATAAATGGTATAAGCCAGCATTGCCGGTAAGGTCGATTCTTCAAAATTCGGTTCGGTAATTTTATCGTACAACAGTCCGCTGGGTAATTGATTGGCGATGCAGCCATCCAATAAATCGGTACAATATCCGATCAGTTTTTGTTTTTCTTCTTGTCTTTCGGTGGGTAAGAGATTAATTACCTGAGCCATTGCTGCAGCACACCATCCGTTTCCACCGCCCCAAAACGACGGGTCTTTAAACTCACCAGTTTCCTGAATTCGAATGTGGTGAAATAACTTTTTTTCACTATTCCAAAGTACATCACGAATTCCTTCAATCTGATGAATAGCCTCTTCGTAATCCCCCATTTGGGCCAGGAACGGAGCTACCATAAACATATTGTCGCTAAAAATTACTTTCGATTTATGGTTGTGATAAATTACGCCCATGGCATTTTTCGACTCAGGTTTTTTTAAATATTTGTACTGAGCCTGAGCTGCTTTGTTATATTTCTCGTCGCGGGAAATTTTATAGGCTGCCAGAACTCCGGGACCATTTACACCTGTATCCGCAATGTTCATGTCAGAACCAACCATCGAAAGTCGTCCGTCGGTTTTACCACGTTGAATCGATTCCCTGGCCATAATAAGCAAAGCTGTTGTATCGCCTATCTCTAACATCCCCTGCATGGCAGTTCCATGCTCCCACGAATATCGTTGCATACAAAGCATTGCCGTTTTAACTTTTCCCAGTAGTGCGTCATCGCATTTGGGAAGACTCGTATTTTGAGCTAACGTGCTAAAAAAGAATCCAACAAAAGTTACCGAAGCAACAAATTTCAGGATATGAGATTTCTCCATTACAACTAATTTATCGTCTAATTTCGTATCAAAATCCGTTGTTCAACTCCTTTAACAAGCGGATAGCTTACATCTTTTAAATATCTCACCAATTTCGAGCGCAATTCTTCAGAGATCTCTTTGTATTTAAACCTTTCGGGATTTGTGCCTAAAAGGTTGTTCATCTCATATGGGTCATTTTTTAAATCAAAGAGAGCTTCAACATCTTTACCACCGCTCCGGTGGGTAGTCATTAATTTCCAGTCACTCGTCCTGATCATCAGGGATGGCACATTGTTATTTGACCATGTCCATTCTGAAACTGCAAAATCGTACCTGGGTTCTCCCCCTTCAATTACCGGTCTGAGAGAATATCCATCTGTTGGAATGTTTTTAAGGCCTGCATAATCGAGGATAGTAGGAAAGATGTTTAAGATGGAAACGGGTGTGGAAATACTTAGGCCCGCTTTTATTTTGCCGGGATAACAGATAATAAATGGCACCCTGACAGATTCCTCATAAAAACAGAATTTTCCCCGCATACCATGAGCACCCAGCATCTCGCCATGATCGGAAACAAAAACAACCAGCGTGTTTTCTGTCAGCTTCAACTGTTCGAGCTTGGTCAATATCTTCCCTACCCAATCATCAATTTCTGTCACAAACGCATAGTAATTTGCTGTCATGTACTGAACTTTATCTTTTTCGTTATAAGGCGAAATTACTTCGCCCGGATTGTAAGGCGAATTTTTTCTTTGGTCTTCAATTGAAACAGGAGTTATCATATCCTTTGCCTTATACAATGAAGCGTAAGGTTCGGAAGGTGTAATGGGTACATGTGGACAATGAAACGAACATGTCAGAATAAATTGTTCATTTTTCAAGCGTTCCAAAGCATCAATCGTTTGCTTGCCTTGTATCGCGGTAATTGTATATTCAGCCGGCAAATCGAGTACCCCGTGCACATCGTCCTGACCTAATTTTTTACGTCTTAATTCATCTTCCGGAATTTCTCCTGATGGTAAATATTTATACCTGCGATCTGGGGGATCAAGTTTATATGGGACTGTCCCTCCATAAAAAGTAGTCTCATACAACTCGCCAGGTTTCAATTGTCTATTCCTGAAATTTTCCTGAATATATTTCACGTAAATGGGTTCCCAATGAACAATAGGGTCAGTGCCAGTCATTCCTTTTACAGGAGGGTTCATGTAAACTCTTGCCATGTGTTCCGGTGAATGAAACTTCCCATAAACTTCGGTAACAAATCCTCTTTTTGCCAGAATTTCATCGAAGGTGGGATAGTAACAATCACCTGTTTTAACATCCCCATTTTCCCGAATAGTAGTTGTTTCTGTTAATCGGCCGGTTAAAATAGAGGTACGGGCAGGTACGCAAACCGGACACGGAGTAACGGCATGACTAAAATTAACCCCCTCGCTTGCCAGTCTGTCAAGATTTGGGGTTTTAATCATTTTGTTTCCCGAATAACCAACTGCATTCCATGCTTGCTGATCGGTCATTATAATCAGTATATTTGGTCTTTCATTTGCCTGTCCAGCTGAGATAAAAGAGGAAAAGAAAACAAAACCGCCTGTTACTGCGACCGGTTTATTACAAAATAGACTTTTGAGATTCATAGAAGTTCTATTAAAAAATTAATTCCTGTTAAATATTATATAGCTAAAGAAGGGAATTACAATTAATTTTAAATTAATAAAAAATAAATAACATTAATGAGTCAAGATAGTATTACCATAAACACATGAAATCCTCCAATTTAAACTTTTCCTTAAAACATTATTTTATGCTGAAAATTAATTCCTTTAAGTGATTATTAATAAAGAATTAATTGTTCATACCTTTCTTAGTATCATATTTAATTTCATAATGGCGCGCCTAGTAGCTTTTACTTTATTTTTATTATTCATATTATCGGCTTCCTCCGCAAATGGTCAGGTAACAAAAATTACCTTTTCAAATCCGCGGGAGGAGACAGGAATACTATTTGTGGTTAATACGAATCCTTCAGCTGAAGCCTATAGTGAACAAGCAATCATGGGGCAGTTGGATTGTCGCTATATCCCATCAGGTAAATATGGTTATTTCAGGGTTGATGATGGGTTGATTTTAACTACCGATATTAAACTTATTTTTTATATTACATACTTCGATAGCGGAAATGAAAAATTTTCACTTCAATATAATTCGTTATCAAGCAATTACAAATCAATTACGATCACAAAAACGAACTCAAACTCCTGGGTTAATGCTACAGTCGGATTAGTTGACGCGGCATTTAACAATTTGCAAAATAATCAGTCAGATTTCAGGATTTCGGGTGAAGCCTACATAAGTCAGATATCAATATCAAAAGGAGAATTGGATCCTTACAAAGAAGGTGTTCCTGTTACTTCCGGCAGCAGCTACTCAGAATTTACAGGCAAATCTGTAGCTGGATATCAGGCCTGGTTTACAGCAAGCGAATCAAATTCAGGATGGGTACATTGGTCATCTAATAGTTTGCCTGAAGTAGGGAATTCTTCTTTTGATATTTATCCAGACACCAGGGATTATGGATCAGAAATTTTGAAACAAACTGGTTTTAAAGATCTGGGAAATGGTGAACCTTCCCTATTATTTAGTTCAGCAGATGTAATTGACGAGCACTTTAAATGGATGAAAGATTTCGGCATTGATGGTGTGGCTCTTCAGCGATTTATCGGAGACAATCCATATCCAATCACCAACTCCCCATTTTCCAAACCGGTGAAAGTCAAAAAAGCGGCTGAAACAAATGAAAGGATCTTTTATGTTTGTTATGATATGTCGTCGGGGAAAGATGAGAATGCCTGGGTAGAAAGTATCAAATACGACTGGGTTTTCAACATTGAAAAATCCTATGCTTTAACATCATCTCCTGCTTATGCCACAGTAAATAACAAGCCTGTGGTGCAGATATGGGGCCCTGGATTTACTTCACGGGTGGGAAATGCTGCAAAAACAATTGAACTTATCAAATTCCTGCAAAGCAGGGGATGCTATGTTATTGGAGGGGTTCCGACAAATTGGCGGACAGAATCTGGCGACTCAAAACCCGGGTTCATTGAAGCTTACAAAACTTACGATATGGTTTCCCCCTGGACTCCGGGACGATATAAAAACATTTCTGGCTGCGACAGCCACAAAACCAGTTTTATCCTTCCGGATAAAGCATTTTGCGATGCAAATAACCTCGACTACCTCCCGGTTCTTTTCCCTGGTTTTTCATGGTCGACATGGAATATTGGAGCCCCGAATTCAATTCCCCGGCAAGCCGGCGAATTTCTGTGGAGGCAAGCATATAACATAAGATCGACCGGAATTAATCAGATGTACTTTGCAATGTTTGATGAATATGATGAAGGAACAGCAATTATGAAGGCAGCAACCGACTGGAGTATGATCCCAACCAACCAGTATTTCGTTACATTAAGCGCCGATGGCATATGGGTCTCATCAGATTTTTACTTAAGAGTTGCATCTGCCGCCACGGCAATGGCTAAAAGTACTGATGACCCATCCCAGGTATTATCTGTTCCACATTCCAGTGGCCCGGATTATTATAGAAACAGTTTTGAAAAGAGATATACCGAATATATTGAAAAAGAAGGAGGTGAAGTTAAGAATGGGATATTCAATCTGGATCCATGCTTTTATAATCCGGCAATTCTCGGAAGTAGCAATGTTTCCCTGCCGACTTGTGAAATTACCAAAGATGAAGCAAATGCGAACAGAGGATCATATGTTGTCAGAGCTACAGGCAATCCAACCTCATCAAATACCTCATTTTATACCTTTAAATTTGCCGAGGTTAAAATACCCGTGGTATCAGATCTGCAACTTTCATTCTGGAAGAAAACTATCAATGATCTTGGAAAATATGTTTCGGTTGATTTGATGTTTAAATCAGGAAAGAAGTTAAGCAAACTGATAAACTATAAAAACAATTTGGGTTTGAGCATGGATCCATCTTCAGGGATAGGAACTGTTGGGGCAGGCTGGGAGAATATAACTTGCCAGATAGGTGTGGGCGAATTGGTTGGCGATGAAATTACAGGCATTATTATCACATTCGATAAGCCTGAATCTTCTGGTTCATACCTGGCCTATTTCGATGATATATTTATCTCCACAAGGAAGGAGAGTCCAAATGCTATAGATGACGTTCAGTATGAGGAGAAAATTCAATACATCTTTTCAAGAAAACAGACGCTTGTGTTTAATGCGTCTGCTTTAAATTCAATGGTTAAGATATTCGATATTTCAGGCAAACTGCTTTATGGCTTTGTGTTGGAAAGCACTGAAGTACCTGTAAATATATGCAATGGGATATATATTGTAATGGTGGTAAATAAACAAGGAATTTACAGCCAAAAAATCATTCTGTAAAACAATGGCAAGATAATAATTCAGAATTAAGCAGGGGAATATAAAGATCTAGGATTTTATTAATTCGTTAAATGAAGTTTCAAATTCCTCATCATAAAGCTTTTGATACTCCCTGACAAATTTCTCATAAGTCATTTTTGCCAGGCTGTGATTGCCAAGGAAACACTCCGCCTTACATTTAAGAACCATTGCCTCTTCATTGACTTTATCGAAATTAAAAATACAATCGGCCAGATGAATAATGAACTCAGCATCTGTTTCTAACTTGCATTTTTCTGTAAAAGCAACCATGGTATCAATGATCTTATCAGAAATATCCGATTTAAAATCATCAAGCCACTCATAGTTGGTGTTGATTAAGAAACCTCCCTGCTTAGTGATTTCCAATAATCTGCATATATTCAGTCTTGTAAGATTTGACTTTGAACTGGAAATTTCTAAAAAATCATGATAATCGCTCTTAACAATATCGTTGTCGAAGATCATTTTCCAGTATCCCGTTTTCTTTGTCAATTCAACTGCTCCCAATTCACTTAATATTGCCTTCAGTTTGGCAATATTTACAGCTCTGTTATTTCTTGCACTTAATGTAGATTTACCGAACCAAAGGTATTCAGAGATTTGATCAGAGGTAATTCCTTTATTATTTTTATAGGTATATAATAAAATAAGCAGAAACAGTTCTTTTAACAGAGGTGAAAATTTATTCGTTATATCCTCATCATTACGGTTAAACACCTGAAACCCGCCAAACAGAACCAATTGATAATTTGGTTTCTCACTTGGGTCTTCAGGAGCAGGTTTTTTAGATTCCTTATCTATGCCCCCTGCATCAGGTTCGATTTCATCTTGTGAAATACTTTTAGACCTTCTTTTTCTAATAATGTACAGTGATAAAAATGGGGATGAAATCACTAATATGATCGTAAATAAGATTAATAACAGGTTCTTTCTGGTTTTGAAATTCAAGTTTCCGACACTGAATTCTGCAGGCGGGTGATCTATCGAATATATGCTAACGAGTGTGGTCGCAGAATCTGTTACGAACGAAGTGTAGGCAAACAGCTTCTTTTGGTCTGGAAAATAAAACAGACTAGCATTCGATCTTACATCAAGAAACTTAAAAGGGATCCTATCGCCCAGAAATTTCACTTTTGGATTGTCAATATTCCCCTTTATCAGCTGCAAGGAACTTTCAAATTTGATTTTTTCAAATATCAGCGCGTAATAATCACGATTCTTATTGTTGATCCACATAGTGTTGCCTACACACATATCATCATAGATTCGGGTTATTTCAAATTTTTTAAAAAATGCCCTGTTTTTAATTGAATAACCCAGTAAATCGAAAAAACTGTGAGGATTAACCAGCTGACTTCCTGTCAAACTTCCAAAACCACCAAGCAGATAAACCGTATCATTCAGCGAACCAAGACCCGTCAGATACCTTGGAAAGAATATGTCATTGTCTACTGTTAAGTCCTGCCATCCATTTTTTGTTAAATCAAGCTTCCGGATTTCATTATGATAACTATGCTGGCCATATCCGCCGAAAATGTATATTGAATTCTCATCTGGATTAAAAAAACTGTTATAATGCCTGTAGAAACTAACTGAGTTGGAATAGGCATCTATTTCAGTCCATTCCCCTGTCAAAACATCAAGGCTATAGAATACCTTATTATTTATAATGTAACAGTAAATTTTATTATCCAGACTGTTATATATTGAGGAGAAATTGTTGTTTATTGAAATTGATTTATCAAGGTATTTTACTGACTGAATAATGTTTTCCTGAGCGGAATAAATTAATAACTCCCTATCACCGACAAGAAATATTTTTCCATTTTCGTTGTCGGAAGCTACAAGTACATATCCATTAATTTCATCCTGATACCTGGTCTCCCATTTACAATGATTGTTCTTTATCCATATAGGATTTTTTACAAGTGCTACTGCTTTGTTTAACCTGTTTCCCGCTTTATTGCCCTCTTCTTCGTCCAGGGGCCAGTGATATTTTAAATTCCCTTCTTCAGAAATCCGTATATCCTTTATGATCATTGAAGGGACATCAGATGTCTTAAAATTTCCATAATCATTCGCTCCAAAAATTATTCTGAAAGAATCATCTCTTTTAAACCCTACGTTTTCCTGAACGTAAAAAGAATCAGGGGTATAGAAAATCAACCTGTCTTCATTCAATAAAAACTTAACACGCAAATTAATCCAACCATCAAGTGCATTATTTATGGATCCAATATGAATGACGGAATCGGTTCTCCCGATAACAAGGTTTAAATTTATTGTAGGGTTAGGAGAAATTAAGAGGTCAATATTATTGTTTTCACGAGAAATGATTCTAAAAATATATCCAAATAATCCTGAATAATCATTCGGTTTTAAAAGATAAATATTAAAGTCAAAAGATATTTCAAATTCGCCATTAAAATTTAAAAACCGATCAGGAGATAAATTCAATTCTGTTCTTTTATCCAGAACAACATCATGGTTTTGAAATTTTAATCCATAAATTTGTGGGAAAGCATTATCACTTATCATGAATAAAGCAATAAGTAATGCATGCCGGAAAATGAAAACAAAGTAATAAAACTTTGAGTTAGCTTTCATTTATGAGTCTATCAAGTTTATTAGGTCAAAATAGTCGTATTAAATTAGACTATAAATGTAGTTTTTAAAAATCAAATTTGAAATTATTATATCGAAATTAGCAGTCGTGTGGGAACTGCTGATTCATCTGTGTTATGATGAACGGATCGTCCGGAGCAAAGAATTGATAGGTTATCTTTCCTTATCGGCGGACAAAGGGTATCAGGAATACCTGAAATCGCCGGTATCTCTGAAAGTTGATAAAAAATCAACCCAGGGCTCGATAAAGCTGAAAGTTTATTCGACTGACAAATGCGGATGCTACCTGGAAAAACAGAACGATAAAAAGGAGATCTGGCATATCTTCGTTTTACAAGACTGCTTCAAGACATAGAATGAGACTTTTTGCGGTATTATTGTTGCTGATCCCCTTGTGGGGTGCAAGGGGTCGTCCCGCCGCAGGCGGGATCACCCCGACATAAGAAAAAGCTTTTTCGCGAATGCGAAAGGGTTTTTTTCATTCAGAGTGTTTAAGGCTTGCCAAAAGTAAATTTTACTCTATTTATTCACCTTAATCACAATTCCACTAACCGGGGTTTTGCCTTTGGTATTCAATGTTGCA
This sequence comes from Bacteroidia bacterium, assembly GCA_026391555.1. Taxonomy (GTDB): domain Bacteria; phylum Bacteroidota; class Bacteroidia; order Bacteroidales; family VadinHA17; genus LD21. The sequence goes on along the minus strand of JAPLEB010000101.1, from coordinate 43,079 downwards.
GGCTTCGGGATCTCTTTTTTATCTGAATAGAAATGGAGGTAGTATATCCCTTCTTTCGAAAAACTGAGGGGTATCTTATAAGTAGATCCGTTCCTGTAACTGACCATATCCCACGCGAACATTTTATTGTATACCTCATTTGTATAATCCTCATAACTTCCTTTTTTTCTGATTTGGGCCGGCATCATGGCTTGTGGGTATTTCTCCCGGTAGATAATCAGAAAGTATAAATAATTTTCACCATTGGTTTTTACTGTTAAACTACATGGCTCATCAACTTTCACTTCCACGGGGATGTTCTCGAATTCAAGATACCTGTCAATAAACTCTTCATAGTACCTGAATTGTTTTCCTGAAAGATAAAATCCGATCCCGACAAAATTATGTGATTTGTCAATTATAGTCTTTTTATGCCCATCGTTCGGAGCCTTTTCAGCCATGAATGTACCGTGCCCCGCTTTCATCATAGAACTGATATTTGAAGCGGTTGTGTCATAATTGTCAGATGACCATTCGCCGAAAGCGTTTTCAGAAACATGGTCGTATCCGCCTGCAAAGGCATACCTGTGATAAGGTTTTTCACCGGCTGTATTCCAGTGACCGACAAAATTATTCTCAGCTGCCTCCCTGCACATTTTATTTGCAACCCTTGAAGCAAGAATATCCAGTTTAACCGGATCCGCTTTGAATTTTTTTCTGCTATTGTTAATTATTTCCAGTTGAATCAGCTTGAGTTTCAGGGCTTCTTCGCTGTCTTTATACTCTATGAGCCTCAATTCGTTCTCATTAAGTTTAACATAGTTTTCGAGATCATCTTCCTCTACAACAGATGTCTGGTGTGGAAGTATTGAACGCGGAAAGCAAACCAGTACGATTACAAGTATTAGTAAATATTTTAATTGCTTCAATGTTTTCCTGAACATAATCCTTTCATGATTGTTTATGTTGTAAAAGTAAATCTTTCAATATGAAAAACAAGGCTGCTGATAATTTTGGGGCTTCTGTTTTTCAGTTTGCCTTCAGTTAATTTGTTCATTTCTTTTTGCGTAAAAAGAAAGGTCAAGACAACAAGAAGATCAAGGAATCAAGACAATCAGACAATGAAAGGGATGAACATCTTCGTCTCTTTCATATACACCCTATACTCATCTCCGAATTTTGCGATCATCTCTTTTTCTTCAATACTGGCAGTAAAATATATGGCAATAAGGTTAATGGCCCCCAAGATAAGCTGAACCGGTCGTGGATCTTTAAACATCACTCCGGTTCCAAGCAGGAATACAGAAAGGTACAGGGGATGCCTGATATATCCGTAAATGTCTGACTTTACAAGAACAGATGTGTTCTCAAAGTTGCTGTCAGGTTTCCCCTTCCTTTTAAGCAAAAGATACCCCTTGATACCGGTATAAGCTGAGAGGATCAGAAGAATCCAGGAGATCATCTGCAACAGCGAAAACGGATTGATGAACCATATCCTGAAATTCAATAAAACAAGAATGAAAACACTTTCGAAAGCGAAAAACCTTGCTATACCGTGATACCTTTTATACTTAATTGAAAAAATCCAGGAAAAAAGCGCTATAAAAACAGTTCCGGTTAAAAGGGCATAATAATTCATTAGATAGACTATTTCTAAGATATTTTTTCATTCACCTTTTTAATATAATTATGAACCTCAATCTGAGATTGAATGGGTTTCTTTCCCGGTTTTACAAATGCATTTGAATGAGTAGCATCGAACTTGCGTGCTTTTACATTATCGCTCCATTGTATTTCAAATATCTCCTTCATCTCATTTTTGATACTCTTATCGAATACAGGACAGGTTACTTCAATACGGTGTTCGATGTTTCTGGTCATCAAATCGGCTGAAGAGATAAAACACTCCTCATTGCCACCATTACAGAATATCATAAACCTGGTATGCTCCAGAAAACGGTCAACAATTCCTATTGCCTTAATATTTTCACTTATATCTTTAATTCCCGGTACAAGAGAAATCATTCCCCTTATGATTAACCTGATAGTAACACCGGCCTTGCTTGCTTCATAAAGATGACTTATGATTTCGTTGTCGGTTATGTTATTCAGTTTAAGGTAGATAAAAGCCTTTTTCCCTGCTATTGCATTCTTTATCTCATTTTCTATCAGAAGTATAATCTTGTTGCGAAGGAAGAAAGGAGAGAGAACAAGGTGATAAAAATTGTCCTTCTTGTAATTGACATTGAAGAAGTTGAATGCCTTAAAGACTTCATTTGTTATCTTCTTATTTGTTGTAAGAAGAAGATGATCGGTGTATATTTTTGCAGTATCCTCATTAAAATTACCGGTACCTATTGCTGCATAACGTTGAGTTACTTCATTTTTAACCCTTGTTATGAGGCATAACTTGGAATGAACTTTCAGTCCCGGAACACCATATATTACTTTGACTCCCTCTTCCATCAACTTGTTACCCCATAGAATATTAGCCTCCTCGTCGAATCTTGCCTGAAGTTCAACGACTGTTGTAACATTCTTCCCGTTACGTACCGCGTTCAGCAACGCATTGATAACGCTTGAGTTTCTGGCCAGCCTGTAAAGTGTTATCTGGATGGAAGTAACATACGGATCAATGGATGCTTCTCTTAACAGATCGATAAAATGATCGAAAGGATGGTAGGGGAAAAAGAGCATAATATCCTTTTTCTTGATTGCAGATAAGATGCTTTTACCGGCCTGAATGTCCCTGTGAGGAATCGGAACAACTGGTTCATAATAAAACTTCTTGCGTCCAAGGTTAGGAAAATTCATGAAGTCCTTGAAGTTATGATACCTGTCGGCCGGAATAATAACGTCATCAGGACCAAAATTGAGCTTTTTGGTGAGTATTTTCAACAGGTCATCCGGCATTTCCCTGTCGTAAATAAAGCGAACAGGGGTACCCCATTTTCGTTGCTGAAGGCTACGCGAAAGTTTGTCGATATAACTCTCTGAGATATCGTCAACTATTTCGAGTTCAGCATCTTTAGTCAACTTAATTGTATAGGCCGAAAACTCATCAAAATCAAAAATAAAGAAGATATCTTTGAGGCCATACCGTATTATATCATCAATAAAAATAACATACTTATCATCGCCTTTTTCGGGGAGAACAATAAACCTGGGAAGTACATGTGTAGGTATTTCAAGAAGAGCGAATCTTTTTTTCTGTGTCTCCTTTTTAACAAGATAAATTGCAAGATAGATTGCATCATCAGTGAGGTTTGGTAACTCTGTATCTTTTTCGATAAGAAATGGCATTAACCTTGTCCGCACCTCTTTATGGAAATATTTCTGCACAAATTCAGTCTGTTCCTGGTTCAACTGTTTTTCATTGATAATATGTATCTTATGTTTGTCCAGCTCCTGGATAAGTCCTGAATAAATCTTCTCAAATTTTGCATTCTGCTTCAGAACTATTTCCTGGATCTTTTTTAATGTGGACTTCGGGCTATAGCCAAGAATATTTTTTGATTTTTCGCCAAATTGTGAAAGTCTTTTCAAAGTCGCCACCCTCACCCTGAAGTACTCATCAAGATTGTTTGAGTAGATTCCAAGAAATTTGAACCTCTCTATTAGGGGAACCTCTTTGTTTTCAGCTTCCTGCAAAACACGTTCATTGAACGATAACCAGCTGATCTCCTTTGGAATATATGTCTTGCTCATAGCGCTTTTTCAGGTTTTAGAAAGTATTCCACATTCCCTGTATTGTGCCTGATCTCCGACCATGTTCTGATATTGAAGGAGATACATATGACACCGGATTTTGGCATAAAGTCGCATCCTTCCCTGCATAAACCATTGGCTATTTCAGAAAATGAGGGGTTATGTCCAAATAGTGTTACAGAATCACAATCCTCACTGACCATTGACAGAATTTCAAGGAGGTAGTGAAAATTCATTTTGTAATAGAGTTTGCTGTTTATTATGATCTTTTCAGGATCAATACCAAATTCCCCTGCAAAGATAAAAGCTGTTTCCAAAGCGCGGAAAGCAGGACTTGTTATCAAAATACCAGGGGAGTTCTCTTTTTCCCTGACCTTTTGAGCAATCAGTTTCGAGATGATTTTGCCTTTCAGTGTAAGGGATCTTTCGAAGTCTGAAGTTTCAGGAGACGAATCTTCTGCTCTCCCGTGCCGGATAAAAATCAGCTTTTTCATTTTTCAATATTTTTTAAAAGAAAAGTGGTTCTTAAACCAGAAATAAATCAAATTCCAAAACTTGTTCCCATATTCTGTGCCTGTATCACCATCGGATTGTCTGGTTCAACAAGCTTCAGTTTTCCGGAAACATCTGCAAGGGGAACGTAGACGATTTTGTTATCCTTCAGTGCAACCATCTTCCCATAGTCACGTTCTGCGATCATGTCGGCAGCCGCAGCGCCATATCTTGTCGCCAGCACACGATCCATGGGAGAGGGGGTTCGGTAAGTTCTCTATATTCTTTATTAATCATGCCGGTAAATCCATCGCTGATCCCAACCAGTTTCATACCGTACTTAACAATTGCTGTTTTTCCCACACCACGGATAGCGGCATTGATTCCAGGACAGTCCCCTCCGGCAGTAAGAATCCCGATCCTCTGGCCCATCATTATTTTACCCATTTCTAAAGCTTCAATGTTTTATACCAGCAAATTTAACTTTTTATAAGTATATTGAAGTTAATATATTGTTACATATATTTTATTTTGTAACTTTAATAATTCCTTTTATTTAGGAGAATTGAACTATGGAACTCGATTATGTAAAGCTGAAGGAGATCAAGCCAGCGCTGGCAGGATATATAAGAGAATCACAAACTCTTTTCAAGAAATCTTCTGTTCCTGATGAGAAAGTGGTTCATGATGTTCGTGTTCTGATGAAGAAATCAAGGTCTGTTTTAAAACTTGCAACTCCTCAGCTTGATAAGGAATCTTTTAACAGGGATATCTTTGCATTCAGAGAGGTGGGCCGGATAATGCGTTCGTGGCGCGAGACATCTGTCCACAGGGAAACTCTTAAAGAACTAAGAAAAGATTTTCCCGGTATCTTTTCCAGACTGCAGGAAAATGAGAGAATAGTTGCTATACTGAAGAAAACAGAACCCATTCAGGAACCGTCAGAAGAGATAAAAGCCGGATTAGAGCAAATAGCTGACATTTTAAACAGAGCAGGATACAGGATAAGATTTCAGTCATTGAATAGGATTGATCCTCAGCTTCTTATTAAAGAGCTTGAACGAACCTATACCAAAGTTGTGGATATTTACCTGACCTGCAGGAATAAACAGAAGCCGGATAATCTTCATGAATTCAGAAAAAAATCAAAGGATTTTCTCTATCAGCTCTGGTTTTTCAGACCTCTTAATGCTTCTGTTATTAAAGCACTTGAAAAGAACCTGGATAGCATTACCCGGAATCTTGGTAAGTACAATGATCTTACTCAGCTGGTTAAAGCGCTGGGTTATAAATACCCGGATACTGCAAACCTGCCAGCCATGGATGAACTGATAGTTAAAATCCGAGAAAAACAGGATAAATACCTTGCAAAAGTATGGCCCTCAGCTTATGAAATTTTCTGTCCGGGTCAGAAACTGGTGAATGTTCTGGGATTTAAGTTGCTTATGATATAGTTCTTAATGCACGTTTACGACTAAATTTCACTTTGTTACCAAATCACTTACAGTCCTTTAGTTATTTATATAAATTCTAAATAGTCGACATTTATCAGACTGTTAATTTGTTAACAGTAGAATTTTTGTTCTTCAATTTATCTATACATATATTTATGTAAATACATAGATACAAGCTTGTTTTTTTTTTCATAATTTTGAATTGTTATAATACCTTGTAAATGACCAGCAGGAGAGATTTTATTAAAATTTCGGCAATAGGAGCCGGTGTTCTGGTAGTCGGAACAGGGGCATATAAAGTTGTTAAAGCTCTTTCATCGCCCGAACAGGTTAAAAAACTGGTTGTTGGTCTCAAACGTACACCAACTTATTGTGAGGTTTGTTTCTGGAAGTGTGCCGGCTGGGTCTATAAGACCTCGGAAGGAAAAATCTGGAAGATTGTAGGGAATGAAAATGATCAGCACTGTAATGGCCGTTTTTGTCCAAGGGGAACAGGAGGCGTTGGGATGTATTATGATGAAGACCGGCTCAAGACTCCACTGATACGGGTTGAAGAGCGTGGGAAACAGGTTTTTCGTGAAGCATCATGGGACGAGGCTCTTGAGGTTATTGCAGTTAAAATGAAAAACATTGCCTCAAAGTCCGGACCTGAGAGTATGGCTCTGTTTTCACATGGCTCGGGTTCATCATATTTTACAACTCTGATGAAGTCATACGGTTCAGCTAATATCGCAGAACCATCGTATGCCCAGTGCCGTGGACCAAGGGATGAGGCATTCATGGCAACTTTCGGTGAAGAGGCTTATTCTCCTGAAATTACTGATATTCGTGATACCAGGTGCCTGGTTCTTATAGGATCACACATTGGAGAGAATATGCATAATGGTCAGGTTCAGGAGATGTCTGATGCCATAGATAAGGGTGCAACAATTATTACTGTTGATCCGAGGTTCTCAACCGCTGCGGGAAAATCGAAATTCTGGTTGCCGATTAAGCCTGCAACTGATATGGCTCTGCTTCTGGCATGGATACATGAGATAATATTCAAAGATTATTATGATAAAAAATATGTTGAGAAATATTGTTCCGGATTTGAGCAGTTAAAAGCTCATGTCAAAGATTTTACGCCGGAATGGGCTTATGGGATCACGACTATAAAGCCTGATCTTATCATGAAAACAGCAAAAGAGATGGCTGACGCATCACCTGCTGTTATAGTCCATCCCGGGCGTCATGTAACCTGGTATGGTGATGATACTCAAAGGATCAGAGCAGTTGCTATTTTAAATGCTCTGCTGGGTTCATGGGGCAGACGAGGTGGTTTTTACAGGCCGGCTAAATTTGAGCTTTCATCATACGGTTCGCCGTCATTCAAAACACCTTCCAAAACATGGGAAGATGCTTTTCCCGGGAAATATACAATTGCCAGTTCCCCTGTTTCAAATGTTCTTATTGATGCTTCAATACCGGAAAATAATCCCGGGTTACTGATCAGAGGCTGGATTGTGAACGGAACTAATCTTATAACGACCATTCCGGATCAGGCCAATACGCTTAAGGCGATACAGAATCTTGAACTGCTGGTGGCTGTTGATACAATGCCAATGGAGATAACCGGATGGGCGGATGTTGTCCTTCCTGAGTGTACCTATCTTGAAAGATATGATGGTCTGAGAGTCAGTCCTCACCGGAAACCCGCAATAGCATTACGGATGCCTGCGGCAGAACCACTTAATAATACAAAACCTGGTTACTGGATAGCCAGGGAACTTTCAAAAAAGCTTGCTCTGGAGAACTATTTCCCATTTGAAAAACAGGAAGAGCTTCTTGATTGGCAACTTAAAAAGGCCGGATCATCACTTGAGGAGATGCAAAGAATTGGTGTTAAAACCTTTGAGAGAGATGCGGATGATCTGTATTTTTCAGAAAATGAGCAAGTTGAATTTCCTACTGATTCAGGTAAAATTGAATTGTATTCCTCTTATTTTGAAGGAGCCGGTTACGACCCGCTTCCAAAATATGTTGCTCATGAAGAACCGGCAGAAGGTTTTTACCGGCTTATTTATGGGCGCGCTCCAATGCATACCTTCAGCCGTACATCTAACAATCCCAATCTTACTGACCTGATGGATGAGAATACTGTGTGGATAAATCCGGTTGTTGCAAAAGAGTGGGGAATAAAATCTGATCAGTACATATGGCTAAGGAATCAGGATAACGTTATATCTGATTTTCCTGTTAAAGTCAGAGTAACGGAGCGAATCCGGTGGGATTCGGTTTATATAGTACATGGATTTGGTCATGCACAGAAACAAATGAAACGTTGCTTTGGCAAGGGAGTAAGCGATACACAGTTAATAACAAATGTACTTGTTGATCCTCTGATGGGAGGAACAGGTATGAGATCAAATTTTGTGACATTTGTAATTGAAAAAACGGGAGAGGAGGTTGCATCATGAGATACGCAATGGCAGTTGATACCAGAAAATGCGTGGGATGCAGCGATTGTGTTGTGGCTTGTCAGACTGAAAATGATGTACCCATTGGTTTTTGTCGCGACTGGGTTGTCGAGGTAATGGATGGAACATATCCCCAGCTTGAGATTGAGATAAGATCGGAGAGGTGCAATCATTGCGTAAATGCTCCCTGTGTCAGATGTTGTCCTACAGGTGCAAGTCATATTGTTGATGGAGGAATTGTGCTGGTGGAACCTGGTGAATGTATTGGCTGTGGAGCATGCATGGCTTCATGCCCTTATGATGCGCGATACCCGCATCCATCAGGCTATGTTGATAAATGCACGTTCTGCTTTCACAGGATTAAGAACGGAATGTCTCCAGCCTGTGTGGAGGTATGTCCGACCAAATGCCTGTATTTTGGCGACCTTGATGATATGAACAGTGATGTGTCAGTTGTACTGAAAAAGAGAAAATCAAAAACTCTTATCCCCGAAGCTGGAACCGATCCACAATTATACTTTCTAATATAGAATGTTAATTCATAGAGTAAAAATGAAAGAAGAAATTATTGTCAGCGGAAGAATGAATCAACTCATTGATCCACACTTGCATATCTGGCACTGGCAGATATCTCTTTATCTCTTTTTGGGCGGGATGGCAGCAGGTATACTTGCTATTGCTGCTCTCTATTTCATCAGAGGCAGGGAAAAAGATTACAGGACAGCTGTCAGGATTACCCCTTTTCTGGCACCTGTTCTTCTCGTTCTCGGTTTAATTGCATTGTTTATTGATCTGCGCCATAAACTTTTTTTCTGGCAGCTTTATACAAATATTAAATTGCAGTCACCTATGTCGTGGGGAGCCTGGACACTAATGGTTATTACACCGGCTTCATTTATCTGGTGCGCACTTCATATTAAGGATATTTTTCCGGATTGGGATTGGAAATATAAATGGATATATAACCTGGACACATTCTTCAATAAGTACAAAAAGACACTGGCATGGGTAATGCTCATCTATGCAATTATTCTTGGGATCTATACCGGTATTTTACTGTCAGCTTTTAATGCACGTCCTCTGTGGAATACATCGATCCTCGGACCTCTTTTCCTTGCCTCAGGTCTTTCCGCGGGGGCGGCAGTAACTTTGCTTTTATCGAAGGACAAGGCTGAGCGTAAGCAGTTTGCCCGCATTGATCTTGTATTAATAGGAATCGAATTGTTCCTGATCATTCATTTGTTTATGGGGTTTCTTGCCAGTACACAGGTGCAGATAGAAGCAGCAAACATGTTCCTTGGAGGGCCATATACGATGTCGTTCTGGATATTTGTTGTGATCCTCGGGATGCTGATCCCAGCTCTGCTCGAGATAATGGAACTGGGAAAATTTCATATCCCTGTATTGGTGCCTGTCACTCTGGTAATTTTAGGCAGCCTTATGCTGAGGTTTATAATTGTTTATGCAGGGCAGGTTAGCAGGTGGTTGTATTAGGAATTGGAAAAGAATTAAAAATATGGTTAAATCGAAGGAAACAAAAAAGACAAAATACCTCAATCCGTATCTGGGTGGGGTGTTGCTGGGTATTGTTCTTCTTGCAGCAAATTTTGTTGCAGGACGTGGACTTGGTGCCAGCGGTGCTATTAAAAGCACAGTTGTTACTGCTATGACTACAGTTGCTCCATCGTCAGCTGAGAAGTCAGGATTCGTGAAAGAATTCAGGGAATCGCACACAGGTAATCCGATGAAAACATGGCTCGTTTTTGAGATGTTGGGTGTTATTGTCGGGGGATTTCTTTCAGGCGCTTTTGCAGGCCGGCTGAAATTTAAAGTTGAACACTCACCTAAAATCACATCACGGAAGAGATTGTTGCTCGCGTTAGGAGGAGGTGTCCTTTTTGGCTTTGGATCACAGCTTGGGAGGGGCTGCACCAGCGGTTCTGCTTTGAGCGGGATGGCCGTACTGTCACTAGGTGGATTTATTACGATGATGGCAATATTCGGAACCGCCTATGTACTTGCATATTTCTTCAGAAAGAACTGGATATAATTCGGCATAACGACATAACGACATAACAGCAATACAACTTTACAATATAATATTTACCATGGGACCATTAGCAATCAATGAAATTATATCAGAAAACACGAATCTATTCCTGGCTTTTATCATAGGAATAGGATTCGGCTTTGTTCTGGAACAGAGCGGTTTCTCATCAAGTAGAAAACTCGCGGGAGTATTTTATGGTTACGATACTGTTGTCCTAAAAGTATTCTTCACGGCAGCAATAACCGCGATGTTAGGACTTCTCTTCTTCAGCCTTTTTGGCTGGATCGACCTTAAACTGGTTTATATTAATCCTACTTATTTGACCTCTGCAATTGTAGGGGGAATCATTATGGGAGCAGGTTTTATTATGGGAGGTTATTGCCCCGGTACAAGCTTCTGTGGGGCATCAATCGGTAAACTTGATGCATTTGTCTTTATCGGAGGTTTGTTTATCGGTGTATTTATCTTCGGTATCGGTTATAACCTCTGGGACGGAATGTATCTTGCAAAATTCCTTGGCTCGCCAAAAATTAGTGAAACACTCGGACTGACCGATGGAGTATTTGCCTTTTTACTGATAATCATGGCCCTGGCAATGTTCTGGGTTGCAGAATGGGCTGAGAAAAAATTCCCGAGGGAAGAATATTAATCTATATTTATAAAAACTTGAAACTTGAAACATTTATTATGAAACCACTTAGATTATTAGCATTGTTCATAATTCCAATGGGACTAATAATTGCTGCTGTCCCGCAGAATAAGACAAAACCATACAAACTCACTGCTGAGGAATTATTGGGTGAAGTAAACACAAGAACTCAATATGTAACTCCTGATGCTGTGGCGGATATGATAATAAAGAAGGATCCATCCCTTCGCCTGATCGATGTAAGAAGCCAGGATGAATTCGAGAAATTCAGTCTTCCCGGCGCTATCAATATTCCTGCAACTGACCTTCTTTCAGACCAATATGCAGATATCCTTAACCAGGATATTAAAATGAATATTTTCTATTCAAATGGAACATTAACTGCCAATGAAGCCTGGATGATCACCCGGCAACTGGGTTTTAACAACAATTATGTGCTTGAAGGCGGACTTAACTATTGGTTCGATGCAATTCTGAACCCACAGAAGCCGGCTTCAACAAGCCCTGATGAGGAGTTTGCAAAATACGACTTTCGCAAAAGCGCAGGACTGGCACTTGGTGGTGGTGCAACCATGCAGACCAGTCAGGATCAGAGCGCTACCTCGTCAAAGCCCGTCATTAAACCTGCTGCAAAGAAAAAGAAAGCTGCCGGAGGATGCTAGATTTTCATTGCAACAACCAACCTTTTTAGAATAATTTATGTTTTTATTAATATTTGATTTTTGATTTCTATATTTGATGTCAAACAAATCTAAATTAACTATGAAAAGCAAAATCTTAACACTGCTGGTAATTTCATTCCTTTCAGTTGTCGTCGTAAATGGACAAAATACTGCTAAAAAAAATAACCCGGTTGGTACTTGGAAATTTGAAGCGCCGTATGCTCCGGCAAGGTATACATCGGGGATTATTGAAGTTGTTTTTGCAGAAAAAAAATATTCGGCCTCAATGATGTTTTCGGGAAGTGAATATAAAATTGCAGGAGAAAAAGTAAAATTTAAAAATGACTCTCTTTACTTTTCAGTATATATTGAAGATCAGGATGTTGTGATAAACTTAAATATGGAAGAAGGAACCAAAATGTCCGGTAAGGCTATCTATTCAGAGGGAGAAGTTCCGCTTACTCTTACAAAAAATGTGACCTTAGTGGAAGAAGGAAAAAAATAATATGAAACTCGCTAAAAGGCTTTTAATATTGTTTCTGTTGTTTTTACCGGTTTCTTTGTCTTCTCAAAACCTGGATATCCGCATTCTTCGTTCATTAAATTCGTCCCAGCCTCTTTCTTCTGATAATTTTTTTCAATTGGTATCGAATTCAGATGCTTACCTGATGAATTAACGACGCACTACAATTTAGAAGGCTTGAGCTTGTCGCCTGTAGCCTGTCTCCTTTACTTTTTCTGATTCTTTTCCCTTAGAAATTTGACCTGCACTCCGGAAAAAATCATCCGGCCGAAATCGGGATATCCAATTACAGTTGAATATTTTTTATTGGTTAAGTTTCTCATCTTGATATAGAGTCTGACAGGTACTTGACCTTTGGTTGTGTACCCTCCCGAAAGATCAATTGTTAAGAAATCACCCAGCGGTTGTGGACCATCAGTTACGCTTGCAAACCGGTCATTTTCAAAAGGGGATACATATTTGCTCAACAGATTCAGGTCAAAGTTATTTTTATTCATATAAAGACCTCCGCTTGCTATTAAAACCGGATTCTCCTTGTTTATTACCAGACTCCCATCTTCCTTCATTGATGACTTCATTACCGTGAAATTGAGAAAAGGTTCCATAAAATTGAACATCTTTGGAGCAACTATTTCGAACTCCAATCCAAATTGATTCTGATCACGATTAAGATAGAGTTCTCTCCGGATATTTGTAAGAGTATTGAGATAAGTATCCCCACTTAGTGCAATAGCGTTTTTCTGCATGACACCAAAGGCAGTCAGTGTTATTTTCCCTGAACTTCCAATCTTTCTTATAGCACCCACATCGATTTTATAACGGGTTTCATTCAATGGCTCAGAAAGATCTATGTTAAGAGAACCCTGTCGTGGCTTAATTTGTCCGGCTGCGGAATTAAGGTAGAGTGAAAGCCAATTATTTATCCGGTAAGAAGCACCAAGACTACTTTGTAAAATTGCGGGTTCCCATTGATCCTCGATGGGATCAACTTTTTTGAACTGAACTCCATCACCTTCAATATTAAATGCACCATAGTCATTCAGATAGGTTTTGGTCCAGCGGATTCCGGCATCCAAAGTGACCGGTCCGATTCTTTGTTCATCCACCAATACCCCTGAAAAAGTTTCAATATCGCAACGTTTGCCTGTATAAAACCGCTTCCCGTTAGGGGCAACCCAGTGGTTATATAAACCGCCAAAACGTAAAATATTCAGTTTAGTAACCGAAACTGACTGGATGAAGTTTAGTCCCCACTCAGAGTCTTTTTCGTTGGAAGACGTTGCATTGACTTCATCATTAAAAGTGGGATTACGATAAGAATAAAATAACTGCAATTCGGAAGAGAATTTTTCCCCTGGTCTGTAAACCATTTTTAGGTTTGAGAGAACCACTTTGTACGGATCAAAGTTCTGGACCATATCACGGTATTTTTGATCGGCCGGTAATTCGGCAACCCTCAATTCTCTTTTTCCATCAAGATAGAATAAATTGGCTTTAATGCTAAGCTTATCTGTTGGTTGCCAGTGAACCTGAGAATAGAGATCAGCCATCTCCTCTTTTGCGTGCTTTCCGGATGGTCCGTCGCTTTTGTCATATCCGATTCCGGCTGCATATGAAAAACGGCCGATTTTGTTGCCATTGGAAAGGTGAGTGTGGAGGCTGTTTAATGAACCGTATTCCATCTCAAGATTTGTTTCAGGACTTGAATATTCACGTGTCTTTATGTTGATCAGTCCGCCCAGACCCGAAAGTCCGGTTAACAGTGCTGCACTTGATCTTACGATCTCAATCTCTTCAATATCAGATGTCGAAAAAAAATATGGCAGTTCTTCGAATTCCTTCTGCCAGACACCATTTATTGCATAATCAGGATAAGGATATTTTTGTCCCCTGACAGAAAAGAATTGTTTTACCTGCCGGCCCCTTGTCTCAATCAGGCCTCCCGGAATATGATTCATTGCCTCGACAACATTGGTTGCACACTGTTTACGGATATCTCCATGACTTACTTTACTAATTGACGGCAAGAGAGAATTAGGTTCGGTGTAGGGTTTCTCCATAAGATTACGCGACTCTTTTCCGGCTGTAATAATCACGGAATCAATCTCATATGTCTTTGGGAGTAAAACAGGATTCCCGGAATTCTGTGCATTTATACTGCTATACCCGGTAAGTAACCATAGGAATAAAGATGCAAGGTAAACTGCCTTTAAGAGGCTGAGAGTATTCTTCTGATAAATGTTATTCATTATAAAAGTCATTTTGTAATTTTTTTATTCTGGTTTTAAAATCTCAAAATTGCTGATTTTATAGAATATCTAGTTAAATAAAGTTAAATTCGACACCACTATTCGATTATCTTTAACATAAATTGATATTTTTGACTTATTGGATATATATTTTTACATGATTCGTTTGCTGGTTAAAATGAGATTCAAACAATAATAATATATACTGCCGGGGAATTATTATGAAACTATCTTCAATTTTTCTTCTTTTCTTTCTTTTCTTTCTTTTCTTTCTTTCATCTGCATCGAAGGCACAATATTATGATTGGCCGATGTGGCGGTACGACTACGGGAGGTCAGCCTCAACACCTGAACAACTTGCGGATAAATTGTATTTGCAGTGGCAGGTAAAATATTCTGAAAGGTCACCTGTTTGGGATGATCCTCTCAATCAGAACCTGATGCAATTTGACAGGATATTTGAACCTATCGTTGCTGATAATAAAATATTTTTTGGTTTCAACGATCAGGACAAGGTTATTGCATTGGATATTAACTCAGGAAAGGAGTTATGGCATTATTATGCTGATGGGCCTGTAAGGTTGCCGTTAGCTGCAAATAATGACAAAATATATTTTATCAGCGACGATGGGAATTGTTATTGCCTAAATGCCGATAATGGATCTCTTGTCTGGAAATTATCTCTTGCACCTGCATCAAATAAACTTCTTGGTAATAAACGACTTATTTCTATGTGGCCGGCAAGAGGCGGTATTGTAATAAAAAACAACATTATTTATTCCGCAGCAAGCATATTTCCGATGATGGGAACTTTTATTTATGCGATTAATGCAGATACCGGTGAAATAATCTGGAAAAACGAAGGTACCGGAAGTAACTACATACTCCAGCCTCATAAATCTCCGGCGTTTGCAGATATAGCTCCCCAGGGAAATTTTACAATCAGCGGAGACAGACTGCTGGTTGCCGGAGGACGCTCTGTTCCTGCAGCTTTCGATATTAAAACAGGCAAAGAACTTTATTATAAGCTTGCTGAAAACCAGAAGACAGGCGGTGCATTCACCTGTAGTAACGACAAGTTTTTTTTCAATCATTACAGGGAGCGAATGACAAATATGTATAATTCCGCAACAGGGGATAAACTTAAGTCGGACGTTGGCGAATACCCTGTTATTGATGGGAATACTATTTATTTTTCAGGGAAAGAGATAAGTGCCTCAACTATTTATAGTAATAATAAAATTGAAAAACTGTGGAAATCGGACTTTCCTGCAACCAATGACCTTATCAAAGCCGGTGATTGTCTTTATGCTGCCGATAGCACGGGTATTACTGCAATAAAAATTGTGAATGGCAAACCGCAAAAACTTTGGACCCGTGTAACAGAAAAAAGAATTGAAAGGTTAGTAGCTTCAAATGGAAAACTTATTGCTGTTTCGGGTGATGGCGATATTCTGGTTTTTGGCGATACTCCGGTTTCAAATATTTCTTATATTAAACAACCTGAACCTGACTTCAAATGTGAATCTGCATCTGCCAATGAGATAATTATAAGCACCGGGATAACAAATGGTTATGGAGTCGTTTTTGGAGCGAATGATATGGAGCTTTTGAAAAGCCTTGTTTCAAATACGTCCCTCACGTTAATTGCTTATGATAATAGTCCTTCAAGAATTTCATATCTCAGGGAATATTTTGACGGATTGGGAGTAAAAGCTGATCGTCTGGGTTTTCTGCTTTTCGACAAAGACTTTCCGCTGCTGCCAAAATATTTTTCATCGCTGACCATCATCAATGACCTTTCCTACCTCAACGGGTATACCAGCGATATTTTAAATTCAATATACCAAATTACAAGACCTTATGATGGGAAGATATGGGTAAAAACAGATGACAATGATCAGAAGTTGTTGATGAATACATTGGCCGGGCTTAACCTTTATGGAGCTGAAATTAGTAATGGCAACGGATTTTCTATGATTTCCAGAACAGGTTCACTGAAAGGATCTGCTGACTGGACACATAACTATGGAAACATCGCCAACACAGTCAAGTCTGATGATGAAATTGTTAAGGCTCCCCTGGGAATTTTGTGGTTTGGTGGTAACTCAAATCTTGATGTTCTGCCCCGGCATGGACATGGTCCCCCTGAACAGGTAATAGATGGCCGGCTGATCATACAGGGAATAAACAGTATCAGTGCACGTGATGTATATACCGGCAGGTTGATCTGGAAAAAAGAATTTGAAAACCTGAAGAAAGATACCTGGACGGTTTACTATGACGAAACTTATGATGAAGAAAATCCATTGGATACCAAATACAACCAGGTGCATATACCGGGAGCAAATGCCAGAGGGACAAATTTTATTGCCACAAAAGAATATGTATATGCTATCGAAGGCACCAACTGTCATCTTATTAATATAAAGACAGGGGAACTTGTTAAAACAATTTCAACGGGTGAAAAAAACACCCAAAAACTCGGATATATCGGGGTCTATGATAGTTTATTGATCCTGGGCAACAATTTTACCAAATATCCTGAAATAATAATTGAGGAAGCTAATCAAGAAGATAAAAAGGAAGATATAAAGGAAGATAAAAAAGACACCAAAAAATTCGAGAATTTTGATCTTACTGCCAGCAAGGAACTCATCATTATGGACCGATTCAGCGGTAAGAAATTATGGAGTATTACTGCTAATCACGGATTTATTCATAACTCAGTAATTGCCGGTGATGGTTTCCTTTTCTGCCTCGATAAGCTACCACAGTATCTTGAAACAAAGCTTAAAAGAAGAGGTGAAAATCAGCCGGAAGGATCAAGGTTACTCTACCTCGATATTAAAACAGGAGAAAAGATATTGGAGGAGACAAAGAATGTTTTCGGAACCTGGCTTGGTTATTCTTCTGAACATAAGCTGCTTTTACAGGCAACCAGGCCATCAAGGGACATGCTGACAGGGGAAGATGGCAAAAGGATGATTGTTTATAAAACCGCGACGAAAGAAATACTCTGGGACAAAGCAGTTACTTATGAGAACCCTCCAATCATTTCCAATGATAAAATTTATACAAACGGCGAGGGTTTTTCTCTGCTTACCGGAGAACCTCTTTATGAAAAGGACCTGTTGACCGGAGAAGAGGTAAAATGGAATTACAAACGCGAATATGGTTGTGGTTATGTGGTTGCAAGCGAACACCTGCTCACATTCAGGTCTGCTTCTGCCGGATTTATTAACCTCGATGTATTTGAGGGCACAGGTAGCCTTGGAGGTTTTAAAGCAGGTTGTTCGGCAAATCTTATTGTAGCAAACGGCGTACTTAATTCTCCCGACTATACCCGTACTTGCCAATGTGCTTATCAAAATCAAACATCCCTGGCTTTTATAAATATGCCATGGATGAACTACTGGGCCAACAGCAACTATAAATGGAGCGGGAAACAGATCAAGCAGTTAGGACTTAATTTAAACGCTCCTGGTGACAGGACTTCTTCTGATAATGTCCTGTGGCTTGAATTCCCAAATGCTGGTGGAGTATCTCCGGGAATTCCTGTTAAAATCGATACTGTTGATTATTTCCAAATCAGGAAAGATCCAATATCTGTTCATTCGGAAAATACCTCATGGATAAGTGCAAGTGCAATAGGGGGGATAAGATCATTGGAAATTACTTTGTCAAAAGATAAGGATGTGCAGGAGACATCCTACAAAATCAAACTATTTTTTTCTGAACTGGAGAACAAACAGGCAGGTGAGCGTGTTTTTGATGTAACGATCCAAAACAGGAAGGTACTGGAAAACTTTGATATTGTTAGTGAAGCAGGTAAAAAAGACAAAGAGATAATAAAATCATTTACAGGTATCATTGCAGGTAATACTCTAACTATAAAGATGAATCCAAAAATAGGAAATACTATCTTATCCGGTATTGAATTGATACAGGAGAGCGCCCCGGAGAAAAAAATCAGTGCAAGATGAAGCCGGCATATTTTAAAATAATCATTCTGGCTGGACTAATAAGCCTTGCCTGTACAACAAGAGTGTCTGAATGGGTATTGCTCAATTCCTTACCTAATCAATATACCCTGATCTGTTTTCATAATGGGCCCCTTAACGAAACTTTAAAAAAGCAAAATCTGAATGTCGCTGATAGAATAAAAACGGCTAATATTCAATTTAAAACTGTTCCCAGACAGGATATCAAGGAACCATATTTTGGATTATATTATGAGGACCGGCTTTTCTCCAGGTATAATAGGCCTGATGAATTCAGGAATTTAACCACCTCTCCGTTACGTAAGAAAATAGCAGCAGAATTGATGGCAGGCAAACTTTGTGTGATGGTTTATCTTAAGACTGATAACATAGAAAAGGATGAGAAAGGTCTGCAGACATTGCAAAAGGCGCTAGTGGCTTCTCCATTCAGGAAGATCATAACAGTGTTTGAGTTAAGCAGAAATAGCAAAGAGGAGGTCCATTTCGCCTCTTTATTGCTTAATGTGGAAGATGACCTAAAAAGAATTCAGGAGCCGATGCTCTTTGGTATTTTTGGCAGATTCAAGGCTCTTGAACCTCTTCTGGGAAGAGGTATTTCAGAAGAAAATATTATTCTGATGATCGACTATCTTACTGCTGAGTGCAGCTGCCTTATAAAAGACAACCTCCCAGGAACAGATATTCTTTTTGCTGATAAATGGGATAACCCACAGCCTGCTCTTCTGAATAAAATTATTGATGAAAATCCTTCCCTTGGCAAGTAAATGCAGAACGACACACTTTCATACGACACTCTGAATAACAGGCCTTTGCCGAAATGGCTGATTGATCAAAAGAATGGACTGAGTACCATTCAACCGCAGAAAATTATGATGAGGGAGGATAATTCTTTGAAAATTTCTTTTATCGTAACAACCATTTTTATCTTATTGGCGGTTGCCGTTTTAACTGTTTATTTTCTTAAAAAGCATAAGGATTAGGGATAATGAATCCGTTGAAATTAGTCATAAAAGAACTCCTGTACAGGAAGATAAGTTCCTTGATAATTCTTTTCACAGTTGTCGTGGCAAGTTCTGTTTCTGTTGCCATCTACACCTTAAGCAAAGCCAGTGAAAATGAGACCCGAAAGATTATGCGCGAGCAGGGTCTTAACCTTTACATTTTTCCGAAAGGCACAAATCTCATCGATTTCTATTCAATAAATAATACCGGAACCTTTCCTGATAAATATGTGGATGTCCTTGCAGAATCAAAAACATTTGATGCGGTTAGACATCTTACGGGTATTCTGCAGATAAAATATCCCGATTGGAAAGACTCAAACGGATCAACCCATCAGATCGTTTTATTCGGATACAAAGATGAAGCTCAGCAAAAATATCTCCCTGAACAGGAAATCATGGGATTTGATGTTAAAAAAGGGACAGTCAGGGTAGGCGCACTAGTAGCTAAAAATATCAAACCTGAAGCACTATTTGTAATTGAAGGGGCAGATGGTAAACAATATAGTTTTGAGGTCGACAAAAGGTTGGAGGAGGGAAGGGGAATAATGGATCAGGGAGTGTCATTTTACCTGGAAGACCTTCAGCATGTCCTTGGCATGCAGGGGAAGATAAATAAAATAGAAGCATTAGGCTGTGTTTGCAAGGATGGCAGGATTAAGAATGCAAGAAAACAGGTTCAGGCCATTTTTTCTGACCTTGAAATAACCGAAATAAGCAGTATTGCTGATGCGCGAGAAAATCAGCGTGTAATGATGAACAAGTACGGTGCTTTTATTATACCTTTTGTAATAATCTCATGTTTGATTATTACCGGACTATTATTCTTTCAGAATGTTAATGAACGAAAGCGTGAAATTGGTCTTTTAAAAGCGATGGGCAGCAGTTCTTATATTATCCTGTTCATGATTCTGCTTAAAGCATTAATCCTTGGATTTGCCGGAGGTATTATTGGTTTCTTCCTGGGCAGCTGGCTTGCAGAATATTTTGGAAGGGAAATTTTCAGGTTCACCGCATTGGGTATACAACCTGTGTGGTTGATCTTTTATTATACAATTGTTATTTTTCCGCTTTTATGGATGGTCAGCAGCTGGATACCTGGCTTGCTTGCAACCAGAATTGATGCTGCAAAAACCCTTAGCCAGGAATAAGTAAAAGTCAAAAGTGATGCTTGAGATCAAAAACATTACTAAAAGGTATCAAAAGGGCTCTGAGGCATTTACTGCACTCGATAATGTTAGCCTCAGAATTAAAAAAGGTGATTTTATGGCTGTTACAGGTGCGAGCGGAGCAGGAAAGTCAACTTTGCTGAATGCAATAGGAGGCTTGATACATCCTGATTCAGGTGAGGTTTTATTTAATGGAAAAGATATTTACAAGCAGAAAAGTAAAGTGACAGATGAATATAGAAAGAATCATATTGGATTCATGTTTCAGCAATTCCATCTTATGCCATATCTGACAGTTCTTGATAATATCAGACTTGCCTGTTACGAGAAGCACCAGCTTGATTCTATTAATAATTACCTTGAGAGATGTTCTCTCGCCGGATTGAAAAATAAGTATCCTTCCGAGCTAAGTGTTGGAGAAAAACAAAGAACTGCTTTTATCCGTGCAATAATTTCAACCCCCGCTATCTTACTGGCTGATGAACCAACCGGAAATCTTGATCCCGTCAACAGCAGTATCCTAATGGTGCTTGTTGAAGACTACCATAAGAATGGAGGTACCGTTGTTCTGGTCTCTCACGATCCCCTGGTTGCGAAATACGCAAACCGGAATATTACCCTTGAAATGGGCAAAATATTATCATCGTAATCCTGTAGCCCGGCGCCAGGCACCTGTCACCTGTCACCTGCCACCTGTCACCTGCCACATGTCGCCCCTATACGTATAAATACCCCATGTAAATAGGCTTTAAACTTCTTTTTCCCTTTTTGCATTCGAATTACTTTTGTGTTAATATTTTAACACATCTCACTACTGACAGGTTGATGGGAAAGCTTTACGATTTATTATTGACGGATATCCGGTTTGAAGAGGGGTTGAAAGCCTGTATGAACTGCGGTGTATGTACTGCTATTTGTCCGGCTGCCGAATTTTATGATTATGACCCCAGAAAAATCACGGATGCTGTTCAATCCAGAGATGAGGATGAAATAATCGGGCTCCTGAAATCTGAAACCATCTGGTATTGTGGAGAATGTATGTCGTGCAAAACACGATGTCCTCGTGGCAATACGCCGGGATTTATTATAATGGCACTCAGGACTCTTTCCCAGAAACTTGGCTATTTTACTGAATCAGAAAAGGGACGTCAGCAGCTAGCTATAAAACGAACCGTTGGCGAAAATATATTCAAGTATGGTTATTGTGCTGCAACTTACGCAGTTAATCCTCAAATGCACCCTGAACAGGGGCCAATCTGGGAATATATTCTTGAGAATGCAGATGATGTATTTGAACGGCTGGGAGGTCAGATCAACGGAATTGGAACCGGACCTTTAAGGAAGATTCCACGGGAAGCCCTCGATGAGCTTAAGAAAATATTTGATGTGACCGGTGGAACTGAGTTTTTCGATTTAATTGAAAAATATTCCAGAAAAAAAGCCTCCGAAATGGGTCTTCAGTTCAGTAGTGAAGGTACTGATAATGATTATTTTGTAGAAGCGTACACTGCAAATAATGGCACCCATAATACACATTAAATTTATTTAAACAAAGATGAATGCTGAGGGGAAAAAAAGAATCTGGTCAGAATATCAGAAAGAGATAGCAAATGATCATTATTTTTATGTAAGGTCGTGTATCCGTCAGAGCTTCTTCCCTGGTTCAGAACAGTTTTTTCTTAACCTGATGAGAAATATTCTCGGGAAAGATGTTTATGAGAATCCTGCTCACACTACCTGCACGGGGATAGGTTATCATAGCGATATCGTTCCGCTCTCAACAATAATGACAGTGATAGCGAGGCATTTTGCCCTGATGAAAGAGTCGGGATATAAGAATATTGCTATATCATGCGTAACATCATTCGGACTTTACACAGAGATACTTGAAACATGGAAACATTTTCCGGAAGAACTTGAAAAAACACGTGAATATCTCTTCAAAGCAACTGGCAGGGAATTTGATATTCCGGAAAACGTGGCTCATTCAAGCGACATCATTTTTAAATTCAGAAACGAAATAGCTCTCAAAGCAAAAAATCTTCTAATAAATAAAAAAACCGGAGAACCACTTAATATCGTAGAGCATATCGGTTGTCATTATGCAAAAATGTTTCCTAAATCAGGTGTGGGTGGAGCTGAATTTCCAAATGTTCTTAGTGGCATGGTACAGGCCTGGGGAGGGAAGGTTATCGATTACCCTGAGAGAAGACACTGCTGTGGTTTTGGTTTCAGACAATACCTTGTTCAGGCAAACAGGGGTTACTCTGTTTCCAATACTGCAAAGAAATTTACATCCATGAAGCCTTATAAGCCGGATATGGTGCTGACCAATTGCCCGGGATGTACAATGTTTATGGACAAATGGCAATTCACAATAAAGGAGATGGAAGGTACTTCTTTCGGTGAAAATGGTGAATCCATTCCAGTTCTGACTTATGAAGAACTGGCAGGACTTGTTCTTGGTTACAATCCATGGGACCTTGGATTGCAATATCACATGGTTCAATCTGAACCTCTGCTCAAAAAAATGGGAATTGAATTTGATAGTGCCGATAAATATAAAACCAAAGATGGAAGGCAAATGCCTATTCCTGAAAATCTTATAAATGCCTGATAATGAACGGAAACGTTATTGTTATTGGTGCTGGCATAGCTGGTATGGAAGCAGCAGGGCAACTTGCCAAAGCAGGATATCTGGTTACCTTGCTCGAGAAGGAGGAAGAGGCTGGCGGGCATCTGAACAATTGGTATCACCTTTTTCCCGACCGGAGGAATGGTGATGAAGTTATTAAATACCTCAAGGACCAGATTGATAATGATAATATCACGTTTCTGAATGGAACCAGAATTGACAATTTAGAAAAAAGCAAAAAGGAATTCATAATAAAAACCAACCGTGCAAAAGAGATATGCGCTGATGCAATAGTTGTTGCAACGGGTTTTGATCTTTTTAGAAGTGAAAGAAAAGAAGAGTATGGTTATGGTATTTATGATAATGTAATTACCTCTGTTGATCTTGAAAAAATGTTCCGTGAAGGAGATATTTCTTTAATTAACGGGAATGTTCCTAATACCATTGGAATGGTACATTGTGTTGGATCGCGCGATGAAAAGGTTGGTAACCCTTACTGCTCCAAATTGTGTTGTGTAACAGCAGTAAAACAGGCTATTGAGATCAGGGAGAATATTCCTGAATCTAAAGTGTTTTGTTTTTATATGGATATGAGGATGGGAGGCGCTCTTTATGAAGAACTCTATATGGAAGCGCAGGAAAAATATGGAATAAATTTTATCAGGGGAAAGGTGTCAGAGGTTGGGGAGTCATTCAACCACAAACTGATTGTCAAGGTGGAAGATACGCTTGCCGGTCGGCCACTAAAAATGGAAATTGACTTGCTCGTTTTAATGGCTGGTATGGAGATATCTGAAGGAAGCAAAAAAACAGGAAAACTCCTTGGCCTTAAAACCGGGGAAAATCGGTTTTTTCAGAGCAGGGATAACCATTACGGGAGTAACCTGAGTAATATTGATGGAGTGTTTTATGCAGGTACATGTACATCTCCAATGAATATTTCTGAAACAATATCACATGCCCGTGCAGCCGTCTTGGAAGTAATGGATTATCTGAAAAATGATAGGAAATAATATGGATAAATTCGGATATTCAATATCAAAAGGGCGACAGATAAACTATGAAGCCAACGACAGGAAGATAGCAGAATATATCTATGAAAATGAACCCAGTTTCAGATTATGTATTGAATGTGGTGGTTGTTCTGCAACATGTACTACCGGTAATTTAACAAAATTCAGTCTGAGAGAACTTTTTGTACTCATTAAACGCGGTGAAAATGATCAGATTTGGCAGAATTTAAAAAAGTGCATGCTCTGCGGAAAATGTACACTTGTTTGTCCTCGGGGAGTCAATACAAGAAATATTGTGGTACTGGCAAGACAGGCATTCCAAAAATCAAACGATTATGCAATTTGATCCGTTTGTAATACCTTTCAATATTGGTTTGTACTTCATACTAATTTATGTTGTAGTAAGGAGTGTCATTTGGTTCCGTGATCTGTCGCGTCCTGATAAGCTCAGACTGCAGCGCGGTTTCTTCGGGAATGCTTTCGTACAGAGTCTGAAAGAGATTTTTCTTGAAAGTCTGATACACAGGAAAATTCTTAAAACAAACCTGAGGCTCGGCTATATGCACATGAGTCTTGCCTTTGGGTGGTTTTTACTTATATTGTTTGGTACTATTGAAGCTGATATCTTTGGAGCGAAGCACCTTAATGCTCCATATAAAGCAATATTTTTCAGGTTTTTCAATCCCGATCATGGTCGGATGGGGATTGAAGCAGCCTACGGGTTTTTAATGGATCTTAACCTTGCATTTATCCTTTCAGGTTTGTTTCTGGCTGTTTCCAAGAGGTTTTTCTCAAGAGTTGTTGGGATGAAGAAAACAACCAGGCTTAAAGCTGTTGACAGAATTGCACTGACTTCATTATGGCTCATTTTTCCCAGTCGCCTGCTTGCAGAAAGTTTTACCTGCGGCGCTTATGGCACCGGCAGTTTTCTGACAGGATCGCTGGGCTCGTGGCTTGCATCATTTCTTCCTGCCCAACAGATGGCTTACCCGTTCTGGTTGCTTTATTCCCTTTCGTTGGGTACATTTTTCATTCTCCTTCCCATTACTAGGTATATGCATATTCCGACCGAATTATTCCTGATTTTTATGCGAAATTCAGGGATAAAAACAGGCGATAAGGCAGGTACATATTCAGAGGTTCAGGCTTACTCATGCTCTTCATGCGGAATATGTATAAATGCATGTCAGCTGAATTTTTCAGCCGGGATTACCAATATTCAATCAGCTTATCTGATGAAAGCTATTCGTAATAATGATGATGTATCAGATATTGCACATAACTGCCTGATGTGTGGCAGGTGCGATCAGAATTGCCCGGTGGGAATAGAACTTTCGCCCATCAGGATGATCCAGATAAGGGGAGGTGAAGCTGAAAATTATTTCAGGAACATTTACAAAGGTTATTTCCGTAGCCAACAGAGTGTTACTGTAGAGAAATCGAATGGTTCTGCTGCGTATAACTTTCTTCCTGAAACCAATCAAAAAAAAGCTGATGTTTTATTCTTCGCTGGTTGTATGACTCACCTTTCCCCAACCATTAAAAATTCCATGATAAAAATCCTTGATGCCTCCGGTGTAAATTACAGTTTTATCGATGAACAGGGAGGTGTCTGTTGTGGTCGCCCGCTTATGCTTGCCGGACAGGATAAGGAAGCAAGGGAGCTGGTAAATTACAATTCGCAGATGATCTGGAAATCAGGCGCACATACCCTGGTAACATCATGTCCGATATGCTATAAGGTTTTCAAGGAGAGCTATTATCTTGATATTGAAGTGCTTCATCACACGCAATTCATTAAAAACCTGATAGATGAAGGTTCTGTAAAGTTGAATTTCTTACGTAAGAATGTTGTCTACCATTCTCCATGCGATCTGGGAAGAGGTTCCGGGGTTTATAATGAACCAAGAGAAGTGCTTAAACATGTATCGCGACTTGAGAAAAGTAAATTTGAAGATGAAAATTCGCTCTGTTGCGGGGGCAGTCTTGGTAATATGAAAATTAGCTATCAGAAAAAAAACAAAATAGCACGTGATGCTGCTGCAGAACTCACAAAAGGAAATCCCGACATTCTTGCAACAGCATGTCCTCTTTGCAAGAAGACGTTTTCTTCAGCAACAGAAACAAGAGTGGCAGATATTTCTGAGATTGTCGCCGAGGCTCTGATGCATCAAACAGTAAAAAAAAATACCTGTAGGCAGGTAAATTCAATAAAAGAGTTAGCTGGTATTTCCTAATCTGAAGCACCATGCACCAAGTACAAGGCAAACTGATTATCTTTTCAACTTTTCTTTTATTATTGAAATATTTGGACTTAATTTGCCGTTTCAAATAAATCATATACTGAAATTGTTTTTACAACGTTATAAAGACAATTAATTTAATAAAGAAATATTCCGGAAAATGAGCAGAAAATTATTTATGTTGTTGATTGTGATTGGGGTCAACTTATCTTATTCGTGTAAAAATAGTGGTGAACAGAAAGAGACGGAAAACAATAGGGTTCAAAATAAGATATTACAGCAGAAAGACGGAACTATTTCATTAAAAGTTGATAAAGCAGAATGTTACAGCGACATGGTACACCCCTCCAGCAACACCGCCGAATGGAATGTTGTGGTTTCGAAATCAGGACGTTTTAATGTATGGTTGTCTAGTGCTACTACAGACACGACTGACCTTCAATATAAGAATTCGGTGAGGCTAAATATTCATGACAACCGACTTGTGGCTAACCCTGAATGTGATAGAATAATTCAAAATTCAAGCGATGTAATTTACCCGTATTTCAGGGCTGATTCTTTTATGGGTTCCCTTTTTATTCAGGACACCGGCCTTTACAATATCCAGGTGATCAGTGAGAAAATCGTTCCAAAGGATTATAAGAATGATGATTATTCAATAGATGAAAATACAAAACTATTATCAATTTTTTTAACCCCGGTTACCCGCTGATCCAATCCATTCTCTTGCATTAATAAATGCTTTTATCCATGGTGTAACGTCATCATTTTTTCTGCCGGCAGGATAATAACCGCACTGCCAGGGAAAATATGAACGTTCAAGATGTGGCATCATCACCAGGTGACGACCGTCTTCTGAACATAACCCTGCAACATCATAATCTGACCCGTTTGGATTAGCCGGATAGGTATCCATGCTGAATTTTAAGGGAATCTGATACTTGCTTTCATGATATGGTAAACTGAATTTACCCTCTCCATGAGCTACCCATATACCCAGTTCCATACCCGACATATTTCCAAGCATCACTGAATTATTCTTTAAAACCTTAACCCCGATAAAGCCTGATTCAAATTTATGTGACTCATTGAGAAGGAGTTTGGGCTTCTCTTCATGTTGTGGAAATATCATACCCAGCTCCACCATCAGCTGACATCCGTTACATACGCCAAGTGAAAGAGTATCGGGTCTTTTGTAAAAATTTTCCAGGGCAATTCTTGCTTTTTCATTGTATCTGAATGCTCCCGCCCAGCCCTTGGCCGAACCGAGAACGTCAGAATTTGAAAATCCACCGACAAAAACAATCATGCGTATCTCTTCAAGTGTTTCTCTTCCGGCAATGAGATCAGTCATATGAACATCCTTAACGTCAAAGCCGGCAAGATAAAGGGCGTAAGCCATTTCCCTGTCTCCGTTAACTCCTTTTTCCCTGATTATTGCTGCCCTTATGCCGGTTTTCTTCCTTCTTTCAGGTGTTATTCCAAGTGATTTAAAGGTTCCTGAGAAATCAGGGATATTGATATTCAGTTCATGTTTTTTATAATTTTCAAACCGCTCAAGTGCAAGTTTTGGTCCGCACTGCCGGCGATCGAGAAGATAAGAGGTACGGAACCATTTATCACGAAGCTGATCAATATCGAATGTTATAGTATTATTATCATTTGTCACAAACAACGTTCTTTCTTCTACCGGGTGTCCGATAGCAAAATAGGTGATTCCACTTTCCAGAAGAATTTCAGCTATCTCACCTTCATCTTTTACCTGTATTATTATTCCCGGGTTCTGGCTGAAAAGTATCTTTACAATATCTCTTTCATCCAGTGCCGACAGGTTGACAGTTATTCCACCGGAGGTGTTTGAGAAGCACATTTCGAGAAGAGTAGTTAACATTCCGCCTGCCGATATATCATGCCCCGAAAGAATTTTATTATTAAGTATCAAGTTCTGGATTACATCGAATACCTCTTTAAAATAGGCAGGGTCCTTAACGGTAGGAACTTCTTCGCCAAGCTTGTTGAGAATCTGCGCTAAACTGCTGCCTCCCGGTTTAAAGGCATCGCGACTCATATCAATATAAAGAAGACTCGTGTAAGGGTTGTTTACAATTACCGGTTCAATAATCTTCCTGATATCATTTATTTCACCTGATGCAGAGATTATTACTGTTCCGGGTGAGAAAACAACCTGATCTCTGTATTTCTGGGTCATCGACAGGCTGTCCTTTCCTGTTGGAATATTGATTCCGAGAGCTATCGCAAAATCGCTGGCTGCCTTAACAGCCGAGTAAAGCCTTGCATCCTCACCTGGATTTTTACATGGCCACATCCAGTTAGCGGAAAGTGATACACTTTTTAACTTATTGGTAAGGGGAGCCCATATAATATTGGTAAGAGCCTCTGCAATAGAGAGTAATGAACCGGCTGCTGGATCGACGAGACCTGCTGCAGGAGCATGCCCGATAGAAGTTGCCATACCCTTTTTCCCCCTGTAGTCAAGCGCGATAGCTCCAGAATTATTTAACGGTAACTGTAGAGGGCCCGCGCATTGTTGTTTTGCAATCCGCCCCGTAACTGACCGGTCAACTTTATTGGTAAGCCAGTCTTTGCAGGCAACTTCCTCAATCTGAAGAACCTGCTCAGCATACTCGTGTATATTTTGTATAGAATATTCCAGTTTCCTGTAACCGTTTTCAACAGTTATATCGTTCATTATTGTTTTTGGCGGGTCACCAAAGAGTGATGCAAGTGCTATGTCAATAGGCTTTTCTCCTGTTAATGGATTCTCGAGAGTAAACTGCATATCTCCTGTTACTTCACCAATAATATAAAACGGAGCTCTTTCCCTTTCGGCAATTTTTCTCAAAGTATCAATATCTGTTTTTTTCATTACCAGCCCCATACGTTCCTGGGACTCATTACCTATAATCTCCCGGGCCGACAAGGTGGTGTCTCCTATTGGTAATTTGCTGATATCTATTTTACCTCCGGTTGCCTCAACCAGTTCCGACAGACAGTTGAGATGCCCGCCTGCGCCATGGTCATGAATAGAAACCACAGGATTATTATCAAGTTCACTTAAGGCCCTTATTGCATTATAAACTCTTTTCTGCATCTCTGGATTTGCCCTCTGTACTGCATTAAGCTCAATCGAGCTGTCGAATTTTCCTGTATCGACCGACGAAACAGCGCCTCCACCCATTCCTATCCTGTAATTATCACCTCCAAGCAGTACAATAAGATCGCCTTTTTCCGGAATGTCCTTCTCACTATCCTTCTTTTTACCTATGCCGATACCACCGGCAAGCATAATTACCTTATCATATCCGAACTTTTTAAGATTCTCAAAATGTTCGAAGGTAAAAACTGAACCGCAAATAAGAGGTTGCCCGAATTTATTGCCAAAATCGCTTGCTCCGTTTGATGCTTTTATCAAAATATCTTCAGGAGTCTGATAAAGCCATGGCCTTGGCTTTGTGGCTTTTTCCCACGGGCGGTCACCATCGGGCCGTGGATACGATGTCATGTATACTGCAGTCCCGGCTATTGGAAAAGCTCCCTTTCCTCCTGCAATACGATCCCGTATCTCGCCTCCAGTGCCGGTTGCCGCGCCGTTGAAAGGTTCAACGGTGGTTGGAAAATTATGTGTTTCTGCCTTCAGGGAAAGGACAGATTCATAGTCTTTTATGTTGAAAAAATCAGGTTTGTCCTGTGTGGCAGGGGCAAACTGCTCCACTACCGGTCCCTGTAAGAATGCGCAGTTATCCTTATAAGCCGAGACAACCTTGTTGGGATTGACTTTTGTTGTCTCCTTTATCATTTGAAATAGAGTTGCCTTCTTTTCTTCACCGGAAAGAATTAAGGTCCCATTAAAGATTTTATGACGGCAGTGTTCGGAATTAACCTGCGAAAAACCAAAAACCTCACTGTCGGTTAGTTTTCGTCCGATTGACTTACTTAATTTATCAAGGTAACCTATCTCATCGTCATTGAGAGCAAGTCCTTCTTTGAGATTGTATGCTTTAATATCATCTAAGAAAAAAACAGGGTCAGGCAGTTTGTCAATAGTGAAGATGCTCTGATCAAGTCCTTTGTAAAATGACTGAAGCATTGGGTCGAAGTGAGGCTTTTTGGAAGTAGTTGCATGAAACTCTTCAATTCGCTTTATTCCCGCGATTCCCATATTCTGGGTTATCTCAACAGCATTTGTGCTCCACGGTGTAATCATCTCTTTTCTTGGGCCCACAAAGGTACCTTCCATTTTATCCCCGGAAAGTAAATTAGCACTGCCAAAGAGCCAGCAAAGCTTTTCAATATCAATTTCTGGTAGCTTTTCTGTGGTTCCGACTGCAATTAGATTTTTGGAACTGTTTTCGAAAAAGAGGATCATGTCTGAAATGCTAATATGTTTATATACAGTAATATACTAATTAAAAATAATTGTTTTTTGATAAGTGAAAGATAGCACTTATTCTCATAATTTCAGACGATTTCTAATATATACAAAATAGGAGTATCCTGACCAAAGCGTCAGGGGGAGGTGGCATGGTATTTAAAAAAGGCTGTCCAATATTTAGACAGCCTTTTAAATGTTATTTTCTTTTCAAAACGGAAGATCGTTTAACTCATCATTTTCAGGTGGAATATCCTCCAGAGTTGTATGTGCCGGAACATTCTGATCTCTTCCCTGTGGTGAAATTTTTTCAATTTTCCAGGCATCCAGGTTTGTAAAATAGTTTATTTTACCCTCGCGTTCCCATTTGTTACCCTTGATGTTGAACCATATCTTAATATCTTCGTTTAAAAACGATTCATTGATAAGGTCACATTTATCCTGTATCAGCTGAAACTTGATGTAGTCAATAAAGACAGCAGTTCCTCCAGTCTCTTTCTTCTCAATCACAAACTCCCGTTTCTTAAATTTGTCACTAACCTGATTGACAGGAGATATGTCGATAACTTTTCCGGAAATTTCAAATGCCATTTCAGTCTATTCTTCGTGAATAATAATTTTTTCAATTTTATCGCCCTGACGGATTTTATCTATAACATCCAGTCCTTCAAAGACTTTTCCGAAACAAGTATGTTGTCTGTCAAGGTGCTTTGTGTTGTTACGGCTGTGGCAAATAAAAAACTGTGATCCCCCGGTGTTTCTTCCGGCATGTGCCATTGATAAAACCCCTCTGTCGTGGTATTGGTTACCTCCTGTCAGTTCACAATTGATTTTATACCCGGGGCCGCCGGCACCAACTTTAGGATCGCTCATATCTTTAGAAAGCGGACATCCTCCCTGAATAACAAAATCAGGAATAACCCTGTGAAAAGCAAGCCCGTCATAGAACCCTTTTTTCGAAAGCGCAATAAAATTTTCCACAGTAACAGGAGCGTCATCTTCAAAGAAGCTGACCTTCATAATGCCTTTTGGAGTTTGTATTTCTGCCGTAGTCATGTTATTTAATAATTTCGAGAAGCTCCACTTCAAAGATCAGTGTCGAATAAGGTTTAATAACATCTCCTGCACCACTTGCTCCATAAGCAATTGATTGCGGAATACAAAGTTTAAACTTCGAACCAACAGGCATCAGCTGTAAAGCTTCTGTCCAACCTGGTATCACACCTGAAACCGGAAATTGAGCCGGTTCATTTCTTTTAACTGAAGAGTCGAATTCAGTGCCATCAATAAGTGTTCCAACATAATGAACTTTTACGGTACTTTCAGCAGTTGGCTTAGGGCCCGTTCCCATTTTTATTACCTCGTATTGCAGACCGCTGGGGGTGACAGTAACTCCGGACTTTTCTTTATTACTGGCAAGAAATGCTTCATTTTGAGCAACATATTCTTTATAAGTTTCCTTATTCAGTTCTGCCTGTTTTTCAGCCTTCGAGGCCTCACGCTGGCTTATAAACCCCATTATAAATGAACGGGCAATATCATCGGCCATTAATGATTTTCCATCTTTTCCGTCGAGCATTGCTTTTGCAACAATCATCGGATCGAGCATAAGACTATCTTGCATCAGGGCGTTATAATTTACAACACCGAAAGCATAAGATAGTGAATCTTCTTTACTTTTAAGTTTTGCATTTTTAAAAGAACTCTTTGCACAAGAGCCAAGCATTAAGGTTATTACACCTATCAGAACAATTAATCCCTTGATTTTCATACGATACATTTTTAAATTTTTAAATTTCCGCTAAGATAACACTTTGGGGAAAGTAAAAAAGCCATCGTGAATTTTTTTTTAATTTTTTACTGCTCTGATTATTTGTCTTTTCCCGGGAGGTCCCGGAAGAAGAGTCACCTCAAACCCGCAAGTCTTAAGATTTCTTTTCACTTCACCCTTGGCTGAATAGGTTACCAGTACCCCATTTTTATTCGTGGCGGCTGCAATTTCCGAGAACATTTCCCGTGTCCACATTTCAGGTTGTTTTTCAGGTCCGAAAGCATCGAAATATATAAGATCATACCTGCCCGAAGGAGGTTCAACTGTAAAATCTCCTTTAATTTTTTTAAGATTAAAATTCTTGCAGATATTAACACTGATATTCCACGGCGATGAATGGATTGAATTAAAGATCTCTTTACCCGCTTTTCCTGTAAAATGATGATGATTCAGTGAACTGATAATATTTTCATCGAGAGGATATTTTTCGATCGAGGTGTAATTAACTTCTCGCGCACCAGCGCTGCTTTTTATAGCAGTCAGAAGTGCATTTAGGCCGGTACCGAACCCGACCTCGTAAATATTCAGGGGATCAGCTTTACAAAAATCGAAACCATTATTGATGAATATGAACTTTGATTCCTGAACCGCTCCATGAATAGAATGGTAGTGTTCATTGAGTTCAGGAACAAAGATAGTATGCGAACCGTCGGAGGTAGTAATTAGCTGATTCAACTTTTGTCTTTTGTCTTAATCATATTAAGAATAAAATTATCAAAAATTAATTTATCTGAATTATCATAACCGGTATTTAACCTTTTGTTTCTTTATACAGGTAAAGAAGGTATTTGTTCAAATTGCAATTAGCAACTTTGCAATTCATTTGAATTAATTTAATGATTATATTTGCTGACTGAAAAGCTTCAAAGCTTTTATATTATGAAGAAGATTATTAAAAATATTCCTGGTTTTTTCTTATGGCTTGCAGTTCTGGCCATTTGCGCTCATCTTTTAGTTCCTCATGATCACCACCTTGTGGAATCTTTTGCCAGTCTGGAAGAATCTTGTCCGGCCTCAAATGGTAATTCAGAACATCATCCCGGGTTTCCGGTTCATTGCCATGCATTTAATGACCTTGCTTCAGAAAAGGCTATTACATTCGTTCTGAAAAAGAATGTTCAATCTAATAATCTGTCATTCAGTAGCTTCCCTGATACTTATGTTTTTGGATTACAGATACGCCTGATTACAATTTTTGATATTAGGGAACCATTCACCGACCCTTATCTTCTCGAATTATCTTCTTTAAGAGCTCCCCCTTCGTTAGGTTGATCATTTTTACTATTCTTTAGTAATCGGCGGATAAGTAATTATCCTATCTATTTGTTTCCAGGTACTTTCAAAATTAAAACAACTATTACTGAATTCAAATTTCTGATTTCAGATCATTAATTCTAAACTTTTAACCATTTTCAGAAAATGATAAATAGAATAATCTCATTCTCAATAAAGAATAAATTCATTATCGGATTATTCATTGTGGCGCTGATCGGATGGGGAACTTATTCGTTAACAAAATTGCCAATTGATGCTATACCCGATATTACGAATAACCAGGTGCAGGTAATCTCACTTGCTCCTTCCCTGGCCGTTCAGGAGGTAGAGAGTTTTATTACAGCACCTATTGAGGTAGCAGTTGCCAATATTCCTGACATAATTGAACTTCGCTCAATCTCTCGCCTGGGGTTATCGGTTATAACCATTGTGTTTGAAGACAATGTTGATGTCTACTGGGCAAGACAACAGCTAAGTGAGCGGTTGAAAGAAGCTGAAGAGGTAATACCGGCAGGCCTTGCTCAGATTTCGCTGGCGCCTATTTCATCAGGGCTGGGTGAAATATTTCAGTATCGCCTGGTAGTGGGAAAAGGGTATGAAAAAGAGTTCAATCCAATGGAACTGAGGACTATCCAGGATTGGGTTGTGCGCCGTGAAATGCTTGGAACACCCGGTGTTGCTGATATCAACAGTTATGGCGGGTTTGTAAAGCAATATGAAATTGCTGTAAATCCGGAAAGACTAAGGGGTATGAACCTGACTCTTACAGATATATTTACTGCTCTTGAAAAAAACAACGAAAACACAGGTAGTGCCTATATTGATAAAAAACCCACTGCATATTTTATTCGCGGTATTGGTTTGGTAAAAACCATTGAGGATATAGAAAAGGTTGTTGTTAAATCAGGAAGTTCCGGCATTCCTGTACTTATAAGGGATATTGCAACAGTTCAGTATGGAAGTGCTACAAGGTATGGAGCTTTTGTTGTTGATACAACTGAAGCTGTTGGTGGTGTGGTAATGATGTTAAAAGGAGCTAATGCTCATGAGGTTATTGATAATGTGGTAACCCGGATAGAGTCGATACAGAAATCATTGCCAAAACAAGTGAGGATAGAACCTTATCTGAATCGCTCTGATCTTGTGGGACGTGCTATTGGCACCGTTTCGAGAAACCTTATTGAAGGCGCTTTGATCGTCATTTTTATCCTGGTTTTATTGCTTGGGAATATGCGTGCAGGGCTGATTGTGGCTTCTGTTATTCCCCTTGCTATGCTCTTTGCCGTTTCAATGATGAATCTTTTTGGAGTATCGGGTAACCTTATGAGCCTCGGTGCAATCGACTTCGGACTGATTATTGACGGTGCTGTAATAATTGTTGAAAGTGTTGTCCATCGGATCTTCATGAGTAAACATCACCATCCCGGAGTGGCGATGCTGACTCAGGAGCAGATGGATGAAAATGTACTTGACTCGGCAAAACGAATGATGAGTTCTGCAACATTCGGCCAGATAATTATTTTAATTGTTTATCTCCCGATAATGGCACTGATTGGTATTGAGGGTAAAATGTTCCGCCCTATGGCACAGGTAGTTACTTTTGCGTTGATCGGAGCGGCAATTCTATCTCTGACTTATGTTCCTATGGCCTCTGCATTGTTCCTGAGTAAGAATACAAGTCACAAACCAAATTTTTCTGACAGGTTAATGGATTGTATTCGTCAGGCATTTAGTCCTGCAATTGCTTTTGCGCTGAGACGAAAACTCCTGGTTTCTGTTTCATCAGTTGCTATGTTCCTGTTAAGCCTGTTTTTGTTCAGCCGTTTAGGTGGTGAGTTTATTCCACAGCTTGAAGAGGGTGACCTGGCCTCAGGTGTTATGACACTCCAGGGTGGTTCACTGACAAACACGGTGGATGAAGTAATTAAAGCAAATAGAATTTTGCTGAATAATTTCCCGGAGATTAAACACGCTGTATGCAAAATAGGCGCCGGAGAAATTCCCACAGATCCTACTCCTATGGAAACAGGCGATTATATCATTACTCTTAAAGATAAAAGTGAGTGGGTTTCAGCAACAACACGCGAGGAACTGGTCGGAAAAATGGAAGAAAAACTGGTGGCATTAGCGGGTGTTAAATTTGAATTTCAGCAACCAATAGCAATGCGTTTTAATGAATTAATGACCGGTTCAAAACAGGATATTGCCATCAAAATATTTGGTGATGACCTCAATACTCTTTCTCAAAAAGCTTCTGATGTTGAAAAAGTAATTCAGACAATCTCAGGGGTTCAGGATATAAACGTTGAAAAACTTACGGGTCTGGCACAGGTACAGGTTGAATATAATCGCGACCGCCTTGCACAATATGGTCTTTCTGTGGTAGATGCAAATAATGTTTTACGTGCTGCTTTTGCCGGCAGTCAGGCCGGAGTTGTATTTGATGAGGAAAAACGTTTTGGACTGGTGGTCCGGCTAAATAAAGATTACAGGCAGAGTGTTGATGATATAAAAAATCTCACAATCGCTCTTCCAGATGGCCATCAGATACCATTTGAACAGGTCGCTGATATTTCAATTAAATCAGGTCCGGCACAGGTTTCAAGGGAAAATACAAAACGCAGGATAACTATCGGATTTAACGTCCGTAACCGTGATGTTCAAAGCGTAATAAAGGATGTGACAGCTCAGATTGAAGAAAAAATCAAATTGCCAACAGGTTATTATGTAACGTATGGAGGTCAGTTTAAGAATCTTGAGGCTGCTCAGAAAAGGTTGTCAATAGCGGTTCCTGTTGCTCTGCTTTTAATATTTGTTTTGCTTTACTTTACATTTCATTCAGTGAAACAATCCCTCTTGATTTTTACAGCAGTTCCTATGTCAGCCATTGGGGGAATTCTCGCCCTGTGGCTGAGAGGAATGAATTTCTCTATATCAGCAGGTGTAGGGTTTATTGCATTATTTGGTGTGGCAGTTCTTAATGGAATAGTACTGATAGCTGAGTTTAACCGGCTCGAAACAGAAGGAATGACAGACATTACCGCGAGGGTTCTTAAGGGTCTTCAAACAAGATTTCGTCCTGTAATTGTTACAGCTGCAGTTGCATCAATGGGATTTCTGCCAATGGCGCTATCAACTTCAGCCGGCGCTGAGGTGCAAAAGCCTTTGGCTACCGTTGTGATAGGGGGGCTTATCACTGCAACCCTTCTTACATTATTAATTCTTCCGGTTTTTTACATCTTTTTTTCAACCGGTAAATTCAAAATCGGTTCAACGGTTGCATTTGCTAAAAAGCTTGCAACAATTCTCATGATGTTAAGCATAACTTCAATTTTCTATACCATCAATGGACAGCAAACACGAATTATTAATTTACATGATGCCATCCGGACAGCATTGGACAGTAACCTTTCAATAAAATCCGCAGCTTTATTAATAGATGCCCAAAAAGCTCTAAAAGGAGCAGCCCTTGATCTTCCCAAAACAGTTATTGACGGGCAGTATGGTCAATTTAATTCTTATTCCAATGACAACAGTCTTGCTGTTTCTCAATCCTTTGCGTTCCCATCAGTTTATGTAAACAGGTATAAGTTGGCCAATGCAAACATTAAAAGCAGTGAATGGCAATTTAAGGTTTCGCAACTTGAAATAGCCACTCTGGTGAAACAGGATTACTGGCAATATGTTTTCCTGGCTGCAAAACAAAAAATGCTGGCATATCAGGACAGTCTGTATTCAGGATTTCTACGAGCAGCTGAATTAAGAGCAAAGTCAGGTGAAACAAACCGGCTGGAAATGATTACAGCCCGTTCTCAAAGCCTTGAAATAAAAAACCTGCTTTACCAGGTTACTGCCGATATGGGTATTTATAGTCGAAAACTGATGATTATACTGAACAGTAAAACTCTTCTGAAGCCGGCAGAAAGTGAATTGCATCGAATTGATTTTGAATCTCTCTCTGATAGCATGTCATTTAAACATAATCCATCGCTTGGATATGTTCAGCAACAAGTTGAAGTATCACAAATCGGGAAAAAGCTTGAACGTAGTCAGATGTTACCTGATATAAATGTGGGTTATTTTAGTCAGACAATTATCGGAATGCAGGACGTTGAAGGTGTCCCTCATAATTTCGGACAGGGATTTCGTTTTTCAGGAATTCAGGCCGGAATTTCAATTCCGCTGTGGTTTTCACCCTACACGTCGAGAGCCAGGGCCTCAAAAATCAACGAAAATGTTGCACGTACAGATGCTGAATATTACTCTAAATCAATTACCGGCAATTATCAGTCATTACTCGATGAATTTAGAAAATTCTCCTCAAGTGTGGATTACTACGAGAAACAGGCTGTACCTGAAGCCGACCTTATAATTGAACAGGCAACCCTTAGCTATAATGCAGGTGCTCTGGATTACCTGGAATATGTACTGACACTTAACAGGGCATTAACTATCAGACAAAACTATCTGGATGCTCTGAACAGTTACAATCAAACAATTATTTCAATCGAATATATAACAGGCAAAATATTTTAAACTATGAAGAAAATGACAAAACTTATTTATAAAACCTTAGGAATTTTTTTGGGACTTACTATTTTCTTAAGCTCATGTAATACTGGTAAGAAGACGGCTATAAAGGCTCTAAAAGTTGAAGTTCTCCCTGAAGATATTGTAGAATTGCGTGCCGACCAGATCAAACTGGCAAATATTGAATTGGGCGCCGTAGAAATGCACGTGCCGGGCAACATACTCAAAGTGAATGGAATTGTTTCTGTTGCGCCACAAAACCTCGCAACCGTTTGCATGCCGTTGGGAGGGTTTATTAAGAATACAACTCTTCTCCCGGGAAATGCCGTAAGCAAAGGTCAGATTCTTGCTGTGATAGAGAACCTGGATTTTGTTGATATTCAACAGAATTACCTCGAAGCAAAGAACAGGCTCATATTTGCTGAAGCAGATTTTAAGCGCCACACTGATTTATATAAAGATGATGTGTATTCTGAGCAAAACGTTCAACAAGTTACTGTGGAGTACATGAACCTTAAGGCAATGGTAAAATCACTGGAGCAGAAACTGCTGCTGATTGGGATAAACCCCGATCAACTCAGGGAAGATAATATAAGCAGCTCCGTTAACCTGGTATCACCTATTAAAGGCTTTCTAAAGGCTGTTAATGTTAATGTGGGGAAATATGTTTCACCTATTGATGTGTTGTTTGAAATTGTGAACAGCGATAAGCTGTTTCTTGAATTGACTCTTTTTGAAAAAGATGCTGATAAGGTAGCCACCGGTCAGAAAGTAAAGTTCTATATCAATAATGAAACAGAAGAACACGAAGCAGTGATTTCACAGACCGGAAAATCGGTGAGCAATGATAAAACCTTCAGAGTTTATGCGACTGTTTCAAGCTCTTGTAAAAATCTTCTGCCCGGAATGTATGTGAACGCATTTATTGCAGAATCTGATAGTAAAGTAACCGCGCTTCCTTCAGAGTCAATAGTAAGTTTCGATGATAGGGATTATATCTTCGTTTTTGAGAAAGAGAAGGAAGAAGCAGGGAAGGCATTTACCGAATACAGGATGATTGAAGTTAAAAAAGGTGTTTCAGGATCAGCATATACCGAAATAAAACTACCTGAAGGATTTGACATAAATACGTCAAGGATTGTCATCAAAGGAGCATATAACATTCTTTCAGCCAAGAAGAATGCCGGTGAAATGGCATGTTAACTGGTGACTGGTGACTTGTTACTTGTTACACTCCTCTTCTGTCACCTTGCCCCTGGCCCCTTGCCACCTTTTATTCAGTATTTGAGCCAACTGTGTATCATTTTTTTCCCTTCAGGAGTCATAATCGACTCAGGATGAAACTGAATTGCCTCAATGTCGTGAATTTTATGCCGTATTCCCATTATTCTTCCTTCCTCCGAAACAGCTGTTATTACAAGAGAGTCAGGAAGGTGGTGAGGATCAGCAATCCATGAATGATAGAGACCTGCCTCAAATGAAGATGGGATATCTTTTAATATTTTAGAAAAGTTACCGGTTTTTTTGATAACCTTTTTTCTTCCATGAACAACTTCCTCAATCTGCTTCAACCTTCCCCCGAAAAAAAGAACTATTGCCTGCAGACCAAGACAAATCCCAAGCACAGATTTTTTTCCGGAATAATCATTAAGTATCTGTTCCATTACATTTCCTGGTCTTGGAAAGTCTGGTCCGGGAGAAAAAATTATTTTGTCAAATAAATCAATGGCCGGCAAATCAATCTTGCCTGCCTTAATAATTTGTAAGTTTGAACCCGGGAAACTTCTTATTATGTGTGCTATATTATATGTAAATGAATCATAGTTATCAACAATCAATATTTTCATGTCAGTAGCCGCTTTAGATATTTTTATTAATTTAATGAACAAGTATGGTGTTGAAAGAGAGCCGTTTATGTTTATTATTGATTTCGATATGATAAGACCGGAGATTCATAAATTGAATTCAGTCCCACCAGGAATAAAATTTATAACTCCCTTGCTTTCAAATGTCCATCCCGGACAAATATACACTAAACCTGTTTCTTTCAAAAAGCATCCGGTTCCGTTCAGTGAATATTCAGAAGCTTTCAGAAATGTTCAGAAGAATATTAGTATGGGAAATAGTTATCTGCTTAATCTGACTTTCCCTACAGTTATTGAAACTGATTTAACCCTCAAAAAGATTTTTTTCTCGGGTATTGCTAAATATAAGCTCCTGTATTACAACAAATTTGTTGTTTTTTCGCCAGAAATATTTGTAAGGATAAGCAACGGAGAGATTAAATCGTTTCCTATGAAAGGGACTATTGATGCTTCAGTGAATAATGCAGAAAATTTAATCCTGAACGATGAAAAAGAAATGGCTGAACATAATACAATTGTTGACCTGATAAGAAATGATCTGAGTATTTTCGCGAATGATGTCAGGGTTAACCGCTTCAGGTATATTGATGAAATAGAAACAGAAGATACAGTTCTGCTGCAAGTTAGTTCCGAGATCAGAGGCAGGCTTGGAAAAGGTTATGAAAGCCATCTGGGTGATATAATCATGAGTATGTTACCGGCTGGATCCGTTACCGGCGCACCAAAAAAAGAAACTGTGAGGATAATTAAGGAGAGTGAGACATATGAAAGAGGCTGGTACACAGGTATTTTCGGAGTGTTTGATGGAAATAGCCTTGATAGTGCAGTTTTGATAAGATTTATCGAAAATGAATCAGGCAGATTTATTTACAAAAGTGGTGGAGGAATCACTTATCTTAGTGATCCGGTTAAAGAATATGAAGAACTGATATCGAAAGTCTATGTCCCTGCTGGTTGAAACAATTAAAGTTGAAAATGGTAAAATCCTGAATATCAGCTTTCATAATGAGCGTACGATCAGATCATTACATGAAGTATTCGGCATTAAACAGGAGATTGATCTGGAGAGGGTAATAATTGTTCCTGAAACTGCGGGAAAAGGTATTTTCAAATGTCGTGTGGAATATGACGATAAAATAACTAAAATCGAATTTTTACCTTATATCATTAGATCCGTCAGATCACTAAAGTTAATAATGGATGATAATATTAGTTACCCTTTCAAATATATTAAAAGGGATAATATTCAAAGATTGATGGAAATGCGTGGGAATTGTGATGACATACTTATTATTAAAAATGGAATGGTTACAGATTCTTCTTATGCAAATGTAGTATTCAGGGATTTAAACGGAAATTGGGTAACACCATCAACTTATCTGTTGCCTGGTACGAGACGGGCAAGTATGTTGCGAAAGGGCCTTATTAGTGAAGCCACAATTACTTACAATGACATTCATAAATATACCGAAGTGAAATTGATTAATGCTATGATCGGAATTGATGACACTGAAGGAATTCCCATCAGCAAAATAATTTAACTCGAAACGATAAACGTTAAACGCGCAACGGGAGTTACCAGTTCGAATCATACCATGATCTTACATCGGTAGCTATCATGCCCGCATTCAGAGCAGCCTCAAGACCAAGATCCCCGTCTTCAAAAACCTCAATGAATTCAGGTTCAATTTTCATCTGTTCTGCACATTTAAGGAAAGTTTCGGGATGTGGTTTGAAATTTTCCACGTCGTTAGCAGTGACAATAATATCGAAATATTTCCGCAGGCCGGTCATTTCAAGTGTACGTTCAACAGCTTCCCTGTGGCCTCCGGTCCCGACAGCCATTGGTAATATTCCGTGATATTTTTTTACAATTTCCACAACCGGCAAAATAGGTTTAACCAGATGTTGTACTTTGTAAAACCCGATAAGTTTCTCATCCATTATCTTATCGATTGTAATCCTTCCGTTCAGTCCGCAATTTTTTAATATTTCATCTGCTATTATCCAGCCGGGGGCGCCTGTATGTTTCCGTAGAAAAGATTTATCGATATCGGCGCCAAATTTATTACAGGCAATTTTCCAGCTTTTGAAATGAAATGGCATGGTATCGGCCAGCGTTCCGTCAAGATCAAAGATCAATCCTTTTATACCTGGTTTTATGTCGTATTGCATCTTTTTTAATTTGTTGCGGCAAAGGTAAAAAGAAATTGATAAAAAGCTTAAAAGTTGAAAAGGACTCACAGGGTCAACGCACGAAGAAATAAAAAACTGATAGGCTATTAACAAATTTGTAAGGGTTATTAACAGTCCTTTTTTCATAAAAGTAGATTTTTGCGTGGTTATTAACAATTTGAGGCTATAATATTGCAAATCTGTTAATTACTTCATGGTCGTCACTAATAATTGTTTCAATAATTAGTTGAAAATTTGTTGGAATCAATAACTCCAACACTATGATAAGGTCAAGTCTATATGACTATTTTGCAAAGCTCTCTGATCCCAGGCTCAACAGGAATAAGAAACACAATCTGGCCGACATTATTGTATTAAGTATCCTGGCTGTAATATGCGGAGCTGAGTCATGGGATTCAATAGAAGAGTTCGGTAAAGCGCGGATCGATTTTCTGAAAAAGATACTTTATCTGCCCAATGGGATTCCTTCACATGATACAATTAACAGGGTCTTTTCAATACTTAAGCCCGATAAGTTCGAGGTCGTATTTATCAGCTGGGTTAATTCTTTAAGGGACAACAATATTGACAAAGAAGTTATAGCCATTCCTGAATTACTAGAAATTCTTGATATAAAAGGAAAAATTGTCACTATTGATGCCATGGGTACACAAAGGAATATTGCAAAAACCATTATTGACAATCATAGCATCTTGCTGAGAT
>JAPLEB010000145.1 GCA_026391555.1 Bacteroidia bacterium | reverse complement strand
AAATAACTTTGTAAAATCACCCTGGAAATTATGGTAAAATTGAAGCAAAAAAGGATGTTAACTTAGGGTGGTCTTTGGCAGCCGGGAATGCATGGTCTTACGAAAACGATCTAGGGTGGTCTATATGTCCGATTTTTCCAGGTTATGCTGGAAGTTTACCATAACAACCAAAAACCCTTACGGTGAATGGGATTGTTATATTGATGCTCATACAGGAACATTTGTGAACAAAATTTCAAAAATTTATTCTGTTTCAGGAACAGCAAATACTATGTACAGTGGCTCACAGGCCATTGAAACCGAATATTACAACGGTTCTTACCGATTACGAGATGCTACAAGAAATATCGAAACTTATAATTTACATAACGGAACTGACTACGGTACCGCAACATATTTTACTGATAACGACAATAATTGGATTGAACAAACTCCTATACTAAAAACAGTTACGATTAATAATATAAGTAATATTTGGTGGTATAATTCAATAGTTGACCCAGAACCTGATTTATTTCTTAAAATTTTTGATGGTAATAGCAATCTTGTATTAACAACACTTCATAAGGTTGATGAATTTCCACCTAATACTTTTGACGTTTATCTTCCCCTTTCTACACCCCCTTATACTGTTGAAGTATACGATTATGATCCAATTTCTGATGATTATGGCGGAAGTTTCATATTAGGTTCATTATCTGGTGTAAATAATTTTTCTACAACTGGTTCAAGTGGGTCATATAATATTGAAAAAAAACAATCCTGGTTTAGATGCACATTGGGGTATAGAAAAAACCTATGATTATTATTTAAATAAACATGGAAGAAACAGCTTTGACAACGCTCACGGCTTAATTAAAAGTTATGTTTACTATGATATTAATATAAATAATGCATTTTGGAATGGTACAATTAATTTAGGTGATGGAGGGGGTAAAGAAGATGGTCCTAAAACATCTATTAATACACTTGCACATGAGTTTACGCACGGCGTTTCTCAAAATAACGGAAGTGGAGGGTTAAATTATCAAAATGAATCGGGCGCAATAAGCGAATCCTTTTCTGACATCTTTGCAACTGCTGTGGAGTTTTATGCAAAACCTGCAACTGCCAATTGGCTTCATGGAGACGAAAGTTCACTTATTGGAAGTTGTGTTCGATCATTGGAAAATCCAAAATTAAAACAGCAACCCAATACTTACCAAGGGCAGTATTGGGCTAATCCTCTCAACTTAAATGATGGTGATGCTGGAGGTGTTCATACTAATAGTGGTATAATGAATTACTGGTTTTATTTGCTTT
The DNA here is from genome assembly GCA_026391555.1 of Bacteroidia bacterium. GTDB lineage: Bacteria > Bacteroidota > Bacteroidia > Bacteroidales > VadinHA17 > LD21. The sequence goes on along the minus strand of JAPLEB010000145.1, from coordinate 6,377 downwards.
CTCAAGGTGGTAGTGGTGTAAATGACCCACCCTGGTCTAACAGTTATTCTGTTGCAGGAATCGGAATTACTAAAGCGGAAGAAATTGCCTATAGGACACTTACTAACTTCTCTTTACCTATTAACGCTACATTCTATGATGCAATGCAAGGCTCACTGAATGCAGCTGAGTATATATATGGTGCAGGTTCAGTGGAATATTGGCAAGTAAAAGCTGCCTGGTATGCAGTTGGCGTTGGAGACGATCCAAGTAACTATTGTAGTGGAACAACAAAACTAACAGCTTCAAGTGGAACTTTTTCGGATGGTAGCGGTAGTGCCAACTATGGAAATAATACTAATTGTAGATGGGTTATCACACCAGCGGGCACAACCCAAATATCTTTAAATTTCACAGCCTTTGATACTGAATCAATTTATGATTCTGTAATTGTCTATAATGGACCAGATATTAAATCTCCAAAGTTGATGACTTGGTGGGGTAGTACTTTACCTCCAACAATTAATTCTACTGGCGGTGCATTATGTGTTCGGTTCTCCTCAGATAATACGACAACTGCAGGTGGTTGGATAGCAAATTATACATCAACAGGTATAACGCCAACTTGTAATGGACTTACAATTTTATCAACTCCAACAGGAACATTTAATGATGGTTCGGGAGTTGGTAACTATGGAAATAATCAACAATGCGCCTGGTATATTGCTCCGCCTTGTGCTACAACCGTTACACTTTCATTTTCAGCGTTTAATACAGAAAGTGGCTACGACGGAATTTTAATCTATGATGATTACTCAGGAACAAATAAATTAGCAGAACTAACTGGAACTAGCATACCTACCCCTGTGACTTCGACTACGGGACAAATGCTTGTAGTTTTTGTTTCCGATTATTCCACAACTATGCAAGGATTCACTGCAAATTACACATCAACTGGTTCTGGTTTTTGTTCAGGTACAACTTTATTAAATACTTCTGATTTTGGCTCAATAACAGACGGAAGCGGTACAAATAATTACTGCAATAATTTGGATTGTCGTTGGTTAATTCAACCTCCACAGGCTACGAGTGTAACTTTAAATTTTACAGCATTTGATCTTGAAGTTCCTTCTTCTGACGGAAAATCAATTTATGATGGAATAGAAATTTATGATGGAACAACAACTGGATCTCCATTGCTCGGCAGGTTTTCAGGGAGTAATATTCCTCCTTCTATAACATCAAGCGGAGGAAGCATGCTTATTCGCTTTTACTCTGATTTTGAGAATGCTAGACAAGGCTGGGCTGGATATTATACATCAACAAACACAACTTATTGTAGTGGTACAACAACTCTTTCAGCAATCAGTGGCACGTTTTCTGATGGGAGTGGTGAGAATAAATATGCTAATAACAGCGAATGTTCCTGGTTAATTCAACCAACCAATGCAAGTTCAATTACTCTGTCATTTTCTGAATTCAATACAGAATTAAATTATGATGGTGTCATTGTTTATGATGGTCCAAATAATACTTCCCCTGTTCTTGGACAGTTTACAGGTACAAGCTTACCTTCTACAACTACTTCTACAGGTGGTAGTATGTTTGTGGAATTTCTTTCTGATCCTATTTTAAGGGCAAATGGATGGACGGCGAATTATACTTCATCCGTTACTACTGGACTTGACGATTCCGATCTTAACGAGAACCTGAAAATTTTCCCGAATCCCACGAGCGGAGTATTCACGATTGAATCGTGTTTTGAGAATACTGTAACGGTTCAAATAATGGATATGTTGGGGAAACAAGTTTTAAAGAGTTATAGCTTGTATAAAGGAGCTAATCAGGTAAATGCTTCTGATTTGAGTAAGGGAATCTACTTGATAAAGCTTAAATTTGACAGTGGATCCCATATTGAAAAACTCATAATCAAATGAAAAATATACCGGAACAACAAAGTATAGAATACAAACAAAGTTGGCACGATGACTACTTGAAATGGGTATGTGGATTTGCAAATGCTCAGGGTGGTATAATTTTTATCGGCATAGATGATAATGGAATTGTTGTTGGTGTTGATAATTATAAAAAATTGATGGATGACATTCCCAATAAAGTAAATAATTCAATGGGAATTACCGTTGAGGTAAATCTGAAGAAAAAATCTGGAAAATATTTTATCCAAATCATAACACATTCTTACTCAGTTCCAATTTCATTAAGAGGGAGGTATTATTACAGAAGCGGGAGCACAAAACAGGAATTAACCGGAGCTGCTTTAAATGAGTTCCTTTTGAGAAAATCAGGTAAAACATGGGATGATGTCATTGAACCGAGAGCAAATTTTGAAGAAATAAACCAAAAAACAGTTGCCACTTTTTTAAAGGCATCTGAAAATGCAGGTCGTTTGCCTGAAAATGATGACTTGACTTTGCCAGAGTTATTTGAAAAATTGAGGCTTACAGAAAATGGACAATTAAAGCGTGCTGCAATCATTCTATTTGGGAAAGATCCTGCAAAATTTTATCCTAATACCTTTGTAAAAATTGGTCGTTTTGGAAAAGATGACACCGACTTAAAATTCCATGAAACAGAAGAAGGAAATTTAATCGTGTTGCTTCAAGCCGTTTTAAACCAACTCAATCACAAGTTTCTAACGCGTCCAATTGAATTTGAAGGAATGCACCGGATTGAAAAAGGAGAATATCCCATTGCAGCCGTTAGAGAAATGTTGCTTAATGCATTGATTCATAGAAATTATATGGGTGCTCCTATTCAAATACGAGTTTATGATGACAAAATAAATGTTTGGAATGAAGGCTCTCTACCCGAAGGTTTAACATTGGATGCTTTGAAGCGGTCACATTCATCAAGGCCGAGAAATCCAATAATTGCAGATGTAAGTTTTAAAGGCGGTTATATTGATGCTTGGGGAAGAGGAACGATTAAAATTTTGGACACTTGCAAACAGGCAGACCTGCCTGAACCTGAAATGAAGGAACAAGACGGAGGTTTTATCATTACACTTTTCAAAGACAATTTATCCAAAGAAAGATTAATTAAACTTGGGCTTAATGACCGACAATTGAAAGCGGTAATTTTTATCAAGGAAAAAGGAAAAATCACAAACAAGGAGTATCAGGAAGTTTTTGGAGTAGCAAGAATGACCGCAACAAGAGATTTAACAGAATTGGTTGAAAAGAGAATTATAAAATCTTCTGAAACGAAAGGAGCAGGATCATATTATGAATTGTGAATTGCATCATAATTGCATCATAATTGCACCAATTGCACCACAATAGCCTCAAGATTGCACCATTATATTTTATGGGCAAGTTATTGCTAGAATTAAACTTAGTTTCATGAGAAGCATAATAATTGGAAATGGAGTAAACATACAATTCGGAGGATCTACCTTTAATAATGAAAGCATTATTAAAAGAGCCATATTCAAGCTTGAATCAGGTGATTTTTGTAATGAAGTTTATACAAGCGAAATTGGAACTTGGTTAAAATATCTATTTCAAGAATTCCCGGGTTTTTTAGATGGTTATTATGATAGATTTACAGTGGCTTCAGATGAAAGGGAAGAACTGGAAAGTTTCAAAAAAAGGTATAGAAGGAAAACAAAGATTTATGAAATCGGATTTGAAGACTTCTTTTTAATGAATGAATTATGTTGCAGGAATAATAAGATAAAAAATCCGGAGAGGTTTGATATTCAGGAGATCTTACGACGACTTTTCTTAGATTCAATTTTTAACAATGGTAAAATAAATGACATCCATAGAAATTTTCCAAAGGATTTCATAGAGTACATTAAAACATTCGACAGTGTCTTCACAACAAACTATGATAGAAATATTGAACTCAGCATAAAACGTGATGTATTCTATTTACATGGTGCCTTTCATGTTTTAGATGATCTATATAATCCAGATGGCTTTAGAAACCAACTTCCTGATAGACCAGCAGATAAAGTGCATGCAATTAAGGGATTTGAACATGCTTTTTCCACCGCATTAACAGGTAATTCTGGTTTTTTAAAACAATTTACAGCTGAAAACGCTGAAAATACGAATGCTGCTTTGGAAACACTTGCAGCTGGGATGAAAAATGATCCAAAAATTGCTCAAGATATAGAGAGTTGGAAGGATTCTGATAAATTTAATCTTAGGAATTTTTATGAAGCCATAAAATTAAGACTAAATAATCCAGATTTTAAATTTCCAATAGTTTATGAATTTAGCAAATTAAATGAAATAAAAGGGAGGGTGATCTTTATCGGTTTATCTCCCAACAATGATTCTCATATTTTTTCTAGTATCCATGACAACATTTCTATTGAGTCAGTTGAGTATTTCTATTATGAAGAGAATGAGAAAAATTTGATCTTATCATATCTTCACAATAAACAGGTAGATTTTTTATCTGTTAAAGATTATTGGAAAGGATTGTAGAGTAGGTAAAGGGGAATTTCACCCCTAAACCTCATAAAATTTTTTTAATAATGCCTGAGTAGTTTATCAATATATAAAAGTAATTTCTAAAGAAAGCAAAGGCGAAAACAAATTAACGAAGGACATTATCAATATCTCAAAGGTCTCTATTTATAAGCAAGTGGCATAATTCAAAATGCAGAAGTCTTTTATAATATTATCGAAGAAATTTTCCGATATATCAAAGGGATTTGTAAAACAACAAAAGACAAATTTTCCATTCTCACACCATCCCTACTGCTGTCAGGCACATTTGCAGCTTGTGCAATCCCACGCTAAACTCAACGCTGCAAAAGAGCCTGTCAGCCCATCCCTGCCTGTATGATGAGATTAAGGACTGACCAACAATTACCTTTTCGAATATTAATTATATTTGAGGACGCATTTTGCGACCTCAAATTATTACACATGACTACTACCTCACTAATTAAAGCAGATTATCATTCATTGATTCACGATATCAGAGGATATAAAGTAATGCTTGATTTTGACCTGGCTGCACTTTATGGAGTTGAAACAAAAAGACTTAAAGAAAGTGTTCGCAGAAACATTGACCGGTTTCCAGAAGATTTTATGTTCGAATTAAACAAAGAAGAGTTCTTGACATTAAGGACGCAATTTGCGACCTCAAAAAGAGGCGGCTCCAGATATGCCCCCATGGTTTTCACAGAGCAAGGAGTAGCGATGCTATCATCAGTTCTCAACTCAGATAAGGCAATCAAAGTAAATATTGAGATAATGAGAGCCTTTGCAAAATATAGGGCTTTTCTAATTGAGAATCAGGACTTAAAAGGAGAAATTAGGGCTATGGATGAGAAAATTAATAAAGTATTTAAGTTTCTACTTGATAGGATTGATGAACTGCATCAGGACAAAACCAAACCAAGAAAAAGGATTGGGTATAAAAGCTATGACCAATAAAAAATCGAATTAGCTCTGCTTATAATTAAAGAGGACTTCATGTGGCATAGCCTGTCCCGCTTTGGCGGGATAGTGCCAGACATGAAGTCTCATGTTGCTCTAAATCCGTTCACCTGATCTTTTTCTATGCACTTACCGCCGTTATTTGTGTTCCACGGGCAGCCTGATTTCAGGCCTGTTTGGTGGTTTTTGAATCGGAGATGTTTTTTATCCGGTGATTACTGATAGCTACACGATGGGAATACTGGCCCAGATATTTAACAATTTGCTGAGCATTGCCAAAGGGAGGCTTACAATAGACCACCCAAGGCTTCTTCCAGACATCATCGAGCAGGGACTGATACTTCGGTAATCGGTTACTTTGTTTGAGCTGGAGTTTGAGTTTTTTGAGAAGGATACTGCGGAATGTTGGACTAAGCATACGGACAGGGTACAGGTATTTACCTTGTTTGGTAATACGCTTCATGTTACCGGCTAATGTCAATCCTGCTGCCGGAACGATACAATGAATATGAGGGTGCAGACTCAGGTTTTGTCCCCATGTGTGCAAGACGCAAATGGCTCCGCTCTCAATCCCATAGTTGGTGTATCCAAATTGCTGCAACACGCCCCATACACATTCGAACAGCAATTTATAAAACAGGTTGCTGTCTATCAAGCATATCTGGTTCAATTCTTCGGGAACAGTAAAAACAATATGGAAGTATCTGACATCAAGGGCATCGTTCATACGATCCTCTACCCAGAGAGCCTGTTTTGCACCCTGACATTTAGGGCAATGACGGTTACCGCAGCTATTGTAACTAATCCGTTCTTTACCACAAGAGTCGCAAATATCTTTGTGTCCGCCCAGGGCCGAAGTACGGCATTTATGAAGGGCATCAAGAGTACGTACCATAAAACTATTGGGATGGCACCTCTCAACAAATTGTTGTCCAAACCGATCTACGATTTGAGCAACTTCGAACTGAGGACGTG
>JAPLEB010000134.1 GCA_026391555.1 Bacteroidia bacterium | reverse complement strand
AATTTATCATTTATGGCGATCGGGCTCATAAGCCTGGTTTGTTTTTATAATGTATCAGTTGCACAACTTCCTTTTCCTCCGGATCGATCTCCTGTGATAGTGGATGGAACTATTCTGAAAATTAACGACTGCTCCGAGAGAAGATTCTTCCTTGCCGGCATGGTCGACAACGAGCCAAGTGGCGGCCTTCAGCTTTCTTTGTACAACCATGCCGAGATGGAAACTCAGATCGTGAACCATAAAGCAATCGGTGCAACCGCCATGCGTTGGAATACATTTCTGAGAGGGATAGATTTAAGATGGGATGCGAATGGTTATGTAATCGGGATGTGCGACAGTGCTGTCGCACATATAAAAGATGGCCTGGACCTGGCTTATAAACATGGAATTGTTATACAAATTGTACTTTCTACCGCCCATTTCCTTTCATACGGATGGGATGGGGAGACACCTGAAAATGTGACACGGGTAAACAACAACAAGTTTATGTTTGAGAATACAGTAGCTACTCAAGCCTATATTGATAACGTCATAAAACCTATAACCCAAACTATAGGAGTTCACCCGGGCTTATTCGGTTATTGTATAATCAATGAAGCATCGGGAATGTACTTCACTAAAGATGCAGGAACAGGAACATGGTCGGATGTTAAAGTTCACATGTCCTCCTTTCAGAAGTTTGTTAATCTGGTTGCTTCAGAGATTCATACCAATCAGCCAGGCGCTTTATGCAGCGTTTCAGGCATAGCTTTTGGTTTGTATCAATATACTGATGCGATATTGATTGCCGCTGGAGGGAAAACCAATGGAACCTTGGATATCAACCAGCTTCAGTTTTATCCAGAAAACCATAAAGAAGACTGGTCCCCGTTTACGCATACCATACAGCAATTAGTTACTGCTTATGGAGGGGAATTAAAACCTCTTATCTGTGGAGAAAGCCCAATTGAGGGAAATCCAACTTTCGGACTGGAAGAGGGTCTTGTCAAATTATGGGACATGGGAAATAATGGATATTTTACCTGGAGTTACAATGTATACGACGGTATGACCACGGCAGAAAAAGCAGTTGTCGATGCTGCATACACCGATTTTTATGCTGCTTATCTTGTGAATAATGATTTCAACGGAAGTCAATGTCCCAATCATTTATATGTTACACCTGTCAGCCAAACTGTTCCAGTTTCTGCAGGAAGTACTGATTTGATAATAATATCGGACAAAAGTTGGTCTGCATCGTCAGATGCCACATGGTGTTCTCTTAGCCCTTCTTCTGGCAGCAATAACGATACTATATCTGTTGTCCGCACTGCGAACACAGGAGCAGGAAGGACAGCAAACATTACTCTTAGTGCATCGGGAGTGCCAAATTATATTGTGTCCGTTTATCAGGAAGGCGATTATTTACATATTTCACCTCTCAGCAAAAATGTAGGTCATACGGCCGGGGTAGTTAACTTAACAGTATCTTCAAACCTCAGCAATTGGACAGCATCTTCAGATGCGGGATGGTGTACCGTTAGCCCTTCTTCTGGCAGCAATAACGGGGTAGTGACCGCCACATACACCGAGAACACAGGAGCAGAAAGGACTGCAAACATAATTTTCCCGGTTTCAGGAGCGCCTGATGTTGTTGTGACGATTACGCAAGCCCTGATTGGAGTATTTCAGCAAAGTACCGGATCAGACAAACTCGTGTCCGTGGAGGCGGAACATTTCAATAGAAATCGAGATGGTACCGGTGATTTTTCGACCCATATATGGATAGAAACCACCAGTCCGAGTGGTTATTCCGGAAACAGTGCGATGATCACTAATCCTAATAATTCGACTAATGCATCCGATGTTGGCGTTGCTGAGGATTATGCCCCGCTTTTGGAATATGGTGTGAACTTTGTAACAACAGGTACTCACTATATCTGGCTTCTGGTTTGTACCAATGGCAGTTCAGGTGATAATTCATTTCATTCAGGATTGGATGGTTCAATATCGGCGGCAAATTTGAACCTTGGCACGAGTCAGAGTTGGGTTTGGAAAGAATTATTAAATGGTGGAGCACGCGCAACAATAGATGTTACATCTACCGGCGCACATACTTTTGGTATATTCATGCGGGAAGATGGTGCCCGTGTTGATAAATTTGTACTTACAACAAATATTGATTACGTCCCGGCAGGAACCGGGCCAACTGAAAGCAAGCAGGTAGATATTGATTTGTTTAGCGTATTACATACGGATAAAAATCAATATTCATTAAGTATTTATCCAAACCCAAGTTCAGGAAACGCCCACCTCAACTTTGGTAGCAATAAGGTGGAGGATGTTGAGATAAATATTTCAAATTTGGTGGGGCAACAACTCATATCAAAAAGCTTTGAATCAGTTCCTTTGACAAATGGTATTGATTTAGCATTACAAAGCCTTAAAAATGGGATTTACCTAATACAGTGTAAAATGGAAGGACACACACAATCTATAAGATTTATTAAAAACTAAAGTTGTTTCATTTTGACTAGTCCAGGCAAAAATGATGAATTGTTGCTTAGACTATTTAGAGTTTGGCCAAAAATATTAAAATTAGATATTAAGCTTAGTAATTAAAAGAGTATTTAAGATGCGATGTTTAATTTAATACAGAGGAGAAAGGAGGTGAACTATTTGATGTTTTAATTTCATGAGTAATTTCAGTTTTAGTAACTAAAAATTTAAAAATTAAGATTATGAAAAAAAATTTACTGTTTATGGTGATGGGGCTTATATGCCTGGTTAACATGATGAATGTGTCAGTAGCTCAAAGTGTAAATGCCTTCCAACAAGGTAGTGACCCAGACCACCTCGTGGTTATGGAAGCAGAAAATTTCCACGAGAATATTCCAGGAACTACGTTTCAATACCCTGCTACAACCGGTCCTTTTTATACCCAAAATTGGACACTAAAGGACACCACAGCTGGTTTTTCAGGAACGGGGGCAATGGTTACATTGCCTAACGTTGGATATAGTACTAGCGATGTCCTTCTTGTTAAAGCTAATTCGCCGACCCTGAAATTTGTTGTGAACTTTGATACAACAGGTACTCACTATATCTGGCTTCGTGCCAACGTCAATAATAGTGGTGGTGACCGTTCAATACATGCAGGGCTGGATGATACAATATCTGCTGTGAGAATGGAACATATGACACTTAAAACCTGGGAATGGAGAAGCAATATCTCGGGAGGTGCTACTCGTCCAAGAATATTTGTTAAATCTAAAGGCGAGCACACTTTTTGCTTATACATGAGACAAGATGGTATGCAGATTGATAAAATTTTACTTACAACAAATCCTGATTATCTTACCCCAGGCACCACCACCGGGCCAGCTGAAAGCGGGCGTGTAGTAAATGTAAGCATATCACCAATCAGCAACGATTATAATAAATATTCTCTGAATATTTATCCAAACCCAGGTTCCGGGAATATACACCTGGACTTTGGAAGCAACAAGGTAGAAGATGTTCAGATAAATATTTCAAATATGATAGGGCAACAATTCATTTCAAAAAGCTTAAAATCAGTTCCTTTGACAAACGGTATTGATTTATCATTACAAAGCCTTAAAAATGGGATTTACCTAATACAGTGTAAAATAGCAGGACAGACACAATCTTTAAGATTTATTAAAAACTAAAGTTGTTTCATTTTGTTTAGTCTCGGCAAAAGTGATGAATTTTTGCCGAGACTATTTATAATCTGTCCAAAAATATTAAAAAGTAGATATTAAAGATAAATAACTAAAAGGAAGTTTAAGGTGATTGATCCGGTAAACGAATTTTCAGACATTAGCCACGAAACGGGTTGTGCATGTTGCAATGGACACAATGATCAGGTGTCAAATGAAATTTCAAGGAGGAAGTTTATGCAGGTCACAGGTGCTTCAGCCCTGGGAACAGTTGCTCTTTCAGGTTTATCCTGGTCAGCACTTGCTTCCATCCAAACAGGTAAACAGAATAATAGCGGACGTAGCACACTGGTTGTAAACCGATTTTTACTTATGAAATACCAACCCGGCGCGACCAGACAAGCTGGAGGGCATGGGGAGGGATCCAGTCCGAAAACGATGCCGCCCGGGAACTCATGCGCATACAGGATGAGCTTAAAACCTTGCAATCCAAAGCAGATTTCCCTGTTGAATTTCTCCCGGTAGCCCGTGTCCGCGAAACATCCGATTTGAGCAGTATCACGGATCTTCAACCTGCAGATCTATTTCTGGTTTACGCTGCAGGTGGCAGGATGGATATTTTTGACACATTAAATAAAATGGGAAAAAATATGATCTTCTTCTGTCGTCATAAATCAGGCCCGGTATATTTATGGTACGAGATAATAAGTCCAAAATTTTTGAGGCAGCGCACGGATAAACTAGCTGTTTCAGGAATCGATGAGGATGATGTGGTAATTGATAATCAGTATGAAGTCCTGTGGCGGTTAAGGGCACTTCGTGGCTTGAAAAATACACTTAATACAAAAATAATCGCTATTGGAGGACCGGGGGCATGGGTTCAGCCAAAAGATGTTGTTCCAAATTTGGTTAGAGATAGGTTTAAATTCGACATCAGGACTGTCTCTTATGACGAACTGGGCAAATTAATCATTGAGGCAAGGGCTGATAAATCAGTTGTTTCCCGCGCAAAAAGTCGTGCTGATGAATATCTTAAGGATACAAAAATAAATTTAGAAACCAAACTTCAATTCGTTGAAAACTGCTTCGTTTTCGAAGATGTTTTGGTACGAATCATGGAAAAATTTGATTGTAGGGCGATCACAATTAATAGTTGCATGGGAACAATTATGCCTTTGTGCGAAACTTCCGCATGCCTGACCCTTAGCCTTCTCAATGATGCAGGTTACCTTGCATTCTGTGAATCAGATTTTGTCGCGATTCCCTCTGGGATTTTATTGGCGCATATTTCAGGCAAACCTGTGTTTCTCAACGATCCTACCTATCCTCACGATGGATTAATAACCCTGGCTCATTGCACTGCTCCCCGGCGAATGGATGGCAAAAAACTCGAACCGGCAAGGGTCCTTACTCATTTTGAATCTGATTATGGCGCTGCACCTAAAGTGGAAATGCGTATAGGACAAACGGTTACCAATATTATGCCTGACTTTGCTTTTACCAGGAATGTCGGGTTATTAGGAAAAATAGTTGATAATCCTTTCCTGGATATCTGCCGTTCTCAGATTGATATAAGTTTTGAATGTGACAGTAAGTTGGTCGCTGAACAAATGCCTGGTTTCCACTGGATAACAGTATATGGTGATTATATAAAGGAGAGTGCTTATGCACTTAAAAAAATAGGGATAGGTTTTGAAAACCTGGTTTAACAAAGAAATAAAATCTTTGAGGCCAAAGTGATTGAAATCCTTAAATTTACTAATGAATATTAGACAAAATACATATCGCAAAACATTGGGTGCAATTACCAGGGCAGATATTCCTGAAAAGGTGGAAGAGTTAAAGAAAATACTTGAGAAATATCAGAAACAATCACATACAACCAAAATCTAAAAATATAAACGGATGAAATTAATCAGTTCTTTACTTCTACTAATATGTCTGTTTTCTTATCAGGCAATAGCACAGTTCACCGTAGTTTCACCCGACAACAAAGTTGAAGCAAAGGTGAATATTGGCGAAACCATATCTTATTCCGTTTTGTTCAATGGCAAAACTGTTCTAATCGATTCCCCTATTGGTTTTACGTTCAAAAATTCCCCTCCTCTTGGGGATGATATGAAACTTGTCGAATCCATATATTCTGAGATTAATGAAACATGGAAACCAATTTTAAAAAGGGAAACGGAAGTTCTAAATCATTGTAATCAGTTACAACTTCAAATTGCAGAAATCAGGTTCCCAAACCGAAAGATAAATTTAACTTTCAGGGCATACAATGATGGTATTGCATTCAGGACTGAATTTTTGGGAATACAAAAGGCACATCAGTTTACGATCGTGAATGAAAAAACCAGTTTTTATTTTCCGGACGATCTCACGTGTTGGGCTGCCAATCACAAGGGTTACGGAAGCCATCAGGAAAATGAATACTTTGAGCATAAACTATCCGAACTTGAGATGGAATGGGTTATTGGTTTACCTATGACCGTAAAGGTTGATGATGAATGTTATGTTGCCATTACCGAAGCTGATCTGACCAATTTTGCCGGAATGTATTTAAAACCCGCTGTCGGAAAAAACAAAATTGGTGTAAAAACTCAACTGGCTCCTTTGCCCGGTGAAAAGGAAGATGGCGATAAAGTAATTCTGGAGTTACCACATAAAACACCCTGGAGAGTGGTGATGATTGGAGAAACACCCGGCCGGCTTGTTGAATCTGAAATTATTTCCAACCTTAACGAACCATGTGCCATTAAAGACCCTTCGTGGATAAAACCCGGCATTTCGGCATGGGACCATTGGTGGAGCGGCAGGGTGAAAATGGATACAAAAACGATTAAAGAATACATTGATCTGGCATCAGAAATGGGCTGGCCTTACCAGTTGATTGATTGGCAGTGGTATGGCCAGTATAATTTGCCGGATGCAGATATTACCAGGGTTACCGACTCTGTTGATATGCCTGAAGTACTGGAATATGCCAAAAAGAAAAACGTCAGGTGTTGGTTGTGGTTGTATTGGGCTGATGTTGACCGGTCAGATTTTGAAAAAGCCTGTGCGTTGTATGAAAAATGGGGAATAGCGGGTGTTAAAATCGATTTCATGGCACGTGATGACCAGAAAATGGTAAACTGGTATCATAAGATAGCTAAAATTGCTGCACAACATCATCTGATGGTTGATTTTCATGGCGCCTATAAACCCACAGGTTTCCAACGTACCTATCCAAATCTGATGACCCAGGAAGGAGTTCTGGGGAATGAATACAACAAATGGTCCATGAGAGTGACCCCGGAACATTGTGTTACCTTGCCTTTTACCCGTATGCTGGCCGGACCGATGGACTTTACTCCGGGAGGATTTATCAACCGCAATGGTGAAACATTTGCAAATGAACTGCCAAGCAATGTTATGGGAACACGATGCTTTCAGTTGGCCCAGTTTGTTATTTACGACAGTCCTTTTCAGGTGGCCTGTGATCATCCAGTCAACTACAGAGGGCAACCCGGAATTGAATTTTTAAAAAAGGTAAAAACCGTTTGGGACGATACTAAAGTGCTCAATGGTCAGATTGGTCAATTTATAACCATGGCAAGAAGATCGGCTGATGATTGGTTTATCGGATCGATGACAAATAGTTATGCACGTGACCTGGAAATTTCATTAGATTTCCTTGAACCCGGGAAATATAAAATGGTTTCGTTTGCCGATGCCCCTGATTCCGGGATTGATGCCACCAAACTTGTTAAATCGGAAATAATCGTAAAAAAAGGAGATAAAATTAAAATTAAAATGGCTCCCGGAGGCGGATTTGCTGCATACTTGGAATGCATTAAATAAATTATATAATGAGAGTTTATACTTTTTCTGATCAGGATGATTTGGGGTATTTAAAACTAATTTAGTATATGGAATCAATAAGGATTGAAGAAATGAAAGAATCTAAAAAATACATACTAGCAATTGACCAAAGTACATCGGCTACGAAAGTGATGCTATTCGGGAAGCAGGCAAATTTGATTCATCGCTTAAGCTATAATCATCAGCAATATTATCCTCATAATGGTTTTGTGGAGCATGATGCAGATGAAATATTTGAAAATGTGGTATATGGGATGGAAGAAATTCTTCGGATAAATGGACTTGCAGCTTCTGATCTGGCTGCTATTTCGATTACCAATCAGCGCGAAACAAGTTTAATCTGGGATAAAACAACGGGAAAGCCCATTTCGAATGCAGCAGTTTGGCAGTGCCAGCGGGGGAAAGAATTTTGTAATTGTTTGAAGGAAAATGGTTACGGATCAAAAATTCAGGAAAAAACAGGATTAATTATCGACCCTTATTTTTCAGCCAGCAAATTGCGGTGGATCATCAACCATGTAGAAGGTGCAAAAGAAAAAGCCCAAAGCGGTGATTTACTGCTGGGTACCATGGACACCTGGTTACTCTGGAAACTAACCAACGGGAAAGTACATGCCACCGATTATTCCAATGCCTGTCGTACCATGCTTTTTAATATTAACTCATTGAAATGGGATGAAGAACTGATTTCAATTTTCGATTTGTATCCATCCATGTTTCCTGAAGTTAAATTCAGTGATCAAATTTTTGGAGAAACCGATCCTTCAGTTGTTTTCGAACAGTCTGTGCCAATCGCTGGATTGCTCGGTGATTCGCATGCTGCGCTGTTTGGTCAAAACTGTTTTGAACCGGGTATGGCCAAGGCTACCTACGGAACGGGTTCCTCAATTATGATGAATATTGGGAACAAAGCTTCAGAAGCACCTAAGGGGCTTGTAACTTCAATTGGCTATGGAATGGATGGAAGAATCGATTATGTTTTTGAAGGGAACATCCATTGCACGGGTGATACCATAAACTGGCTAAAAAATGAACTTCAATTAATTAACAGTGCTTCTGAAACTGAAGATTTAGCCAGATCGGTAGCCGGTACAAATGGAGTATATCTTGTTCCGGCTTTTGTTGGATTAGGTGCTCCTTATTGGGATAATTCTGCAAGAGCAAGCATAACAGGCATGGGGCGAGACTCAAGCAAAGCTCATGTAGTGCGTGCTGCCCTTGAAAGCATAGCTTACCAGGTTAAAGATTTAATTGACCTCATGGTGAAAGAAGGAGGTATTGAGTTGAAAGAACTGCGTGCAGATGGTGGTCCAACACGGAATAACTTCCTGATGCAGTTTCAAAGCGATATGCTGGGCCGTGGAGTTAAACGATCAACTATTGAAGAGGTATCAGCACTCGGAGCAGCGTTTATGGCCGGATTAGCAACCGGTTTCTGGAGCGATTTGGAAGAGATAAAAACCCTCTACCGAAGCGACAGAACATTCGAAGCCGAAATGGATTCTGAAGAAAATGAAAAATTGTATAAAGGTTGGAAACTGGCTGTTAAACGTGCCAGATTAGTCGAATAATCATTTTAAACTTAATATTTTGTAACAATGAAACAAAAAAAACAAACATTCGGGGTAATTATTGCTACACGCAATATTTTTAATTCTAAACTGGCAGTTGATGCAAGGGCCAAAGTATTAGCCAAATTGGATACGATGGGCTATAATACCATTATTTTACCAGCAGAAGAAACTCCAACAGGAAACATTGAAGGTTATGCCGATGGTGTAAAATGTGGAGAATTATTCAGAAAAAACAGTGATGTAATCGAAGGAATCATCGTGGTACTTCCAAATTTCGGTGATGAACTGGGTGTTGTCAATTCCATTCAGATCTCGGGTTTGAAAGTTCCTGTTTTAGTGGTAGCTGTTGATGACGATAACGATAAAGTTGATGTAAAAAGTCGTCGTGATGCGTTCTGCGGAAAGCTTTCAGTTTGCAACAATTTCTATCAGTACGGAATTAAATTCACCGATACAACCTATCATACTTATAGCCTAAGCAGCAATGAATTCATCAGTGATATCCTGAAGTTTGCAGGTATTTGCCGCGTGGTAAAAGGATTGAAAGGTCTGCGTGTTGGTGCTATCGGAACCCGTCCGATTGGTTTCCAGACAATGCGTTTCAGCGAAAAAATGTTGCAGGCTCACGGCATTACAATCGTTCCTGTTGACATGTCGGAAATTATTGCCGCTGCTGAGAAGATCAGGGAAAACGATCCTGCTGTTATTGCAAAAGTAGAAGCCATTCAGCATTATGGTACTTGTTCGGTAATTCACAAAGGCAAAATGGCCAAACAAGCACGTTTCGGACTTGCTGTTGAAACCTGGATTGAGGAAAATAACATTGATATTTCGGCTATTCAGTGCTGGGAATCGATTGAGAAAAACTACGGATGTGCAGCCTGTGTAACCATGAGTATGATGGGTGAAAAATTGATGCCATCGGCTTGTGAGGTTGACGTTGCCGGAACAATTTCGATGTATGCATTGGCTTTGGCTGCTCAAACTCCTTCAGCCATTCTTGACTGGAACAACAATTTTGCTGAAGACCGCAACAAAGTGGTTTGTACGCATTGCAGCAATTATCCAAAATCATTCTTCCAGAGTGAAATTGAAATTGGAACACTGGATGTTTTAGGAACTGTATTGGGTCACGAAGATACCTTTGGCGCAGTAAAAGGAAAAGTAGCTTCCGGTAAAATGACCTATTTCCGTATTTCGACCGACGACATGAAAGGTACTGTTAGAACTTATCTTGGCGAAGGTAACATGACCGATGATCCTTATGGAATGGACGGTGGTATTGCAATTTGTGAAATTCCAAATCTTCAGGATTTAATGAAATACATGTGTAAAAACGGATTCGAACACCATGTTGGAATGGTTCGTGGACATGTTTCTGGTATTCTGGAAGATGCTATTGGCAATTATATGGGTTGGGACGTATACAAACACAAATAAAAATATAAACTATGGTACTTGTTCATAATTACGCATTAGCAGTATTCTTTTTCGTAATCGCCATGACCTGTTGGGGGTCATGGGCGAATACCCAAAAACTTGCAGCCAAAAATTGGCGTTTCGAGCTTTTTTATTGGGATGTGGTAATTGGATTATTAGTATTCTCTCTCATCGCTGCGTTTACTTTAGGAAGCATGGGGCATGAACCTGGTGGCCGGACTTTTATGGAAGATTTGGCACATGCTGATGGTAAAAGTATTGCATATAGTATGCTGGGTGGTATAATCTGGAACCTTGGTAACTTATTGCTGGTTGCTGCAATTGCAGTTGCCGGACTGGCTGTTGGATTCCCAATCGGAGGTGGAATTGCCTGGCTTGGAGGAACAATTTTGGGTTTCACGATCGAGATTGCAACCAAGGGAAGCAGCAACAGTAATCCGTACTTGCTTTTTGGAGGAATGGCATTGGCTGTTTTTGCAATTTATCTGAGTATGAGATCATACAAAAGATTAACTGCATACCAAAAGAAACCAAGTTTTAAGGGAATTCTGTTGTCAGTATTGGCGGGATTGTTTATTGCACCTTTTTATACTGTTACTATGTATGGAATGGATCCGGCTTTCGGATTAACTGGTGCAGGAACACTAACCCCATATTCAGGAGCAGTATTTTTTGCTTTGGGAGCTTTCTTAAGCACATTTATTATTAATCCATTTTTTATGGCGAGACCGGTTGAAGGTGCGCCTGTAAAAATGAGTGCTTATTTCAAAGGCTCCATAAAATCACATTTCTGGGGTATTCTGGGTGGTTCGATTTGGATGCTTGGAATGTTGGTCAGTTTTATGTCTTCGGGAGAAGGTTCAACAATCGCATATGCCCTTAGTAATGCAGCTCCTGTAGTTGCAATCTTATGGGGAGTTCTTGTCTGGAAAGAATTTAAAGGCGCACCAAAAGGAACAAATTCAATACTGACAATTATGTTTGTCTTGTTCCTTATTGCATTGGTTTTAATAACAATGTCAAATACCTAATTGAATAGATTGGAAATGGTTCAGGTTAAAGAATTAGAGAAAAGGGCGGTTGAGATTAGGAAAAGGACTGTGGAGATTATTTACAGGGCCTCCGGTGGCCACACCGGAGGTTCTCTCTCCGAGGTTGATATTTTGGTCGCTTTGCACTTTGGGATCATGAATATTGATCCGAAAAATCCAGATATGAAAGGTCGTGACCGTTTTATTTTGAGCAAAGGCCATTCGGTCGAAGGATATTATTCAACCCTTGAAAGTCGCGGTTTTATCAGTGTAGAATTGCTTGATTCTTACGGCAAATTCAATTCATTGCTTGCAGGTCACCCAACCCGCAAAGTTCCGGGAATTGAATTGAACTCCGGAGCCTTAGGACATGGGTTGTCTGTTGGTGTCGGTTTAGCACTGGCAGCAAAGCGTTCGGCTGAAAATTTCAGAACCTATGTATTAATGGGCGATGGTGAACATGGCGAAGGCTCTATTATGGAAGCTGTCGCCGCTGCCGGTCATTACAGGTTGAATAACCTGGTGGCAATTGTTGACCGCAATCAGTTACAAATCAGCGGACGTATCGAAAATGTGATGGCCATTGACGATTTGGAAGGAAAATACAAAGCTTGCGGCTGGTCTGTTGTTCATTGCGATGGCCATAACATTGAAGCATTGCTGCAGTGTTTTCGTAATGCCGTAGCGCAAACCCAAAAGCCCACTTGTGTTATTGCTCATACCGTGAAAGGAAAAGGAGTTTCATTTATGGAAGACAAAGCTTTCTGGCACCATAAAACACCTACCGATGAACAGTTGGAACTTGCTTTTACTGAATTAAATCAAAGAATGGAGGAAATTGAAAATGCCTGAAAAAGTAATTCCTTGCAGAAAAGCTTTTACTGAGACAATACTGAAGGAAGCTCAGAATAATCCGGATATTTTTGTTGTCACTTCGGATGCACGCGGTAGCGTAACATTGGACGATTTTGCCAAATTTTTACCCCGTCAATTCGTTGAAGTTGGAATAGCCGAACAAAATGCTGTTGGTGTTAGTGCCGGACTTGCTTTGGCAGGAAAGAATGTATTTGTTTGTGGTCCGGCCTGTTTTTACTCAGCCCGAAGTCTGGAGCAAGTAAAAGTAGATGTGGCTTATTCGCGCACAAGCGTTAAAATTATTGGGGTGAGCGGTGGTGTCAGCTATGGTGCATTAGGTGCAACTCACCACAGTTTACACGATATTGCCGTGATGCGTACATTCCCCGATATGCATGTTTATCTGCCATCTGACCGTTTTCAGACCGAAAAGCTGACTCAATATCTCGCTCATTCTCAGGAATCAGCTTATGTCCGTGTGGGACGTAACGCCGTTCCTGATATTTATACCGCCAGCGATCAGTTTACGGCAGGAAAAGGAAAAGTGTTGACAGAGGGAACAGATGTAGCCATCATTGCCTGTGGCGAAACAGTCTATCATGCACTTCAGGCTGAAAAGGAGCTTAAAAAAAATGGCATCAACACAATGGTTATAGATATGTACAACCTAAAACCTATTGACGAGGAGCTGATTTTAAAGGCGGCGGCACTTACCGGGTGCATCATTACGGTTGAAGAGCACAGTATTTATGGTGGACTGGGAGCTTCAGTTGCTGAAATAGTATCGCAGAATAACCCCGTTAAAATGAAAATTATTGGTATTCCTGACGAGAATGTTATCAATGCAAAACCTTTGGAGATTTTTGACTACTATGGACTTACAGTTAAAAATATAACAAAACAGGCAAAGTTGATTTTAGGTTTTGCAAGTGAATGATAGAATGTTCGGAAGTTTTTTTTGATATTGTAAAATCTTTTTATCATGAATAAAAAAAGCAGAGTAGGATTGGTAATGAAATCGCTTGAATCTGATTTTTTTCAAAAAATGAAGAAAGGAGCTCTTGAATATGCTGAAAAAAGAAATGATTTTGAATTAATCACTGTTGGTACATTAAATCAAACCAATGTCGATATGCAGATTTCATTTGTTGAGGAACTTGTCGGGAAAAGAGTGGATGCCATAGTTGTGATCCCTATCGATTCAAAAGCATTGGTTCCTGTTATTGTAAAGGCGATAAAATCAGGTATTAAGATTGCAAATATCGATATCTTACTGGATCAGGATCTTTTAAAAGAAGCTGGTGTTGAGTTGGCATTTGTAGGTCCTGATAACGAAGAAGCAGCCAAAATGGTCGGAGATGTTCTGGCAAAAAAAATCGGAAGAGGTGGAAAAGTAATAATAATTAATGGCATTCCTGAAGCAATGAATGCACAACAACGGAGGAAGGGATTCATTGCTTCAATCGAAGAGTATGGATTAAATTTATTAGGCGAAGGAGTAGCCAGTTGGGAAACAGATAAGGCCATGCAGGTCTTTACTGATTTATACCAAAAATTCCCGGATGTGCAAGGCATTTTTTGTGGAAATGATGCCATGGCATTAGGCGTTATTAAAATTCTTGAGTCATGGGGTAAAGCAGGCAATGTTGTGGTTGTAGGTTTTGATAACGACACCTCATCTAGTCAGTTAATCAGGGACGGAAAGCTTTTAGCAACTATCGATGCGTTCGGAACAGAGATGGCAGCCCAGGGAATTGATTATGCCTTGCGAGCACTTAAAGGAGAAAAAATTAATGGTTGGATAAAAACAAAAACAGAATTGATTAAATAAACTTAATTATTATGAAAGAATTATTGACATGCATCCTATTCGTTTGTTTTTTAAATGTTTGTGAAGCAAAACAGACGAAAGAGAAACCAAGGGTTATTGCCATGACCGATGGAGAGATTGATGACCAGAGTTCCATGATTCGGTTTCTGCTATACACGTGCGATATAGAACTATTGGCAATTATTGAAACCAATTCAGTATTTCAACGAAGTGGTCATAGTAACGAGCCGTGGTTAGAAAAGCAGCTTGATGCCTATGAACAGGTATATCCAAATTTAATTATATACAACCCTGATTACCCTTCGGTAAATAAGATAAGGAGTGTATGCTTTATTGGTGATGAAGATGAAAATCATTTAAAAGTGTATCCCAAGAAACCTGTATTTACGGGAAAAGAGGTGATATATAAGCCTGATAATTGGAATGATACCCCAGGATCAGACAGAATTGTTGAGGTATTACTGGAAAAGGATAACAGACCTGTACATATTCAGGCATGGGGCGGCGGAAATACTGCTGCACGGGCATTTTATAAATTAAAAACGAAATACCCGTCCGAATACGAAAGGGCTGTTTCAAAAGTTGTTATGTACAATATCTGGTATCAGGACGGAGCAGGTAATTATATTGAGACTTATCATCCAAAAGTAAAAATGCTATTCTGCGGATCTTTCTCCGGTACATGGAACTATAATAGTCAGAAAAACACATACGATTTCATTACGAATGAGGTGAAAAACAACCACGGTCCACTTGGAGCTCTTTATCCTCAAAAATATGTAAGTGAAGGTGACTCTCCTGCTTTCCTGTATTCTATTGCAAATGATTTAAGGAGTGATGAAAATCCTGGATATGGAGGCTGGGGCGGTAGATTTACAAAACTTGAAGGATTTGCCAATGTTTATAAAGATGCTTTAGATGATGGTGATGATCGTAAATCATTAAGAAGGTGGATTGAAGATGCAAACCGCGACTTTCAGGCACGATTGGATTACTGTGTCAGCCCAAAATATGAAGATGCTATGCTAATCACCCCCCGGTAGTATTGCTGAAAAGGGGAAAAGATATCAAAATAAAAAATGGCAAAAAGATTACTCTGGATGCCAGTAAGTCTTCTGATCCTGATGGAAATAACATCGTTTTTAGCTGGTGGCAATATAAAGAAGCAGGAACGTTTAACGGAACGGTAAAAATTAATGATCAAGGAAAAGCAAAAATAAATTTTGTTGCACCAGAAGTACGTGAACCTCAATCCATACACATTATTCTCAAGGTTTCAGATAACGGAAATCCTTCGCTTTGTGCATACCAAAGAGTGATCATTACGGTTGTCCCTTAAAATTTTAAAATAAATGCTATGTTTCTAATCAAAACCCGATTCAACCTGCAATTCGCAAAGGAAAAAAATTAATTCCTGCAATATTAAACCAATCTTCCAATGACACCTACATTTTTGCCGGAGGATGGGAATTGTGCGAAGCTTATAAAGTAACTGCTTCAGGAGAATCTGTTTTCAACCCAAATCTTAATACAAGCGATTGGTATAATGCCATTGTTCCAGGCACTGTATTGACAACATTAGTTGAACAGGGAGTATATCCCGATCCTTATTTTGGAATTAATAACCTGATAATTCCTGACACACTTTGTCGTATGGACTGGTGGTATCGCATTACTTTTCGCCAACCTTCAGACCAATTAAAAGAAAAGGCATGGTTGGTGTTTAACGGGATTAACTATCGGGCAGAAATTTGGTTGAATAGTAAACTGTTAGGTACCATAAGTGGTGCTTTCCAACGAGGAAAATTCGATGTTACCGGAATTTTGGATCCCACTAAAGAGAATATTCTTGCAGTTCGTATCCTGCCTCCTCCTAATCCGGGTATCCCTCATGAAGCATCACCATCTGCCGGTGGTGGTTATAAT
Organism: Bacteroidia bacterium; assembly: GCA_026391555.1. Taxonomy (GTDB): domain Bacteria; phylum Bacteroidota; class Bacteroidia; order Bacteroidales; family VadinHA17; genus LD21. Next base: position 981 of record JAPLEB010000134.1, on the reverse strand, counting down.
GGTGGCGAATTATGCCTTGATGGACCAACATTTACCTCTACATTAGGATGGGACTGGATGCCTGGAATACGCGACCGAAATATCGGGATATGGCAGGATGTTCTTCTTTGTTATTCTGGACCAGTAACCTTAACAGACCCACAAGTGATTACGGATCTACTTTTGCCAGATACAACTCAGGTTAATTTAACTGTTCGGACTCAGGTTATTAACCATTCACATGCCAAACAAAAAATTTCCTTAATTGGGAAAATTGAAGATATACACTTTGAACAAGTGGTAGAAATGGATGCCGGAGAAAGCAAACTTGTAACTTTTTCTCCCCTGCAATTTTCACAACTTCGTCTGAAAAATGCCAGGTTATGGTGGCCAAACGGATACGGAGGTCAAAATTTATACTTCCTTGAATTATCTGTTTTATCCGATGCACAGGAATTTGATCATAAGTCTGTCCGGTTTGGGATTCGTGAGTTATCCTATGAACTTACTGCAGATGCTCCATCTAAACAAGGATGGAGAGTGGAGTACAACCCAATTAAGGCACAAAAGGAAAGTAAGTTTATATTTGATAACCTGATCCGTAGGGAGGCTTATCCTCATCCGCCATCAAAAGTTATAGATTTTGACAGGACGTGGGTCCCAAAACTTCGGGATGGCATTAATACAGATGTTTTAGACGAATTAAAGGATACCCTGATGTCCCCGTTTCTGGTTTTTAAGGTAAATGGCAAACGGATATATTGCAAAGGCGGAAACTGGGGTATGGATGATGCCATGAAACGCGTCTCGCGTGAGCGTTTAGAACCATATTTTCGTTTAACCAAAGATGCAAACATTACAATGATTCGTAACTGGACTGGTGAGAGCACTGAAGAAGTCTTCTATGAGCTTGCTGATGAATATGGTATATTAGTATGGAACGATTTCTGGTTGAGCAAAGATTATATAAATACAGATGTTTTTGACAGCAGATTGTTTCTG
>JAPLEB010000050.1 GCA_026391555.1 Bacteroidia bacterium | reverse complement strand
AGCGGGAGACGGAACTCGAATCCGCGACCCTCAGCTTGGAAGGCTGATGCTCTACCAACTGAGCTACTCCCGCTTAATATCGTCCAAAGAGATCCGTATCCTCTTCCTTAACTATTTGAGTCTACGGTCTGTTCCCGTTTTAAGTGGGGAGAGCAGGATTCGAACCTACGAAGGCATTCGCCAGCAGATTTACAGTCTGCCCCAGTTGGCCGCTTTGGTATCTCCCCCTTCAAACAGAGTATTACTCCTAAGACACACATTTACAAGTCTTTCAAGAGCCGATGAAGGGATTCGAACCCCCGACCTGCAGATTACAAATCAGCTGCTCTGACCAACTGAGCTACATCGGCAATTTAAAGAACGCCCCGCGAGGGCATAATTAACCCTCAAAAAACGGTTTGCAAATGTATGAATTTAAATTTTATTTATCAAAATAATTCAATATTTTTTTGTTAATAGAATTTTCAGACTCCTCTCTTCTTCTGTTTATGCTTGGTAATCTGCTTTTTAAGTGCATCTATTGCTTCATCAGTTGCTTCTTCAAAAGTTTTGCTCTGCTTCTTTGCAAATAAAGGTCCACCTGGTAACTCCAGCTTAATTTCGCTAATTTTGTTCTCCCGTTCCTGATCTTTATCAAGCCTCAGATAAACCTCGGCATTAACAATATCTTCAGCAAACTGGGTCAGCTTATCCAGTTTCTGATGAACAAAGTCGATTAGCTTTTTGTCGGCATCAAACCGCACTGAATGAATCTGAATGTTCATAGTAGTACCTCCTTATTATTTAATTAAAAATTAAGCCCTTGGATGAGCCTGTTTATATATTTTCTTGAGTTTTTCAAATGTATTGTGTGTATATATTTGTGTAGCAGACAAATTTGCATGTCCCAGTAACTCCTTAATTGAATTAAGATCAGCTCCACGGTTAAGCATATGTGTTGCAAAGGTATGTCTCAACACATGGGGGCTCTTCTTTTCAATCGTTGTAACCATGGCAAGATATCTATTTACTGTATTATAAACATATTTATCATATAACTTGTTCCCCTTATCCGTAATAAAAAACCATCCTTCGTTTCCGGCAGTAATATGTTCATCCCTTACCTTAATATACTCGTTCAATCGTTGAATAAACGGTTTTACCAGGGGAATAATCCGTTGTTTATTTCTCTTACCTGTTACTTTTACTGAGGCTTCCTGAAGATCAACATCGATATTTAGAAGTCCGATTAGTTCCGATCTCCTCATACCTGTGAAATAAAGCATTTCAATGATGGTTCGGTTCCTTATGCCTGCAAAACCATCTCCAAAGCTGTAATTATCAAGCAATTTAGTCATGGACTCTTCCTCAACAAAAACCGGAAGCGTTTTTTTCCTTTTTGGCAGAACAACCTTCTCAAGAGGATCATTCTTAATAATCCCCTCTTTTCTCAGATACCGGTAAAATACCCTCAGGCAGGATATCTTCCTGTGAACACTTACAGTTGTATAGTTATTATCGAGCATACTGACAATCCATGCCCTTATATCGTGCGATGTAACTACGGACGGGTCATCCGGAAGGTCTTGTGATGATAAAAATGAATAAAACTGATCAAGATCATTTAAATAAGACCTGACAGTATGTAGTGAATACCGCTTTTCTATTTGCAGGTATTGTAAGAATGATTCCTTATGGCTCATGAAGGAACCCCTTATCTTTTATGTTAAAAAATGAGACACCCCCAAGCGAATTACTCTTCGCTCTCCTGCATCTTTTGAACGTACACAGCCTTCTTGATTTCTTCCCTCCGGCGTACTGAAGGCTTAACAAAAGCCTGACGTGACCGTAATTCACGAATCACTCCCGTCTTTTCAAATTTTCTCTTGAACTTTTTTAAAGCTCTTTCAATGTTTTCGCCTTCTTTTAATGGTACAATGATCATAATTAAAAAACAGTTTTTAAATGAGGCGCAAAGTTAGAAATAGAAAAAGTCTTTTCAAAACATTTATGGGAATAAATTATCCATACCGCTTTATTTTTGATATTGAAATAATTAAAAAATACTGCTCTCTGCCGATTATATGTGTATCAATAATATATACGTTTTAAAATAATTGTCTATTTAAGTCTTTCAAGAGCAGATTTTATTCTCCTGGCAGCTTCAACAAGAAGGTTGTCGGCAGTTGCATAAGATAATCTTATACAATCAGGTGCACCAAAAGCATCCCCTCCGACTACTGCAACCTGAGCTTTGTCAAGAAGGTATAGCGCCAAATTTTCTGAATTGACAATCTTCGTTTCACCGTCGGACTTACCTAAATAGAAACTAATATCCGGCATCACATAAAAGGCTCCTTGCGGTACTCTCATTTTAAGCCCTTTTATCTCTTTCAACAAACCACAGATAAGGTCGCGGCGGCGAAGAAATGCCTCTTTCATCACTTGTCGTGAGTCTCCTTTGCCCTGGATTGCAGCCAAAGCTGCCCGCTGGGCTATAGAACAGACACCCGAGGTGAACTGTCCCTGTAACTTATCGCATGCCTTTGCAATCCATAATGGTGCACCAATATATCCTATCCTCCACCCTGTCATTGCATATCCTTTTGATACACCATTTACCGTGATTACCTTGTCGTAGATAAAATCGAAAGAGGCCATACTTACGTGCTCACCCGTAAAAATAATGTGTTCATAAATCTCATCGGACATAATGAATAATCCTTCATGTTTTTCAACTATCCTGGCAATTTTCTCCATTTCATTCCGGGCATAAACCATCCCTGTAGGGTTCGATGGAGAATTGAAAATAATTAACCTTGTTTTGTCAGTTATTGCAGCCTCAAGCTTTTCGGGTCTGATCTTGAAATCGTTTTCAAGAGTCGCCTCAACAACTACAGGTTTACCACCTGCAAGGATGATCTGATCATAATAACTTACCCAGTAAGGCGCCAGGATAATGACCTCATCCCCCGGATTAATTATTGATAATATTACATTTATCAGTGAGTGCTTTCCTCCGGCTGATACAATTATCTGATCGGGAGAATAATTGATACCATTCTCTTCTTTGAACTTCTTCGAAATTGCTTCCCGCAGATCATTATACCCGGGTACCGGAGAGTACCTGGAATAATTATCATCAATAGCCTTCTTAGCTGCTTCTTTTATGTAATCAGGAGTATTGAAGTCCGGTTCTCCGAGACTAAGGCTGATAATATCAATACCTTTTGCTTTTAATTCCCTGCTCTTCTGAGCCATTGCAAGTGTCTGCGAAACTGATAAAGATTTAATTCTGTCAGATAAATATTCCATACTTTTTAATTATATAATAACCACAAAAAATCAAAAATGATGCAACCAAATATATGAAGTTAAATTGAAAAACAAAATTTAAATAGAGCACGATTGGTTACTTAATCGTTTTAATTGATTATTAAATCATTTGAAGATTTTTTTTTGTCTGTTTGGCATTCAGGATTAATACATTTTCATAAATTCTGAAAGAAAAAAATCTTAAGTTTGTATCTTAAACCAGAAAAACATGGAAAATCTTTTTGATATTCTGAAAATCACCATCCCGGCACTGATAGTTTTTTTTACTGCATGGGTTCTTCTTAGAAATATGATACGGAACGACCAGGACAAGAGAAGGCAGGAACTGATTCTCCAGAACAGCCGGACAGTAACTCCAATAAAACTACAGGCTTACGAAAGGATCGTTCTTTTTCTGGAAAGAATATCTCTTGAATCACTCCTGGTGAGAGTCAGTTCACCGGGAATGACAGCCTCGCAACTACATTCAGCCCTCCTTAATGCAATCCGGAGCGAATTTGAACATAACCTGTCGCAGCAGATATACATGAGCAAGAAAGCGTGGGAAGTAGTCAGAAATGCCCGATCGAATATGATCAAAATAATTAACAGTGAAGTCGAAAAGATGCCGGCTAAAGCAACAGGCATGGCTCTCAGCAAACAACTCCTGGAAAAAATCATGGAGCTCGATAAGGAGCCGACGAGAGCTGCAATCGACTATATTAAAGGGGAGATCGCGAGGATGATCTAAATTGCCAGCAGCTCCACGCTCCTTTTTACGAATACGCTAAGCTCTTCACCCCTGAGCATATTATTTGCAAGTAACGCCAGATCAATAAGTTGTTTAACCACCTTATTATCTGAGCCATAAGACTCAAGTATATCTTTTCTGGCATTTTCAATATCAGAGAGTTCCTTCCGGCGTTTTTCAAGATCATCTTTTTCCAACTGACTGATTTCATTCTCTTTTTTCTTTTTATTTTCCTTCTCCATGAATTCTACCTCTTCTTTAAGTCTCTTTCTCTCTACATTATTTTCAGTCAACTTAGCTCCTGCTTCAGCCTGAAGATCTTCAGAAATTTTTATCACAAGCTGATGGTTTGGATTAACAACCAGGTTATAACTATCGGGCAATTCGCCATAAAAGTTCATTCCTCCTCCAGTTTGCGACATCTCCTTCATCCTGCGCATAAATTCAGACTGTGTAATAATAACAGGCGCTTCATTTTCGTCGAGTGTTTCAAAAACAACATTATAGATCTCTTTTGATTTTACCCTGGCATTAAATACACTTTTAAGGTCATCCTTTAGCTCTTCAGATAATTTCGATTCACGCGATTCTTCTTTCTGAATAAGTTTGTCAACAACATCGGAATCGACCCTTACAAATCTCGAATCTTTTAATTTTGTTTCAAGCTGATTAATAAGATGAACATCCAACTGGCCATCGAGAAGTAAAACATCATAACCTTTGTTTTTCGCTTTATCGATATAGGTGTATTGATCTGACTTGTTTGTTGAATATAGGTATACCAGTGTTTTGTTTTTGTCAGTCTGGTTTTCCTTAATGATCTTCTCATATTCCTCAAATGTAAAGTACTTATCTTCAGTATTCTTAAAAAGCGCAAACTTTGAAGCTTTTTCATAAAACTTCTCTTCTGTTATCATACCATATTCGATGAACAACTTCAGATTATCCCATTTCTTCTCAAAATCTTCCCGGTTGTTTTTAAAGATATCATTAAGTCTGTCGGCAACTTTTTTGGTTATGTGGCCCGAAATCTTCTTCACATTCGAATCGCTCTGCAGATAACTTCTTGAAACATTAAGCGGGATGTCCGGTGAATCGATAACCCCATGCAAAAGAGTAAGAAACTCCGGGACAATACCTTCCACAGAATCTGTTACAAAAACCTGGTTACAATATAACTGTATCTTATTCTTTTGTATCTCGATGTTGCTCTTGATCTTCGGGAAATAAAGAATACCGGTGAGCTTAAACGGGTAATCAACATTAAGGTGAATATGGAACAAGGGCTCATCGCCGGCAGGATACAGTTCCCTGTAAAATTTCAGATAATCCTCATCTTTCAGGTCAGCCGGTTTGAAGGTCCAGGCAGGTTTGGTGTTGTTAATAATTTTGTTTTTCCCGGTTTCTACAAATTTACCATCTTTCCACTCTTTCTCTTTTCCGAATGCAATTTCAACCGGAAGGAACTTACAGTATTTTTTCAGAAGTTGTTCAATCCTGCTCTCGTCAAGAAACTCTTTTGAATCCTTATCAATATATAAAATAACATCTGTGCCTATGTTTTCTTTTTCAACATCTTCAATGGAAAACTCCGGACTTCCATCACAGCTCCATTTAACAGCTTGAGTTCCATCCTGATATGATTTTGTTATTACTTCAACCTTATCTGATACCATGAATGAAGAGTAAAAGCCGAGGCCAAAATGGCCAATTATTGCATTAGTCTGGTCTTTATATTTGTCGAGGAAATCGTTAGCACTAGAAAAGGCGATCTGATTCAGGTATTTATCCAGCTCTTCCTTCGTCATACCTACACCGTTATCAGAAACTTTTATAGTTTTTTTCTTCTTGTCAACTGCCACCTGGATAGTTGTTTCGCCTATAACTCCCTTATAATCACCAGCTGAAGACATTGTCTTTAGTTTCTGGGTGGCATCAACGGCATTTGAAATAAGCTCCCGAAGGAAAATCTCATGATCAGAATAAAGGAATTTTTTAATTATCGGGAATATGTTTTCAGTTGTTACTCCAATCTTTCCGGTTTGCATATCAAATAGTTTTATTATTAAACATGATTAGTCTGCCGGTAGCGTTCAAAAGATGTGCCGTAAGTTTCCGACTGACAAATAGTCATTATTTTTATTTAGAAATACCCTGGAAGTTTGAAATAAGCGATAAGGATTAACAGTACTGAGAGCAGAAAAAAGGTTAATAAAATATATAAAGAGAAATTTCTCCTTTTTCTGAATATCCCGATACTATGCTCACTGATCAGATTTTTAACTGTGTTATGGATTCGAAGAATAGAATTGGCATTTTTGGGAATATAGGCATCTATATTAAACTTCACGGTTTTCTTTATTTCTTCCATCTTATCTGCCGGGCCAAGCAGGATAAGACCTATTCTCTGGTCTATCCTTTTAATCTCCATGGTAAGCCGATCAATCATTTCAAACTGCTCTCTTGTGTCGTGGGCACCAAGAATTGCAATCTTGCAGAAATTATGCTCCTTTTCCTCCTGAAGATGATCAATAAATTCCTCCCTGGTATGGAATGACATTACCGTGTACCGTGTTGAATCAGTAAACTGTTTCCTGACATCCTCAGTGAATCCCCTGTGGTCGTCGTAGCAGAAAAGATGAGTATTAATATTTTTTGCCATGATATATTTACAGCCAATAAAGATACCTATTCTTTATTTCTTGCATCAACATTTATTTTCAATCTCCATAATTTATTTTCAAAATTGAATACATCGTATGAATAATCAGGACCATAGTACTGATGGTCATCCTTCTGAGAAGGTGAAAATGGAACCAGGTGATCAAAAATAATTGAACTGTCAGATATGAATCTTAAAGACATCATTCCGTTCGATGAATATTCAAAAACTTCCCTGAATTTAATCTTCTCCCCTGAATCAAACCATTTTCTTCCAAATATAACTGAATCCGCAGGAGTAAAGCTCAATACTTCAATGATCTTCCTACTGATATAAGGGTTGCCATAATCAATACCCAGTAATATCCAGTATTTATTATCATTTATTTTGTAAGGTTTTATATCGTAATACAAAGCTCCATACCAGTTCTGTTCATTATAAATGGTATCGGTCGTTATTTGTTCCTCACTGTAAGTAGCTGTTAAACTGTAAACCCTGTTGTTTTTTCCCGAATCCTGTTTTCTGATAAAATAGCAGAAATACCGGCTGGGGCGACTCCTGAGAACTAAATTCCATGTAATAATTTTGAGCAGAGAATCGGGAGAAGTAATCTGACCCAGGTAACGCAGGTTAGTGAACCTGTGGTCAAACACGGAATCGGATATGACGTAGCTGTCGATAATAAATCTGATTGAATCGTTAATTCGTAAACGGTCATTGTCATCGAAATTATTTACAAGCCGGCCGTAAAGTTTCTCAAGTACCTGTGGTACATCATTTGATGGAATCTGGCCTTTTACCATGCCAGTTGAAATGGTTACTATTATAATAAGGTATAGTAATATAGGTCTCATTTCTTCTTTGGATTATTCATCGCATCATCAAGCAACATTTTCAGTTGCCGGCAAGCCATGGATATCTCATCTTCACTGATTATTAAAGGAGGAGCTATCCTGAAAGCATTGCTACAGAATAGAAAATAATCAAGAATCAGGCCATAATCAGGAGCATTAGCAATCACAAACTGAACATATTCAGGATCAATAAGTTGAACCGCCAACAGGAGACCTTCTCCCCTCACTTCCGAAATCAGAGGGTGGATCAGTTCCATTTTAAACAATGCTGACTTTTGGTTACAAGACTCTACAAGATTTTCTTCAATGATTACATTAAGTGAAGCAAGTCCTGCTGCGCAGCAGACCGGATGACCCCCGAAAGTTGTTATATGACCCAGAGGAGGGTTGGAAACCAGTATTGACATAATTTCTTTTGAAGAGATGAATGCACCCAGGGGCATTCCTCCTCCAAGGGCTTTTGCCAGAAGTAAAATATCGGGGATAACACCGAATCTGTCGATTGCAAACATGAAGCCTGTACGACCAAAACCTGTCTGTATTTCATCAAATATCAACAATGCACCTTTTGAGCTGCATCTTTTTCTGATTTTTTCGAGGAAAGCATTTTCAGGATATATTACCCCTGCCTCGCCCTGTACCGGCTCAATAATAACGCAAGCTGTGTTGTTGTCAATTGAGTCCAGCGATTTTTCATCGTTAAAACCTACCTGGAAAGTATCAGGCAGTAATGGTCTGAAGGCATTCCTGTAAAGTTCACTTCCCTGGACACTCAAAGCACCATGCGTGCTGCCGTGATATGAGTTTTTGAAAAATATAATCCGGCTTCTTCCCGTGAATCTTTTCGCAAGTTTTAAAGCGCCCTCCACTGCTTCGCTGCCGGAGTTCACAAAATAGCAGGTATCAAGTTGCGGGGGAAGAATTCCTGCCAGGCGTTCTGCATAGTTCACCTGGGGGCTTTGAATGATCTCACCATAAACCATCAGGTGCATGTACGAACCGACCTGGTTTTTAACTGCTTCAACAACTTTCGGATGGCTGTGGCCTACATTGCTTACCGATACCCCGGAGATAAGATCCAGGTATTTTTTACCATCAGTTCCATACAAGAATACCCCTTCAGCCCTGATAATTTCGAGCATCATTGGTGCTGATGAAGTTTGTGCAAGATACCGGAGAAAGAGTTGACGGTTGGTAAGCATGAGAGGATGTAGAAATTATCTGGCCATCACATTAATATCATTCAGAAGGGAGTTTCTGAATGATTTCCCTACCGGAATACTTTTCAGAGAACCACCAAAATTCAGATCGAGAGTATTCTCTTTAATGGTCTGGATCATGCTCTTGTTAATAATAAATGACCTGTGCACCCTTATAAAAACCCCTGAAGGCAATTGATTTTCAATGGCTTTCATAGTAAAATGAATAGTAAATTTATCATCATTGGTGTTCAGGGTAATATAATTTTCAAGGGCTTCAATGTATATTATGTCGCTGAGTTTCAATTTTACAAGGGATGATCCCTTTTTGATGAATATCTCTTCATCGCCGGTATTGGTTACCTCTCTGCGTGAAAAGTACTTGATAGTTTTATCGATGGCTTTGCAAAACCGCCCATATGAAACAGGTTTAAGCAGGTAATCAACCACATTGAAGTCGAATGCTTTTATTGCATATTCTTCAGCTGATGACACAATTATTATATTAGGAGGGAAGTCGAGGCTGCCAATAAAATCAAACCCGTTCATTTCCGGCATTTCAATATCAAGAATGATCAGTTCGATATCATGACGTTTTGTAAAAACATTCCTTGCTTCTACTGAATCGCTGTATGAACCAATCAAATTGAGGGAAGCGGATTTGCTCACATATCCTTCCAGAATTTTACAACTCAGCTTATCATCATCAACAATAATGCAGTTCATGCTCCAGTATTTAAGCAGGTAATATCGTGATCAAAAATAATAAAAAAACAATCACAATTTTTAACATTAAGATTAAAGTTGAATTTTTAAAGAAATTCAGGAATAAAAAAAGGGGTGTAAGAACACCCCTGAACAATTCCGAAAAATCGGAATTAAAGACCTTTGTTAAGTGCGGGAGCAGCTTTGAATTTGACAACTTTTTTAGCAGGAACGTTCAGTTTTGCACCTGTACGAGGGTTACGAACTACTCTTGCACTTCTTTTGTTAACTTTGAAAGTACCCATGCCCGGGAGCTGGATTCTTTCACCTTTTTTCATAGCTTTTCCAAAAGCTACAACAAAAGCGTTTAAAGCCTTACCTGCATCTTTAATTGAAAAACCTGCACCAGCAGCGATTGCATTAACTAATTCTTTTTTTGTCATAATAAAAAATTTAAGGGTTAGACCAACTTTACTAATTGAATACAAATTTATTTTTTTTTAATTCATGTGCAAATTTATTTTTCCGTTTTTCCACAAATAATGTCACTTTTAGGTTAAAACAGCAATATTTTTTGACAAAAATCAACTTTTTGCCAAAATGTCGCTATTGCTCACTGTTTTTCATCTTCAGAACCTAAATTCAGAAAATTTGTTCACATCCTGTTAATAAAAATCATATCATGTTGTATATCTGATACTTACCTAATTTTCATTTAAAATAATTCTAAAAAAACAAAAAAATATTATCTTTGCGGCGGAGAAATGGCAGAGCGGTCGAATGCGGCGGTCTTGAAAACCGTTGATCTGTATACACGGATCCGGGGGTTCGAATCCCTCTTTCTCCGCAAAGTCAAAGCAAACCATCCGCCATCCGGCGGATGGTTTTGTTTTTAGAATGACCGAACAAAACTTGTTTTGTGATGGTTATGAGAAAAACAAAACACACCGCGAAGCGGGTTTGTTTTGGCTTTGCAAGGCTCCCCCCCGGGGATCATATGTAAACGAGACACTTTTATCTTAAGCCGGGTTCCGATAGCTATCGGAATGCAAAAATTACGACATTGTTCGTGCCCGTTAATAGATTGAAGAATTCTACCTTGAGAACTTAACTATTGAATTTGATCGTGAAACTTTTTTTGCTTTTTAATTAAGCATAATATAATTTTGTTCACAATTGATAAAAAACCGGGAAACCTTTTAGAAAATAAGAAAATTGAAGGTAACGAAACCACCATTTCATTAGGAAACCTTATTCCTGCAATCTATTTTCTAAAAGTAACTGACAAAAAAAAAAATAAAAACATTTAAAATCATTAAAAATTAAACTATTATGAGAAAATTTTACGCCATTTTTTTAGTAGTATTATTATATGGAAGTGTGTTTGCTCAGTCACCTCAAAAAATGAGTTATCAGGCAGTAATACGTAATTTAAGTAACCAGCTTGTTACAACTCAGGTAGGAATGCAAATAAGTATTCTGCAAGGTATATCCAATGGAACACCTGTTTATGTTGAAACCCAAACGCCAACACCCAATGCCAACGGATTGGTAAGTATAGAAATTGGCAGCGGAACACCTGTTACAGGCACATTTGCAGGTATTGATTGGTCTGCCGGGCCTTATTTTATTAAAACCGAAACAGACCCGACTGGTGGAACGAGTTACACCATAACGGGGACAAGTCAATTGTTAAGCGTACCTTATGCTTTGTATGCTAAAACGGCAGGTGGGCACTATGTAGGCGAACTTTACGGTGGCGGTATTGTAGTTGCTGTGTGGAAAGTAAGCGGAGTAGAACATGGTTTAATTGCCTCTTTAGTAGATTTAAGTCCAGGTATAATTTGGACTACTGCTAGTAATCAATCAACAACAGTACCTGGTGGTGCATTGAGTCCAATTGATGGATTGTCAAATTCAAATGCAATTGTTGCTCAAGCTGGAGCCGGCACTACTTATGCGGCTGGTTTGTGTAGGGCATATACTGCTACCGGCGATGGTGGTCTTGTCGATTGGTACTTGCCTGCCGCGTGGGAATTAAATCAATGTTACTATGCAGCTTTTGTTGTAAATACAATTTTAGGAGCTACAAATGGATTCCAATTCACCGCCACCTTTTGGAGTTCTACCGAGAACAACTTTAACCTCGCGTGGAACCAGGCCTTCACCACCGGCAACCCGAACCCCAACAGTAAGGCCAGTCCATATAGAGTACGTGCTGTCAGGAGATTTTAACAATTTAGCAATTTAACAATTTACAAATACCGCGAAGCGAGTTTGTTTTGGCTTTGCAAGGCTCCTCCCCGGGAATCACCGATTGTCAGATAAAAGGTTCGAGGTTCGAGGTATTGCATTTTAAATTTTGCCTTTCTACTTTCTACTTGATTTTAGCCGGAAGAATCTGTTTGCGATTCGCAATCCGATTGAGGATAGGGATCTTGATTCAGTGCTGTCCAAGATAAATAATAACTCTGAGTTCTAATCCAGATTATCAGACAATTAACTGTTATATTTATTAAAATCGTAAAACGATCCCTATCCAGGTTCTCAAAACAAATCTAACTGGATTTGCCCGGGTGGTGCTTTATCCTGCAAAAATGGATGGTTTAACCACTCAAACAGATCAATCTTAACGAACAGGTTAAGCCGGATAAATCCTACCATG
>JAPLEB010000071.1 GCA_026391555.1 Bacteroidia bacterium | reverse complement strand
AAAGAGAATAATAAATTACATTAAAGGTGATAATACTGAGCCAAAACTAAAAACAGTAATACAAAATCTTAAAATGGCATTTGTAGGAATGTCACGTCCATCTCATCTTCTTTGCGTTGCGGTTCATCAGAATAGTATTTCCGGGCAAGAAGAAGCACTGCGTAGAAGTGGTTGGGATGTTAACAATGAATTAGCTTTAAAGAATGTATCGCTTCGCCGGCTGGTGGGTCCGGCTACTATTTAGAAAATCCCGCAAAAAAGGAAGAATTCAGAGCATACGAAAAGCTAATCGATCAAATGGTCTACCAACTCTACGGTCTCACTCCGGAAGAGATCAAAATCGTTGAAGGCTAAATAAATCACCACAAGTCTATGCAGGTTCTTTCCTGAACAATTGGTTGTGTGAATTGGTTAAAAGGTTTTATCTTTGAACTGTAAATAATTTGCCATGTATTTCAAACTAAGTGCATCACAGGAAAATGACCTTCTCAACCAACCCGAAACAGGAATGGGCTATCAGGTAGTAGAAGCAAGCAAAGCAGATAGCTACACACGTGAAAAATTTCTTGTGCTCAATTCCGAAGTAGTAATTGAAATGAACACATACACAAACGATAATGTTCGCAAAGTAATAAACGAAGGAATCTATTCCATCAAAACAAGTGCTAACTACATTACGTTAAATGCAATATCAGTTTTCAATGAAAAACTATTTCGTAACATAGCCAACGAATCCAAAAACGAAAACGAAATAGGAGCAATTGAAAACCCCGTTTTAAATGCAGACGGAGTAGAACTTTTTGTTCGCCTTTCTGCATTTGATAATGATAGAAGAGTTGACAAAATAAATATGTGTTTGCGTCCAGGCAGTTACACAACAACTATGGAAGATTACATAAAATGCAAAGCTATAAATGACAGCCCTGTTGAACGCTATGCATTACCTTACAATGATGAAATCAAATTTGCATTCCACATTCAGCCAAAGAAAACCGATACCTTGCAAAGAGGAACAGTACAACCTGCAAACGGAAAAAGAGGCGGAGGCAAAGAAGCATATTTCGCCAATGGTACAGCCGCTGGAACATTTCTAAAACAAACATCTTATTAAAAACTTTTAGTCATGCAAACCCGAACATTAAAATTGTCTGACAGTTTCATAAACATTTTAGTCAACCTTCCAGAAAGCGGAATGGGTTATCAATTAGTTAAAGTGATTTTGAAAAGTGGCATAGTATTGCATCAGCACAAAGTTCTCAATTCTGAATTATTGATGTTAGAAGAAAACGAAAACATCACCGTCAAAGACATTGATAAAATAGAATTGGAACGCAGGAAATAAATTCTTTTGTCTAAAAAAAAACTGCTCTGTGAAATACACTAACATGAATTACATAAGTTGTCATTACGAATTATTCTTGATAAAAAACAATACTCCTGGATATTACGAATATTTCACAGGACAGGTTTCGTTTTAAATCACCACCAGTCTATACAGGTTCTTTCCTGAGCAGTTGGTTATGTGAGTTGGTTGCAAGACTTTTTAGTAGATAAGCCAATGCTGCACTAATGCCTGCAATCAGAACCGGTTGAAGGTGGGGCCAGTCAAAAACTGCTCCTGATCCAAGTATCTTTATGATCCCATCGATCATCGCTGCCAGGAATGCAATTAGAAGACCATTGAGTAAATCCCTGATGTCGAGAGTAAATAGCTTAGATTTCATTTGTTAGATTTTTAATGAATAATAAAAATATTGATGAGTCCGGTCTAAAAAGGTTATAGATAAAATTAGGGATTTATTTTCTCATTCCATGAGGTGAGATCGTTTTTCCAGCACAAGGGGAGATGTCACGCTTGCGTGTCAGAGGGGTTTGTTTATTTTTTTTTGCAGATTAAAATAATATTGTATTTTTATTCATTACTGACCGACTAAAAGTATGAGATTCTTCGCTTCGCTCAGAATGACAAGCATTTAGAGGCCTCCCGGCTGTTCTTATACAAAACAACCCGCAACCTTATGCAGACAACCGGCGATGCCGGAGGATGGCTGAGATGTACTATGGGAGCTCTTGCACTTTGCGGTGTGCCTGATGAGAAATACTGGCCCTGCAATATTGACGATTTCGATGAGGAACCAGATGCATTTGTTTATTCAGTCGCTGATAATTACGAAGCGCTGAAATATTTTTGTCACGATCCGCAGGGTGCTAAGGTCCCCTACTCTGCAGTTCTTGATTCAGTTAAGAAATACCTTGAAGCCGGGATCCCATCTATGTTTGGTTTCTGGGGATTTCCTTCATTCGATAGTTCCGATGTTAAAGGAGGAATTCCTTATCCATGCGAGGGTGAGTCAGCCGAGTGGGGTCATGCAATCCTGCAGTCGTGCAGTCCGACAAGGTAGAGTAATTTGTATCCTGGATTAAATATTTAGAGAATTTAATAATGGGAACGATAAGAGATTTTGAGGAATTGAAAATATGGAAGATGGTACGTGAGTTGGCTAACCTTAATTTATTCTGATTTCAGGCATTGTAAGGATTTTAACTTTAAAAATCAGATTTCAAGTGCAGGGATTTCAGTAATGAACAATATATCAGAGGGATTTTGCCGTAATAGCGATGCAGAATTCCGTCATTTTCTGAACATTTCAA
Organism: Bacteroidia bacterium; assembly: GCA_026391555.1. Lineage (GTDB taxonomy): Bacteria > Bacteroidota > Bacteroidia > Bacteroidales > VadinHA17 > LD21. The sequence goes on along the minus strand of JAPLEB010000071.1, from coordinate 2,979 downwards.
AAGGCTCAACAGGAGAAGTTAAAAGCATGTACTACATAGCAGAAGATCAAAAATATGTAACTCCCGAGATTGCTATCGACAGAAGAAAAAGATCCCAGATTTTAATAAACGCAATCAGCAGCTTTATGAATTACCTAAAACCTGAAAAATAAAATGACCGCAAGACTGCAGGACTGCAAGACTGAAAGACTGCCCAAAGGGCAAGATTTCTAAGAATGCCATCTTTCTTTTTTAATTTGAAGAATCCTTTGCAAGCACATTCCGCAAAATCGCACATTCAATATAATTCTGAATTCCATATTGCAGAAAGAGCTTTCAAAGATCAAACTCAGTCACATTGAGAGAAATACCAAGGCACATTTGCAGAGTATTACGAAAGAAATCGGAAGGCCATTCTCACCAGGAAAGGGATAAAGCGGGCGAGTGCAGGCGCATTGGTAATATTTTGACCAGAGATCAGCTGAGGGAGTATCTGAGGATACTTATATCTATATTTTTGAGCACAATAGACCATCACAGATCAAAAATCAGCCCCTTTCAGACTACTTTTTTCCGGTTAGATGTTTGGGACAGAAAATTTCCATGGTCGCCGGTACCGGCTTAAATCAAATGAAAAATTATGAACTAAAAAAGGTTATTGGACAAACTGCCGTTAGGCTTAATTTGAAACGACATCGCACTATTATTAGCAAGACAATTAAATATTTAATACCTTTGATAGTATCATTTGATACTATCACTAATTAAATTGACTTGAGACCTCCGTACCAAATTACTACCAAGATTCTACAGTTTGTAGCTTCCATATCTGAAAAAATTGGAGAGATAAACTCTGCATACCTTTATAAACCGCCTACCGAATTAAGAAAGAAAAATAGAATTAAGACAATCCAGTCATCCCTTGAGATCGAAGGAAATTCACTCTCAATTGATCAAATTACTGCTATACTTGAAAACAAAAGAGTTATTGCTCCTCCAAAAGACATTCTTGAAGTTAAAAACGCAATATTAGTCTACGATAAAATAAATGATTTTAATCTTTTCAGTTTAACTTCCTTTTGTAAAGCCCATGCAATTCTAATGCAGGGACTTGTTGATAGCCCTGGCAAAATCCGAACCAAACCTGTTGGTATACTAAAAGGATCCATTGTGACTCACGTAGCTCCTCCTGGACATATGGTTAAATCATTATTAAAAGACCTATTTGACTACTTAAAGAAAAATAAAGATTTGTTGTTGATTAAAAGCTGTGTCTTCCATTACGAAACTGAATTTATTCATCCTTTCCTGGACGGTAATGGCAGAATGGGAAGACTTTGGCAAACAATTATACTCAAAGAATACTCACCAGTTTTTGAATTTCTCCCTATAGAAACTCTGATTAAAGAAAGACAATCAGAATACTACAATGTACTTGGTCAATCAGATAACCAAGGTAATTCAACGTCTTTTGTCGAGTTTATGCTTCAACTAATCAATGATTCTCTTGAGGAACTTCTGAATACACAAAATATCAACATAACTGGCCCTGACAGGATTATGCTATTTAAAGAAATATCAGGATTAAACCCCTTCTCAAGACAAGAATACATGCGACATTTTAAGGACATCTCATCGGCTACTGCAAGTCGTGATTTAAAAGGAGCGGTTGACAAAAAAATCCTTGTAAAAATCGGTTACAACAGAATGACACGATATAAATTCAAATAACCAAACTAAGCCTAATAAAGAGGACTTCATGTGGCATAGCCTGTCCCGCTTTGGCGGGATAGTTGCCAGGCATGAAGTCTCACGTTGCTCTAAATCCGTTCACCTGACGTATTTATAGGCACTTACCACCGTTATTCGGGTTCCATTTGAAGCCTCATTTCAGGCAGGTTCGGTGGTTTTTGGGTAATATATTGGTGTTCTTTTACATTTTCATTTGTTTCAGACTACTTTTTTCCGGTTATATGTTTGGGATAGAAAATTTCCGTGGTCGCCGGTACGAGCTTAAATCAAATGAAAAATTATGGAATAAAAAAGGTTATTGGACAAACTGCCGTTATAGGCAAGTTGACACAGCCGCTGATTACTAAATAATAATTTCGTAAATTTGCTACATGACTGAAATTGAAAGCCATATTATCAAGCGTATTCGCGAAGAAATAAAAACAATTGATTCCAAAGCTAAAGTTATTTTGTTTGGCTCAAGAGCAAGAGGTGATGCGAAGAATGACTCTGATTGGGACATTCTTATTCTTATTGATACTCCTGTTAATGTTGATATTGAGCGCGCTTTCAGGTATAAACTATTTGATCTAGAACTTGAAACAGGTGAGGTATTTTCTACTTTTGTTCACAATGAAAAGATCTGGAATACAAAGCATAAAGTTACCCCATTTTATAGAAGTATTAAAAAAGAAGGTGTCCAACTATGACAAAATCTCTCAAACAGGACTACATCGATTACAGAATTACCAGTGCAAAAGAGACCTTAAATGCCGCCCAATCTTTGGCCCGAGACAGACACTGGAACTCTGTAATTAACAGGCTTTATTACGTATGTTTCTATGCAATATCCGCTTTACTCTATTAAAATGAAATAAATGCCCGTTCTCATTCTGGACTGAAACATCAATTCTCTTTACATTTTATAAAAACCGGACTCATAAGTAAAGAACTAGCTGGTGTTTTCATTGAGCTTTGTGATTATAGACAGCAAGGCGACTATGGTGATTTTGTAGATTTCGACGAGAATAAGACTCTGCCTTTATTTAAACCTGTTGAGGAATTACTCCAGACCATTGAGAACTTGATCAACGAAAAATAACCTGCCTATAATAAAGAGGACTTCATGTGGCATAGCCTGTCCCGCTTTGGCGGGATAGTGCCAGGCATGAAGTCTCACGTTGCTCTAAATCCGTTCACCTGACGTATTTATAGGCACTTACCACCGTTATTCGGATTCCATTTGAAGCCTCATTTCAGGCAGGTTCG
>JAPLEB010000127.1 GCA_026391555.1 Bacteroidia bacterium | reverse complement strand
TGTCCCGCTTTGGCGGGATAGTGCCAGGCATGAAGTCTCACGTTGCTCTAAATCCGTTCACCTGACGTATTTATAGGCACTTACCACCGTTATTCGGGTTCCATTTGAAGCCTCATTTCAGGCAGGTTCGGTGGTTTTTGGGTAATATGTTGGTGTTCTTTTACATTTTCATTTGTTTCAGACTACTTTTTTCCGGTTAGATGTTTGAGACAGAAAATTTCCGTGGTCGCCGGTACCGGCTTAAATCAAATGAAAAATTAAGGACTAAAAAAGGTTATTGGACAAACTGCCGTTAGGTACTATTGATGGCGCTCCGAAACATAATTTAATTTATTAAAGAGTTTTGCCATATTTTTGTAACTTTGTGATCAAATGAAAACTAGAGACCAAATATTGACGTTTCTTTCTCAGAACAAAAAACTATTCCGAGATAAATATCATATTATTAGGATTGGTCTTTTTGGATCGTATGCAAGAGGTGATCAAAATAATAACAGTGACATTGACTTGCTTGTAGAATTTGAGGAAAACACCCAAGATTTGTATGACCTCAAATTACAACTTAAAGACTTCTTCCGGATTAAACTGGGAATCGAAATCGATATCTGCCGTGAAAAATATATAAAGCCCAGAATCAAAAAATCAATTTTAAAAGAGACTGTCTATGCTGACTAAAGATCATCATTGTCTCGAATCTATAGTTGAAGCAATTGACAGAATTCTTGAATATACCTCTGGGATTAATTCTGCTGACGATTTTAATAATAATTACCTAAACTTTGATGCCACAATGATGAATTTTGTTGTCATCGGTGAAATGGTGGATAAAATCTCTGACGAATTCAAAAAGAAACATTCTAAAATTGAATGGATAAAAATTAAAGGTTTTAGAAACATTGTAGCTCATGATTATTTTGGGATTGATGCTGAAGAAGTTTGGCAGATAATAAAAAGCAAAATTCCAGATATCAGAACCGAGATAGCAGCACTCTTGGACTAAATCTTAATATCTCAACAGTACCTAATAAAGAGGACTTCATGTGGCATAGCCTGTCCCGCTGGCGGGATAGTGCCCAGCATGAAGTCTCACGTTGCTCTAAATCCGTTCACCTGACGTATTTATAGGCACTTACCACCTTTATTCGGGTTCCATGAGCAGCCAAATTTCAAGTCGGGTTGTTGGTTTTTGGGTTATATGTTGGTATTATATTTACATTTTCATTTGTTTCAGACTACTTTTTTCCGGTTAGATGTTTGAGACAGAAAATTTCCGTGGTCGCCGGTACCGGCTTAAATCAAATGAAAAATTATGGACTAAAAAGGTTATTGGACAAACTGCCGTTATATGCAACCAGAATTGAAAAAGTTACAATAATAAAAATTTGCTATTTATACCAAAGATTGGTATCTTTGAAATAAAATTGAAAGTAAAGTTATGGCTAAAAACACATCGATTTTATTAGGAGATTATTTTGATAATTTTATAAATCAACAAGTTAAAACAGGAAAATTCTCTTCTGCAAGTGAGGTGGTAAGGACTGCTTTAAGAATGTTTGAACACGAAGAAACTAAAAAAACTGAACTGATTAACGAACTTAAAAAAGGTGAAAAATCTGGTTTTGTAGAAGATTTTAATCGAGAATCTTTTTTAAATATTCTTCATCAAAAACATTCCGTTAAGTAATGAAGTATAGAATCAGCAAGGAAGCTTTAAATGACCTTGAAAAATTATGGCTTTACACCTTTGAAACTTGGTCACTTGAACAAGCTGACAGATATCTTAACTTACTAATGGACGAAATTGAATACCTGACAGTAAACCCAAAATCTGGAAAAGATTACAGTCACATAAGAAAGGGATATTTTCGTTCGAGAGTAAAATCTCATTTCATATTTTACAAAATAAACTTGAAAGATAACGAATTGGAAATTATCAGAATTTTACATCAACAAATGGATATTGAATCACGACTAAATGAATAGAAGACTGGCTGCATATAACACGCGGTCATAAAACATTGGGGTTTCAGTGGTAATTCAAACATTCTGCACCGCATCAAGTTTTGGTGTCGGGTGATAGAGACGCAGATCCGAAATCCCCAACGATTTTATACCGCCGTGCCGATAAAAAAAGAAACACACCTTGACAATTGTACCAATTTTTGGTAACTTTGGAGAAAAATTGATTAATTATGAGTAGAAACACTTCAATATCAATAGGAAACTATTTTGATAATTTTATTCAAAATAGAATATCTGCTGGAAGATTTAAAAATGCAAGTGAAGTTGTCCGGGCAGGATTAAGACTTTTGGAAGAAGAAGAAACCAGAATTATTGCTTTAAGAGAAGCTATTCAAGAAGGGATAGAAAGCGGAATTGCTTATGATTTCAATCCTGAGTCACATTTAGAAAGATTAAAAGCTAAAAAGAAATTGAATGGCTCAGTATAAATTAACAAATAAAGCAGTTGATGATTTAACCAAGATTTGGAATTACACCTTTGATAAGTGGTCTGAAAATCAAGCAGACACATATTATCTTATGCTTTTAGAAAACTGTAACGAAGTTGCATGTAACCCTGAGTTAGGCAAAAATTATTCAGGAGTAACAGAAAACATATTTGGGTTTAAAGCAGGTAGGCACATCATTTTTTACAGAAAGATTGAAGAAAAAGGAGTGGAAATCACAAGAATACTACATGAACAAATGGATTTAAAGAATAGAATAATAGAAAAATAACCCCACATAACACGTTAGGTTTAAGATTTCGTGTACAATACCGTGATAAATTCCCGGCTACCTAATAACCTTGTACCGCGAAACACGTAAAGCTCAATAAAATTTGTACCTGTGCCGATAGCTATCGTCAGGCAAAAATTGCGCCATGGTGGCTTGCCCGCCGGGGCAATTTATCGGCTAAAGTACCGGGACACGTAACCGGCGGGCTGCGCCACCAACGCTTTCTGCTCATTCCCGCTGGCCGTTATGTTTAACCCAAAAGTTGCACCGAGACTGCAATATCTTGACAGGCAAGGGTTAAACATAACTCATCGAGATGAATATTTTGTCAACAGAGACAGCTTTTCTCTCCGAAAATGATATTTTTCGAGAATCGTATACCTCTGCATTAAATTCTGGTTACCAAAACTAATCCTAATCCTGAGAGTGAAAATATATGACGTGATATTGAAACAGAATCCGCATAACCGAAGAAGACCCCAGATCTTTTCATTTATGGAACAAATGATTCAACTTTCGTGCTTAATATTTTTGTGCTAAACCAACAAAAAACTGATTATCAACAAATACTATGCAATACATCCTTGACATCTTATCAACGAGAGAGCTATCACTCATCTTTTGGACAGTTATAATACTTATCGCAATAATGTTTAATAAGAATATGCGATCAGCCCTTGGTGGTTTTGTAAAACAACTATTTGATTATAAAATAGGTGCAATTCTTATTATATTGACTTTCTATATATTAGGCTTTATCTTTGCCCTATCATTTCTCACTATTTGGGATTTATCATTTTTAAAAGATACAATTTTTTGGTTCTTAACGGTTGCAATGGTTTTATTTTTTACTCTTAATGATGCAACTGATCCAAACTACATTAGGAACATTCTAAAACAAAGTTTCAAGGGGACAATGGTGCTTGAGTTTGTTGTCAATTTCTATACTTTCAATTTACTTGTAGAGTTAATTTTAATGCCGATAATCATTATAGTCGTTATGACACAAGCATATTCGCAGACAGATGAAAAATATAACGTTGTGAATAAATTTTTGCAGAGACTTCTCGCTGTTATTGGCTGGGCTTTCCTTATAATAGTGACATTTAAAACTTTCACAAATTATCCGGATTTTTTCACGAAAAGGAATCTATTATCCTTTCTTTTGCCTCCAATCATGACCATTCTGTTAATCCCATTTCTTTATTTAGTCGCTATATACATAAATTACGAGACTCATTTCGTTCGTATTGATTTCATGCTTAATGATTTGAAAAAAAGAAAATTATTGAAAAGAAAAATCTTGTGTTTTGTCAACATAAACTTAAACCGACTTATTTCAGTAAGCAAAAAATTTAATAAGTTCGATTTATATCAAACAGATGATCCTGAATCCTATATTAGATCATTAACGAATTGATATTAGTCCATAATTATCCTAGTACTGTGAGATACCCGCTCCAAAAAAAACTATATCGGCTGCCGCCGATATAGTTTGACTATTCTATCTGTCATTGATTAAATTCGTTATCAATCCGAATAAAAGATTATTCACTACCTTTACCTTAACATTTAAATAATCGCTATGAAACTCGAAAAGATTTTAGGCCAATTAAATTCTTTTGAAAAGAATCAATTTCTTAAAGTAATCACAAGTATTATTGAGACCCCACCCAAGAAGTCTGAGGAGATTGATAAAATACTGATCGCTAGCGACAGAGACTTAAAAAATGTGGACAATTTGAACATAGTCTCAGTTTTTAACTTAATTGAAGACGAATTCGCAGAATATGTCAGAAAAGAATTTAGTGAAGTCGACTCGCAACTTGACATCCTTATTGACATTCTGATAAGAGATGGAAATTGCATAATGACAAGAGATTGGTTTAATAAGCTTTACGAAGAAGAAATTAAATCACTTAAATTAAAGATTCAGGAATTTCAAGCAGAAATAGAATCAAAAAAACCCACTATTGACTTAGCAAGAATTAGGGATTACAAAATTTACCGAAACTGTGTTAAAACAGCTTATACAAATGATCAAAAGAGAAACCAAGATTTAAAAATAACATGGGACGAACAATCAATTCTACTGGCTCTTTCCGATACGCTTGAACTTTCCCAGGAAGAGATTAAACTCATTAACTATTCTGTTTTAAATATTGCCAAACAGGATATTGAACAGAATATTAACGAATTAAAAAACTTGGGGATTCTCTTCTACTCGAAGAAAACTTTAAAGGTTTATATCCCTGACGAAATTGTAAGAGTACTTAGAAAAATTAGAGGTAAAGAAGTTGCAAATAAATATTTCCGACGCGTTCTTAACCAGCTAAAAGAACCACAAATAAACTACCTCTGCAGAAAACACAACATTGACTGGAAAAAACCGATAGATGAAAAGATAAAGTCAGTAATAAATGAAGGTATAAGTTTCAAATCAATTCTAATTGACGGAATTCATAAGGAAAACACAAAGGTTTCCGAGAAAAAAGTTGTTGTTAACGAATTGATTGAGAAAGGACTTTGTATTCCTCAAATAAAGGGAACTACCATAGAGGAAAAAGTACAGAACTTAGTAAACTATTTCGAACAAGTTGATAAAGACGAAAAGATCAGCATATCAATTGATGGGTACGATAAGCTAATGGTTGATCTAGCTACTCATGTCCCAGAAACAAAGACCTACATAAAGCAGGAATTCGATTTACAAGACGACGATATTCTAAATAGTTCATATCTCCTTGACTATAATATTAAACCAAAGGATATTTTGGATTTAATCCCTGATCAAAAAATCAAAGAGTTTTGCGAGAAAATGTCAATAAAAAGTCGTGGCAACCTTGCCTTTAATGTTTTAGAAAATTACATAGACGCAGAGAATCTTTTTATCGAAAATTATCATCTGATAGCTTTCAGAGATATTAATGGATTAAAATCTAATGGCATAATAATAAAGGAAGCCGATATGGGAATCAAATTTGAGGATGTTACGAAATCTATTTTCGGAAAATTAGGATTACCTGTTGACGATAAGCTTCGTAAATCACTCAATAATTCTAAAAATAAGATAGATATCGTAATAAACTTAGGGAATAATGAATTAATTCTTGTGGAGTGCAAAACCGTAAAAGATTCCGGTTATAATAAATTCTCCTCTGTCTCGAGACAAATTAAAGCTTACATAGATATTGCCAAATTTAAAGGATATCGTGTTATAAAAAGTTTATTGATTGCTCCCGAATTCAGCGAAGATTTTGAGAAAGATTGCAGAGAAGAATTTGAATTAAACTTATCGCTTATAACAGCAGAGACTTTAGCAAACATTCTTAACGGATTTAAAAACACGAGACATAAACAGTTTCCATATCAGTTGCTGATGAAAGATGTTCTGATAAGTGAAGATTGGATACTTAAAGCTATAAACAAGTAACAATCAAACATACTCGAGACAACTTCAGATTAAATAGGAATTATTGCAACGAGACAAATTACTGTGAAACAAATAACGCTGTCACTTCCGAGACAAATTTATACCGATAGAGAGTTTTAATTTGGGGCTAAACATAATAAAGAGGACTTCATGTGGCATAGCCTGTCCCGCTTTGGCGGGATAGTGCCAGGCATGAAGTCTCACGTTGCTCTAAATCCGTTCACCTGACGTATTTATAGGCACTTACCACCGTTATTCGGGTTCCATTTGAAGCCTCATTTCAGGCAGGTTCGGTGGAGTCATTAATTGCTTCTTTAGGGACAATTTCTACAAAGAATAAAGTTTTAATCCAGGTCTAAGCATAAAAACAAGTTAGCCTTAACTCGATACAAACCAGACAGTTGGACGCAAGCCAAACCTTTTGTGATAGATATTAGTAATTTCTTAAAATCGTCCAGATCAAAATTTTCCTAATTTTCGATAAATATTTCAACAATCTTGATTGGTTTATCAAAATGTGTGCTAACTTTGTAATTACATTTTGCAAATAATGTTAACCATGGAAGTATCTATTGTAAAGATTGGAAATTCGAGAGGGATAAGGTTTAGCAAGACCATTATCGAAAGATATAATTTCAGAGATACCGTTGATTTAATTTTGGATAAGGGTCAGATTATAATTAAACCACTTTCCAAACCTAGGAAAGGATGGGACAAAGCTTTTATGGAGATGCACGCAAATGGAGATGACAATCTCATCATTCCTGACATATTTGAGGACGAAAATCCAGAAGAATGGAAATAAAGCAATATCAAATCATTCTTGCCGACCTTGACCCAACTATCGGGAGCGAAATTAAGAAGACAAGACCTTGCGTTGTCATATCTCCTGACGAGATGAACAATTATTTAAGGACTGTCATCATAGCTCCCATGACAACAAGTTCCAAAAATTATCCTACCAGAGTAGAGGTAAAACATGATAATAAAATGGGCTGGATAGTTTTGGATCAAATCAGAACCATTGACAAACAACGGATAATCAAAGACCTAGGGAAACTTTCAAGACCCGAAATAAAAGAGGTCAAAGCGGTCATTAAGGAAACTTTCGTTGACTGATAAAAAATAAAAGCTAAGGCTAACAAAGTCGGTTTAATTAATGGCCTTCAGCAGCCCGGACAGCTCCGTAATCAGCCCCCAAAGTCTATGCTGTTAACTTTATTTCCGCTTATAAAATTTGTGGTACCCGGACTGTGATCCTGCAACCGAGATAAAGTCAATAGGGCTGCCGGCCGACGCGCTGCTGGCAGCGTTTTTTGCTCGCCGTCAAGAAAGTTTATTTTGACAAGTAACTTTGTGCCATCTACCGGACTCATACGCAAGCGGGTTTTACCTTGACAAGAGACATTTCACCCATCTACCTAGATTGGCAAAAAACTCGCCAGCTCTGACACGGACGGCCACTAATTAAACCGCCCGGCCGTCAGACTGTCTAATAACCTGCCTTATTTGTTGATAACTATGAGGCTGGTGATTCTTCAATTAACGCCGGGTTAAAGTCCCTCAAACCTGATCATTTCGCTGTTTTTGAGCACAATAGACCATCACAGATCAAAAATCAGCCCCTTTCAGACTACTTTTTTCCGGTTAGATGTTTGGGATAGAAAATTTCCGTGGTCGCCGGTACCGGCTTAAATCAAATTAAAATTTATGGAATAAAAAAGGTTATTGGACAAACTGCCGTTAGCGTTCATTGGTTGAAAAAAATCTACCGAGACAATTCCGTTATTAACCAAAGATTTGTTCATTAAGATAAATCTCAACCTTTCCTGTTTTTCCGGAGACAATT
>JAPLEB010000133.1 GCA_026391555.1 Bacteroidia bacterium | reverse complement strand
TAATAAAGAGGACTTCATGTGGCATAGCCTGTCCCGCTTTGGCGGGATAGTGCCCAGCATGAAGTCTCACGTTGCTCTAAATCCGTTCACCTGACCTTATTCTATGCACTTACCACCGTTATTCGGGTTCCATTTGAAGCCTCATTTCAGGCAGGTTCGGTGGTTTTTGGGTAATATGTTGGTGTTCTTTTACACTTTCATTTGTTTCAGACTACTTTTTTCCGGTTAGATGTTTGGGACAGAAAATTTCCGTGGTCGCCGGTACCGGCTTAAATCAAATGAAAAATTATGGAATAAAAAAGGTTATTGGACAAACTGGTGTTAGGTGCAAGGTTTTCGGCGCAATACCGTGATAGCCAATGCGCAAGCAAGAGTTTGGCAGTCCGTCCCTTTACCCTGTGAAATAATGTTCTATGTTAACAGCGTAAATATTTTATACTATTTCACAGGGTATACCGTCCCTTCGCTGCAAAACACATACTTTTTGGCCTACCCGGACTCCGCCATCTGGACAACTTTATCATACCATGACAACTCTTGCCCGTTTACCAGGACTTTTCCATCTGACAATATTATCATAACATGACAACTCCTGACAGTCCCATACAAAGCCAGTTAAAACAACGAAGTAAAATCCAGCTAAAATTTCAAAACAAATCATTTCTCAAATTTTTACTTTCAGGAAAGAAAAACATATAATACTTTTGTAAGCAATAAAAATTAAATTTTCATGAGCAATATTAAACTTTTTGAAAGCAAGCAAATACGGACAGTTTGGAGCGAATTTGATCAAAAGTGGTATTTTTCGGTTCAAGATGTAGTTCAGTTATTAACTGATACAATGGACGTTAAGGATTACATCAAAAAAATGAAAAAACGAGATGCACAGTTAAATTCCAACTGGGGGACAATTTGTCCCCTGCTTGAAATGATTGCTGCTGATGGGAAAAAACGCAAAGTACAGGCTGCAAATGCTCAAGGACTATTAAGAATAATTCAATCAATTTCATCTCCGAAAGCGGAACCTTTTAAACTTTGGCTAGCAAAAGTAGGTTCTGAGAGACTAGAGGAAATTGAAAATCCTGAATTAGCAACACAACGGACACGTGAATTGTATAAAGCTAAAGGATATCCAGACGACTGGATTGAAAAACGGATGCGAGGCATTGCCATTCGTGAGGAATTAACTGAAGAATGGAAAACCAGAGGGGTTAGAGAACAACTTGAGTATTCAATTTTAACTGCAGAAATCTCTAAGGCAACATTTGGCTTGACACCTTCTGAATACAAGAAAATAAAGGGATTGAAAAGCCAAAACTTGCGTGACCATATGACTGACCTTGAATTGATTTTTTCAATGTTGGGTGAAGCTTCTACAACTGCTATTGTGAAAAGAAAAAATCCCAAAGGTTTTGTACAGAATAAAACTGTTGCAAAACAAGGCGGAACAATTGCTGGTGACGCAAGAAAAGCATTAGAATTAAAAACTGGAGAAAAAATCGTCTCAAAAGACAACTATTTACCAGAAACGAAGAAAAAAAAAGGATTAAAAAAAGGAGAAAAAAAAATAATTACCACAATGGTGTAAGCACATTTGCAATTAGCACCAGCAACACTCAATCCAAAAATTGCAAAAGAGCTTACACAGAGAGAAGCCCTTTTGAATTTTAAAATTTTTCTTCCTCCCACCTTCTTAAGACGGTTTTCTGCAACATGAAAATTTGGTGAACAACATTGGATTTAATAAAAATTAATTCATAACGAGACAATTTACTGGCACCGAGACAGGAATAAAAGCCTGCCTATAATAAAGAGGACTTCATGTGGCATAGCCTGTCCCGCTTTGGCGGGATAGTGCCAGGCATGAAGTCTCACGTTGCTCTAAATCCGTTCACCTGACCTTTTTCTATGCACTTACCGCCGTTATTTGTGTTCCACGGGCAGCCTGATTTCAGGCCTGTTTGGTGGTTTTTGGATTATATGTTGGTGTTCTTTTACATTTTCATTTGTTTCAGACTACTTTTTTCCGGTTAGATGTTTGGGACAGAAAATTTCCGTGGTCGCCGGTACCGGCTTAAATCAAATGAAATTTTATGGAATAAAAAAGGTTATTGGACAAACTGCCGTTATGCCTCATGCTATTAATGACATCTATCATGAAATATTATTAAATATTTGGATTTAGTTGCCTAAAAAGGTAACTTTGCATTTTATTGAGAACTTTATGCGTACAACTTATGTTTACGGGACTGAATTTTGGGACTTTTACTACCTTCAAAGACCAGCGGTTCAAGACAAAATTGACTGGGTAATAGGCGTGATCAGAACAATGCGAATGGTTCCGGAGAGATTCTTTAAACATCTGGAAGGGACTGAAGGACTTTTCGAAATCAGGATTAAAGTGGGAAGTGACATATTTCGAATATTCTGCTTCTTCGATAAAGGAAATTTAGTAATCCTTCTGAATGGATTTCACAAAAAGACCTCTAAAACCCCGAGAAATGAAATAGCAAAGGCAGAACGTTTAAAACAAAAATATTATGAAGACAAATCAAAAAAATAATCTTGTTTCATGGGACGACCATTTGGACGAGAAATACGGTAAGACAGGCACCCCGACAAGAGATAAATACGAAGAAGGATTTGAAAACTTCAAAATGGGTGTACTCATTCAAGAAGCCAGGAAGCAACAAAACCTGACACAACAAGAGCTCGCTATAAAATGTGGGACAACCAAAAACTATATTTCACGAATTGAGAACAACGCCAGCGATATCAGGCTTTCAACATTAATGAGAATTATCCGAGATGGACTTGGTGGTCATCTTAAAGTAAGTCTGGAACTCTAAGAAAGATAAAGCACAGAGGCATAACAAAGGCTAAATGTAATGCGGACATCAGTGTCTCTCCAAGTTATATTCATCGCATATAATTTTCAGGCAGCTGGACAGTTTTATCTACCGCAAACCCGCACTATATTTAGCCTCGACCGTCAGACTGTCTAATAACCTGCCTTTTTTGTTGATAACTATGAGGCGTGTGATTCTTCAATTAACGCCGGGTTAAAGTCCCTCAAACCTGATCATTTCGCTGTTTTTGAGCACAATAGACCATCACAGATCAAAAATCAGCTCCTTTCAGACTATTTTTTTCCGGTTAGATGTTTGGGACAGAAAATTTCCGTGGTCGCCGGTACCGGCTTAAATCAAATGAAAAATTATGGAATAAAAAAGGTTATTGGACAAACTGCCGTTGGCGGTAATGGGTGACGACTCTCAACAATGACTAAGCCTAATACAAAGGACTTATCAACAAACTTTAAAAGTGCGAATAATAAGTAGTAATTTTGTAAAAAAGAAAGACTTGAAGACACATCACAAGATAATTAATGGAGATAGCAGAAAAATGCTGAAATTGACAGATAATTCTGTTCATCTAATTATAACCTCCCCACCATATTGGCAGCTTAAAGATTACGGATCATTAGATCAAATTGGTTACAATGATAGCTATGAGAACTATATAAATAACCTTAATTTGGTATGGCAAGAATGCTATCGCGTGCTTAATCCAGGCTGTCGATTATGTGTTAATATTGGAGATCAATTTGCTCGTGCTGTTTATTATGGCAGATATAAAGTAATTCCAATTCGTGAGGAGATTATTAAATTCTGTGAAAACGCAGGATTCGATTACATGGGTGCTATTATCTGGCAGAAAGTTACAACATCAAATACTTCTGGTGGTGGAGTTCAAATGGGTTCCTATCCTTACCCAAGAAATGGGATTCTAAAGATTGATTATGAGTTTATTCTCACCTTTAAGAAGCTTGGTGACGCTCCAAAACCAAGTAAAGAAATCAAGGAACTATCTATAATGACAGCTGAGGAATGGAATACATTTTTTGCAAGTCATTGGAATTTTTCAGGTGTTAAACAAGACAACCATATTGCTATGTTTCCTGAAGAGCTCCCGAAGAGACTTATTAAAATGTTCTCTTTTGTTGGGGACACTGTATTTGATCCCTTTGCTGGTAGTGGGACTACAAATTTAGCTGCAAAAAAGCTTCAACGAAACTCCGTTGGATACGAGATTAATCCGGATTTTATCCCCTTGATAAAAGATAAGCTAAATTTCTCGCAAACAGATTTAAATGGAACAACCTATGAAATAATAAATCAGGAACCTTTAAATGAAATTGAAAAAGAAATCCATCACTTACCTTATATTTTCAAGGATCCACACAAATTTGATAAGAAAGTTGATCCAAAGAAACTTCAATTTGGTTCAAAAATTGACAGTAATGGAAGTAAAAAAAGAGAAGAATTATTTACAGTAAAAGAAATAATAAGCCCTACAAAAATTCGTCTCAGTAATGATTTAATAATAAAACTACTAGGCATAAAAGAAATTCCAAATCTATCAGAAAGAGCCACCGATTTTCTTGAAAGTAAAACAAAGAATAAAAAGGTTTTCATTAAATTTGATTCTACTAAATACGATAAGAATGACAATCTACTCGGTTATTTATACCTGGAGAATAAAACTTTTGTAAATGCCCACCTTTTAAGGACAGGACTCGTCGATGTAGATAAAAAAATTGATTTCAAGTACAAAGACAAATTTTTTACACTTATTCCACATGAATGAAGAACAAGAAAGAATTTCTGACTATCTTTCAACCAGTGTCTCAGGCTATGCGAATCAAAAGACGTCAACTCAAATTAGAATCAATTTTAATTTAGATGCTGGTGGTCCAACGAATGAACATGTTCGTGATTTAATTAGAGATATGATTTTAAATCATGGTTGCTGTATTGGAAGTCTGATGTGGGAAGATGGATATTGGATTATTCAAACAGAACAAGAACTGGAACAGGTTATTCAAAGATTAGAAAACCGTGCAGATGGTGTTTTAAGACGAGCTGTAGCTTTAAGAACTAATTGGCAAAATAGAAACAATGGATAATGAATGGATTACAGGCTCAGATGGCAAAAATCTGAAATTTAAGCGTGAGACACTTTTAAATTATGGCATGAACAGATGGGGTCTAAATAAAGCTCATAGCGTTGGATCCACTTCTGAACTGATTCGTAACTGTGCCCCCACTAAATATGACGAATGGGAAGAGTATTATTTTACAAATGCTACCCAAAAAAAGAAAGATGGAATTAAAGTGACCCGAGAATATATTTCTGGCCTTGGACAAACTCTTCATATAAAATTATCAGAAGTTGTTCAAAGTGAATTAGATTCCATTACGGAAGAAGAATGTTGTGATTATGCTTATAATCTCGTATTAAACAGAACTTATGAAGGTTATAAGTCCGAAATAGAAACAATTTATGGGCAATTAGAGTCTGCTGTTGCAAAAAAGATTGAGCCTGCACCTGACAAATGGGACAGAAAATATGGTGTCGACTTTTTTATAAAAATAAAGGAAAAATATATTGGAATTCAAATAAAACCAATTGCTTCAGGACAAGCTCTAAATCAATATCAATGGATAGAGATGCACAAAAAGAGCCATGAGAAATTTGAAGCTGAATTTGGTGGAAAAGTATTTTTTGTTTATTCTGTAAAAGCAGGAACCGGTAAAAAGAAGATTTATAATACAGAAGTAATAGCAGAAATCCTTACTGAAATTAAGAGACTTTCATAAATACCACTAACCGCCAACACGGTCAATGGGGTAATTTGCTTTTTTTGTTGATAACTATGAGGCGGGTGATTCTTCAATTAACGCCGGGTTAAAGTCCCTCAAACCTGATCATTTCGCTGTTTTTGAGCACAATAGACCATCACAGATCAAAAATCAGCCCCTTTCAGACTACTTTTTTCCGGTT
>JAPLEB010000105.1 GCA_026391555.1 Bacteroidia bacterium | reverse complement strand
GCAATATGTCGTGCAGTAAAGGGATTGATGATTATATAGTTAAGACAGGCCCATACAAAGGTCAAAAAGTAATTGTTGATGGCCCTGAATATGAAAATGCGGCAGGGCTTGGTTCTAACTGCGGAATATTTGATCCGGAATATATTATTGAAACGAATTTCTATTGTGATACTTACGGAATCTGCACTTTGACATGGAGTACCATAACAGCTTTCATCATGGAGTGTTACCAGAATGGCATTCTCAACAAGGAAAGAACAGGAGGACTGGATCTTAACTTTGGCAATTCAGAAGCTGCACTCGAAATGTTGCACCAGGTTGCACGGGGTGAAGGGTTTGGAAAGATAGCCGGAACGGGGGTCCGTAAAATGAAAGAGCTGTTTATTAAAAACCGATGGGGCGATGAAGCATTCCTTAATGATATAGGAATGGAAAGCAAGGGACTTGAATACTCCCAGTACATGTCGAAAGAATCTCTTGCACAACAGGGTGGTTTTGCACTCGCCAATAAAGGTCCTCAGCACGATGAGGCATGGCTCATTTTTATGGATATGATTAATAATCAGATACCGACATTTGAGAATAAGGCTGAAGCTCTTCATTATTTCCCGATGTTCCGCACCTGGTTCGGTCTTGTCGGTTTATGCAAACTCCCATGGAACGATGTTGAACCGGAAACTAATGCCCAGGCTGACGAACCTGCTAAAGTTCCGGAACATGTTGATAATTATGTGGCTATTTATAAGGCAGTTACGGGTCGCGAGTTTGATAAAAATCGATTGGTTGATGATTCCGAACGGGTATATAATTTTCAAAGGGTATTTAACCTCA
The DNA here is from genome assembly GCA_026391555.1 of Bacteroidia bacterium. Classification (GTDB taxonomy): domain Bacteria; phylum Bacteroidota; class Bacteroidia; order Bacteroidales; family VadinHA17; genus LD21. Next base: position 87,881 of record JAPLEB010000105.1, on the reverse strand, counting down.
GGCGTGGATTTGGCACACGTATACACGACAGGCAGCCATATCGGGCTGCCGGTCCTGTCACCAAAGAAGAGTATGAGTCACGTGTCGAACGTTATGACAAACAACTGAAGGAAAAGGTCGGATTCGACCCAATCGGTAAGACCACTGAAGAAAAAATGAAGGTCCTCAGAAAGTATCGCGAGGATCAGTATGAATCGCTGCAAGATGCTGTTTATAAGCGTCGTGGATGGAATAAAAACGGTGTTCCGACCATAGAATTTCTGAAGAAAATAGGCATGGATCTTCCTGAATTAATTGAGGTTGTTAAAAATTATCAATAATTATTTATATTGCGGTATGTAGAGAAGCAATGCATTGCTTCTCTACATATCACATACATTTTATTTATTCATGCCAACGATGCGACAATTATCGCTGATTATGATTATTTCTGTTGTGGTTTTTACGGGGTGCGGAAATTCAAATTCCGGGAAATCAAAAGAGATAATAATCTTTCATGCCGGCAGTCTGTCGGTTCCTTTCAGGCAACTTAAAGATGGATATGAGAAGAAAAACCCTGGTATTAAAATTTTGCTTGAACCGGCAGGTAGCCTCGTATGTGCCCGTAAGATCACTGAACTTAAAAAACCCTGCGATATTATTGCTTCCGCGGATTATTTTGTAATAGATCAGCTAATAATACCTGAATATTCAAACTGGAGTATCCGGTTTGCCACAAATGAGATTGTTATTGCATATCATGAAAAATCAAGATATTCTTCTGAAATATGTTCAGATAACTGGGTTGATATTCTTTTAAAGGATGATGTCATATATTCACGTTCCGATCCCGATTCCGATCCTTGTGGATACAGAACAGTTTTCACACTCTTGTTAGGAGAAAAGTATTACAATAATGAAGGATTAACTGAGAAAATAATGTCAAAAAACAAAAATTTCATCCGGCCAAAGGAGGTTGATCTGATAGCGCTTATTGAATCGAATGCAATTGATTATATGTTTCAGTATAAATCAGTTGCGATTCAGCATGGATTAGAATATATTGAACTGCCTGATGAAATTAACCTGTCCGATCCTGCGAAAACAGAGATATATAAATCCGTCTCCATCGATGTTACAGGAAGTAAACCAGGAACAAAGATGAGAGTAACCGGCGACTATATTAATTATAGTATGTCAGTACTCGACGATGCTCCTCAGAAGGATGAAGCAATTGATTTTCTTTGTTATATACTGAGTGAAGAAGGTTTGGAAATTTTCAGGAAGAACGGTCAGAATCCTATTATCCCCTTTTCAACCGAACAGCCTGATAAAATTCCTTCAAAGATTCTGCAGTATCTGCCTGAATATAAAGTGAATTAATCTTATCATGAACAGATACGGACCTTTTAACTGGATTCTGCTGGTTTTATCATCTCTGGTTCTGCTCTTTCTTGTGGCACCTCTCCTTGGTCTGTTCATTCAAACAGGCCTTGGTGAGTTTTTTGAAACGGCAAACGACAAAGAGGTACAGGCGAGTATCTGGCTTACAGTATGGGTATCCTTTTCTGCTACTTTTTTCTTTGCAATCGCGGCGGTCCCTTTTGCATGGCTGCTTGCCCGTAAATCTTTTCCACTTAAAAGTGTTGTTCATGGAATAATAGATCTGCCGGTTGTTCTGCCTCACACTGCAGCGGGTATTGCTCTTCTGGGATTTATCTCAAGAGATGGTTTGCTGGGAAAAGCAGCTTCTTCTGTTGGTCTCAACCTGGTGAACAACCCGGCAGGCATAGCGCTTGCAATGGCATTCGTAAGTCTCCCATTTCTTATTAACTCAGCACGCGATGGTTTTGCTGCCGTTCCGGAGCGTCTCGAAAAGGCCGCTCTAAATCTTGGAGCAAGCAGGTCAAGAGTATTTTTCACAATTTCCCTTCCTCTTGCATGGAGAAGCATTATCACCGGATTTGTTATGATGTTTGCCCGTGGAATGAGCGAATTCGGTGCCGTTGTTATAATTGCATACCATCCAATGATCGCACCTGTCCTTATTTATGACAGGTTCAGTTCCTTTGGGTTATCTTATGCGCGTCCTGCAGCAGTATTATTTATAATAGTCGCCCTTGTGGTTTTTACAATATTAAGGCTTCTTTCGGAGAGAAGAAAATCAGTAGTTACAAAAAGCGAATATGCTGAATCTTAAAAACATATCAAAGAAATTAGGTGAATTCCAAATAAATGATATTGATCTTAAGATATCAGAAGGGACCTACTATGTTCTTTTGGGAAGGTCGGGTTCAGGCAAGACTCAACTTCTGGAGCTGATTGCAGGATTGAACAAACCTGATTCCGGAGAAATATGGCTTGATAACGAAAATATAACGAGGAAAAAAATTCAGGGCAGAAGTATAGGTTTAGTTTTTCAGGATTATGCAATATTTCCGAACATGACTGTTTTTGGTAACATTGCTTATTCAATAAGTTCAGGGAAAATTGACAAAAAGGATGTAAATGAGAGAGTCAGTAAGGTTGCCACAGAACTGAATATTTCTCATCTGCTCAGCAGAAGTACTCATCATCTTTCTGGAGGAGAACTTCAGAGAGTGGCATTGGCCCGCACTCTTATCACTTCACCCAGGCTACTCCTCCTTGATGAACCTATGGCTTCAATTGATGCAAGTCTTAAGGATGATATCAAGAGGTTGCTGCGCCGTCTTAACAGGCAGGGACTTACAATAATTCATGTTACCCACGATTACAGGGAAGCAGTAAGCCTGGCATCGAGGGTGGGTGTGATTCATAACGGAAGAATAATACAGGAGGGTACCCCTGATGATGTTTTCAGGAAACCGGTAAATAAATTCGTAGCAAGGTATTCAGGCATCAGGAATTTTTTCAGGGTTGAATTCAGAAAGGAAAACGGGGAATGGAAAGCTGTCTGCAAAGATAAGATGATCTTTAATTTGTCGGGAAACTCATATCCTCCGGAAGGACTCCTGATACTTAGAAGTGATGATATTAAAATATCTCAAAAAATGCCTTCCTTACACTCCGGCAATTGTTTTAAGGGTATTGTAAGGGAGATACTTCCATCAGAATATGGAATGGAAATTAAAGTTGATGCGGGCGAAACTTTCTATGTTGATATATCTGCCGATACCTATAAGCAACAGCCTGTTAGTGAGTTATCGGAGGTATTCATATCATTTCCCCGCGAAGCCGGTATTGCCCTTCAGGGGAGTGTTTAAAGGTAAATGGAGAAAGGAGAAAGGAGAAAGGAGAAAGGAGAAAGGAGAAAGTAAAAAGTAAAAATGCAAAAAGTTAATCCAAAGTTCCCCTCCCGGGAGAGCCTGCCCCGCTTCGGCGGGGGGCAAGGGGTGGGTGTTTTATAGACAAATTTATTAATTTAAGGAGTCAATATGGAAATAATAACATTTGAAGAGGCTTATAGAATTGTATTAAATTCTGCTTTGAACACCGGAACCGAAACAGTCTCATTTATCGACTCACTTAACCGGGTACTTGCGGGGGATATCACCAGCGACATGGATATTCCTCCTTTTAATAAGGCAACAGTGGATGGTTTTGCCTGCCGGAAAGCTAATCTGGAACTTGAACTGGAAATAATTGAAACAATTGCTGCCGGGATGCAGCCTGAAAATGCGATCTCAGAACATCAGTGTTCAAGGATAATGACAGGAGCAGCCGTCCCTAAAGGTGCAGATATGGTCTTCATGGTTGAAGATTCTCTTATACTTCCCTCAGGAAAAGTAAAATATGCCGGGTCGTTTACAAAAGGAAACATTTCAATACAGGGCGAGGACATTAAAAATGGGGATTCTGTTCTTAAATCAGGTAAACTGATAAGACCACAGGACATTGCTGTGATGGCATCTGTTGGTTGTATTTCTGTCATTGTCAGCAAGATGTCAAGGGTAGCTGTCATAAGTTCAGGCGATGAGCTGGTGGAACCCTCTCAAAAACCCGGTATCTGCCAGATCAGGAATACCAATGCTTACCAGCTTATGGCCCAGGTACAACGTGCCGGCGCCAAGGGAAAATACCTGGGAATTGCCAGGGACGATGAAGAGGCAACATATGATATTGTAAAGAAAGCAATTTCTGAATGCGACCTTGTACTTATAACCGGCGGCGTATCTATGGGAGATTTTGATTTTGTCCCTTCTGTACTTGAAAGAGCAGGTGTAAAGATTCTGTTTTCGAGAGTAAATATCCAACCCGGGAAACCAACTACTTTTGGTGTACATCCTAAAGCTCTCGTATTTGGTCTGCCAGGTAACCCGGTCTCCTCTTTTATACAGTTTGAATTACTTGTGAGGCCATTAATATATAAAATGATGGGCTATCAATGGGATCCGTTCACTATTCATTTTCCAATGAAGGACTCTTTTTCAAGGAAATCTATAGATCGCCAGGCCTGGATTCCGGTTGTGATTACAAAAGAAGGATTTGTATCTCCGGTTGATTATCATGGATCGGCACACATATCTGCACTGGCCCTGGCTGACGGAATAATAGCTTTACCGGTTGGTAAAAAAACTATTGAGAAAGGAGAGGTGGTAAGTGTTCGACAGGTTTAACAGACATATTAACTATCTGCGTATTTCGGTTACCGACAGGTGTAATCTGAGATGTACTTATTGCATGCCTGAAGAGGGTATTCATTTGCTCAGTCATAAAGATATACTGACATTCGATGAAATAAAAAATTTTACTGAAGCTGCAGTTGCAAACGGAGTTACCAAAGTAAGGATTACCGGGGGAGAACCGCTTGTCAGAAAAGGGATTACAACTCTGGTCAGAATGATCTCTGATATTAAAGGGATCAATGATCTCTCAATGACGACAAATGGAGTACTTCTGAAACAGTATGCAGACGAACTCAGGTTGGCAGGCCTGCACAGAGTAAATATCAGCCTTGATACACTTGATCCTGAAGAATTCAGAGCTATTACACGGACAGGAAATATTAATGAAGTCTTTGAAGGAATTAAGGCTGCAAAAAACGCCGGACTTCTCCCGGTGAAAATAAATTGTGTTGTAAAAGAATCAAAAGAGGAAGAAGAGGCAAAAGCTGTAACTCGTTTTTGTAAAGATAATGGTTTGGAAATAAGGTATATAAAACAAATGGATCTTGTAAATGGGCATTTTTCAATGGTCGATGGCGGCACGGGAGGCGACTGTTCATTGTGTAACAGGTTAAGGCTGACTGCAAACGGTAAGCTCAAACCATGTCTATTCAATAATATAGAATTTGATATCAGGGAAATTGGTTTTGAGAAAGCCATAAAGCTGGCAGTAGAATTAAAACCTGAATGTGGATCAAAAAACGAGACAGATACATTTTATAATATAGGAGGTTAACCAATTATGGAAAAACTGACACATACAGACAACAAAGGTAAAGCAATTATGGTCGATGTTGGTGCAAAAGAGATTCAGCTAAGAATCGCAAAAGCTACAGGCCATATTATTCTAGCAGAAAAAACAATTGAACTAATTAAAGACAATCTGCTAAAAAAAGGAGACGTGCTGAATGTGGCTCAGCTTGCCGGGATCAGTGCTGCGAAACAAACATCCGTCCTCATCCCCCTATGCCATAATATTGTTCTTGAAAATGTCAAAGTTGATGTTGTTGTTGACAACACCGGAGTGAGGGTTGACAGCGAAGTGCGATGTACAGGTAAAACCGGGGTGGAGATGGAAGCATTGACCGCTGTGAGTATTGCTCTTCTGACAGTTTATGATATGTGTAAGGCAGTTGATAAGAAAATGATTATTGATAATATCAGTCTCACTGAAAAAATAAAGAAATGAACCTTCCTGAAAAATTTGAAGTACTTATAATTACACTTAGCGACAGGGCACACAAAGGTGAATATATAGATATGAGCGGTCCCAGGATAAGAGAAATTATATCAGGATATCTTTCTTCAATTAATTGGGAATATAGTGTTCATTTAACACTTATTCCCGACGATGCTGATATTCTTCGGGAGCTTCTTAAAAGCGCCGGAAGTGTTTATAATATTATAATAACCACAGGAGGTACCGGTATCGGCCCAAGAGATATTACAGTTGAAACAGTTGCCCCTCTGCTTACAAAAGAGATTCCCGGCATAATGGAATTTATAAGGATCAAATATGGGAAGGAAAAACCTAATGCACTATTAAGCAGGGGTGTAGCAGGAATTACCGGTAAATCACTTATTTATACACTTCCGGGTTCTCTGAAAGCGGTCGAGGAGTATATGAACGAGATACTGAAAACTCTTAAACACACCGTTTATATGCAGTATGGGATTGACACGCATGAGAAGCATTAGTTAGAGAGACGGTTCAGTTTTTGTACTTGACTCATAAAATTTTCTATCAGAAAAGAGTATATTCCTGATAATTCTGTTGATTATCCAAATCAATAAGCCCGCTTCCGATAAAACAGATGGCGCATATCTGTAAAACAAATGAAAGATATTATTTTATATAGCGATGAAGAATTGATGCTCCTATGATATGTTTAAGATTTAACCTGTTTGGTTATTCATCTTCGTCAGTATTCTTCAATTTTCCTCCTTTTCCTTTCATTTTATTCTTTTCTTTTGTCCCGGGCTCAAAATCCGAACCATACACGGCCATAAGGACAGATTTTCTCGCCAGATCATCATATCGATTCTCAAAGGCAGGGAGCAACGGATCACCTGTTCGTTTCATCCATAGTTGCATTTCACTGGTTAACCTATCACGTTCCATTTTATATTCAGGATTATCAATGAGATTGACGAGGCAATCAGGATCACTATCCAAATTATATAGCTCTTCCAAAACCCTGAATCGGTAAATCTTAACACGTTCGGCAATATTTTTGTCCGTTTGTGCGGCTGCTTCCATTGCTTTCATAGTCATGCCTTCATTATTATTACGGTACCGAAAAAATCCATCGCTCCAGGGAGTAAAAATGAAGCCGTATTTTGCATCCTGGATGCACCGCATAGGAACAGCCTGATCACCAGCCTGTCTATCAATTTGAGTAAAGACCATATCTCGTCCTTGTTGCGACTGCCCTTTCAAAAGAGGAATAAAGGAGCTGCCGTCCAGCTTCTCCGGTTTCTTGATCCCGGTCGCGTCGAGCACCGTCGGCAGAAAATCGATGCCGGAAATAAAGTGCGTACTGTCGACCGTGTTCGGTTTGACGACTCCTGGCCAGCTTACAATCCATGGAGTATGAGTGCTTGCCAAATAGGTGTTGCACTTGGCGAACGGCAGAGAAATTCCGTTGTCTGAGAGAAACATGACAATCGTGTTATCTTTGTATCCCGATTCCTCGAGTGCCAGCATGACCTTGCTAAAAGTATCATCCAGCCGGCGCACAGAGTTCTGGTAATAGCTAAGTTCCTTTCGGACATCAGGCAAATCGGGAATGAATCCTGGAATAACCGCTTCTTGCGGTGTATAAAACTTCGATGGATTTTGAGCGCCGTCTAAGAGTTCGCCGGGAATCTGAAAGGGGCGATGTGGGTCATGGGAATTCACCATGAAATAGAATGGCTTACCTTCCTTCTTGCATTGGCTAAAGAACGTCTTACAGCGCTGGTAATAGATGTCGGGGCTTCGTCCGTTGCCAAGGTCCTTCTGGTCAAAAGAATAGTCCCAACTTGCCCGTTTGTTCGGTGTTGAATGGCCAACTTTACCCAGAACTCCTGTCATGTATCCAGCGTTTTTGAATAGTTCAATAACGCCAGGGACATCCTCCCTGGCAGGCATGAATCCCATTGCGCCGCTATTGTGACCGTAAAGACCTGTGCCAAGGACTTTTCTGCTCGGCGAACTGATAGCTGCGTTAACATGAGCATGGTAGAAACGTATGCCCTCGGTTGCAAAATGATTCAAGTTTGGAGTGAGACCCTCTGGTTTGCCGCCAAAACACCCTATTGATCCTATACCCAGATCATCTGCTGTAATCAATAGAATATTCATAACTTTAGGCTTATTAGCCGCATTTGTGGTCAGGGAAAGAGCTGCAAGAGAAGCTAATCCGATTTTTTTTATCGATTTTATCATATTTCTAGTTTAATTATTTAGCTGTATTTATTCGGTAATAAAATTGTGACCCTCAAAATGTAGTGCATAATTCTGAAAAGACGCACCGTTATTTGTTAAAAATACTTAAATATTGAAATTATACTCAATTTAAAGCCGGGTTATTAAATTGTTTCTTATTTTACCAGGTAAATTACTACAATTGGTGTTTAAATTAAACTTGAAATCTTAAGCCTATGAAAATTTTAGTTTTTGTTTTTGCATTGAACCTGATTGTGGCAAACAATATTTTGTTCAGCCAGCAAACACCACAGAAATTTGTTAAAGAGGTTAATTACCTGCTATCTCTTCCGGATGGTTATAATAATGATACGATAACAAAGTGGCCTGTTATCCTGTTTTTGCATGGAAAAGGAGAGCGGGGAAATGATCTTGAAAAAGTTAAAACTCATGGCCCTCCAAAATTAATCAATGCAGGCGAGAAGATGCCATTTATAGTGATTTCACCGCAAGTCCCGGATAACCAGTGGTGGAATCCTGATCTTATTGTATTGATGTTGAAAGATTGTGTAAATAAATACAGGATTGATGAAGATCGGGTATACCTTACCGGCTTGAGCATGGGAGGTATGGGCACCTGGGCTGTTGCAATGAAATATCCTGAACTGTTTGCTGCTCTTGCACCGATTGCCGGTGCTGGTAATACTTCAGAAGCCTGGGGATTAAGGCATACTCCGGTATGGATATTCCATGGTGAAAAAGATCCGCTTGTTGCGGTTAATAACGCAAGAATAATGTATCAGGCTCTTATTAAGTATGGCAATGTTAAACTAACTATATATCCTGACGCAGGGCACGACAGCTGGAGCAGAACATATACTAACCCGGACTTATACACATGGTTTCTCAGCCATAAAAGGTACAAATTTGAAGAGGGAGCATTGCTTGCAAAACCTGAAAAATTTACCGGTACCTACATTTCAGGAAATGATGATTCCAGTGTACTTTCTGATTCTGCATATGTTTACCTCAAAGAAGGAAAATTATTTATCAGGATAACGGGTAACAGGTATGGTGAACAACAAATTTTACAATCAAAAGATGGTTTTTTCTTTTTCGGCAGAACAAATCCCGCTGAACTAAAATTTAACATTGGGAAAAATGATAAATGCGATTCATTTATTTATTACAGCCAATCATTCACATCTAATATGATGTTAAATTACAGGAAGATAAAATAGATGAATCCAGTTTAAAAATCCGTAAAATTTCAAGCTGCCATGGTTTGTAAATTTGAAAAATATTTTGTGTGATCCCGGATGAGCCTGAAAATAGTTCCTCTTTCCCGGGCATCAATATAACCCAAACGGAATAATTTTGAAACTATACGTTAATGGTGCCCGACTATAGAATCATTAGTTTGTCAGCCGGTTCAGTGTATTGGCAGTCACTGTACCAATAACTCTGTCATAGCGGTCATGCGGATTTTTATAGTATACTAAAACAATATAATCGTTTTCGGTTTCATAATGGCTGCCTTCAAAAAGGGTTGCAGTACCATCGGAGTTACCATCTTTCAGAAAAACATATTCATAATTATACCAGCCTTGTTTCAGGAGCATCGTACATTCGTATTCTCCTCTTTCAGCATTGTAAGCCATCAGATTATTCTTATCAAATGCCCAATTATTTAAACTTCCTGAAACATACATATTCCCTCCCGAAATAATCTGTTTTGAAGGTAACGTGAAATATACATAAACATAATCTGCATCAATGTCGGGTTTTTGTCCTTCCTGAACAGCAATATAATATTTCCCGTTAAAATCCTTCCAGTAGAAATATGGCTTAAATTCCCGGTTTTCTGAAGGATAGAGATAAACATTAAATTTAGGAATAACATAATCAATCCGTTTGACATATTCGGTCTGATATCGTATACTTTTAATATCGAAATACCGGTATTCATTTCCTCCCGGAAAAATATTCTTATCAGATAATGAATTGTATTTAAGTTCATTATTTCCATAAAAGTCGGGTTTCAGGTTTCTTTTGGCATTGTCCCACCTGCCATTCTGAAGGATAAAAGCATAAACATTCCTGTAAGGATCAATAATGTTAAGTCCCGCATAATCCACGGTAAAATCGACCTGCTGATGATTATTGTTATCTTTTGTCATCTGTGGCCGGTGAGCTGTCATATCAAATTTAACGGCATCTTCTGTCAAAACAAACCTTTGGGTAATAGCCGGTTCTCCAGGTTTATCGACCGGATAGATGACAAGAATATAATTACCAGAAAGTTTTAAGTTAACTCTGTCGTTTGGAAAACTAAGTTTGTAGTGAAAATAACCTACAGTTGTATTGAAAGAGGTCTGGTAATCTTCGATAGGGTTTTCAGCGAATCCATCGAGATAATCAGTTGGGAAAATATCAGATTTTTTCCAGTCCTTATCACAATGAACAAAAGTATAGTAATATGTTTCAGCCTGATCGTCAAGCAGATCGAAATGAAGAATTAACTTTTCGTTACTATTTAGTTTTATAACAGGATATGAAAGATTCCACCCCTCTTTGTAGAGTTGAACAGTTTTTATCTTTTCATTAAAGATATGATTTGAATAGATAAGTGAATCGGGATAACTTTGTTGCCCCTGTACTGAAAGGATGTTGCTTAAGAAAATAGTAAGTAAAAGAATTCTCATGGAAATATAGTTCAATATCTTTTAAACATTAAATGTAAATAAATGTTGTATCAAATATCTGTAGATAAGCAAATATATTTTGTAGAGGAACAAATTTTGCGTAAGATTGTATTGATCTTCAAATTTGGAACTATAATCAGGTAACAGCATGATTAATAAGTTATTATCAGCATTACTGCTTTTAGCACTGCTTGCGCCGGCCTGTAAAAACAAAAAACCTGTATTTGCGAATTTCACAGGCTTCACCCAAGGCACTACATATAGTATTGTTTATGACAATAATAAGAATATTGACCCCGTAGAACTCAGGGTAAAGGTTGAGAATATCCTTCATGATTTTGATATGTCGTTGTCTCTCTACCAGGATTCATCTGTCATTTCGAAGATAAACCGTAATGAGGAGGTGCTCCCTGACTCTTTCATTACGGAGGTATTTATAAAATCTGCCTTAATATCTGAGATGACAGCAGGGGCATTCGATATTACTGTAGGTCCCCTTGTAAAAGCCTGGGGATTTGGCCCGGATGCCCATAAGAGCTTTACCGAATCGAAACGCGACAGCCTGATGAAGCTCGTTGGAATGGGAAAAGTATCACTTATTAGTGAACGTCTGATAAAATCTGATCCTGGTATAAATCTGGATGTTAATGCAATAGCCCAAGGGTATTCTGTAGATATACTCTGCCGTTATTTTGACAATCTCGGTATTCTTAATTACCTGGTTGAGATAGGAGGAGAAGTCAGAGCAAAGGGAAATAAGGCAGGTGCCCTCTGGAGAATTGGTATTGATAAACCGGAAGATAATAATATGTCGCCCGGACAAACCCTTCAGGCTATCGTTAAAATGGCTGACAAAGCACTTGCTACCTCAGGAAACTACAGAAAATTTTATATTGAGGATGGTATTAAATATTCCCACGAAATTGATCCAAAAACAGGTTATCCTGCAAAAAATACCCTGCTAAGTGCCACAATAATTGCTGACGACTGCGCCCTGGCAGATGGTATTGCAACAGCGTGTATGGTAATGGGGAAAGAAAAAACTATCGAATTCCTGTGCATTCATCCTGAGTTTGAGGCGTACCTGATATATTCAGATGCTAATGGCAATTTTAAAACATGGATTTCAGAAAACCTGAAGAAATATATTTCGGAATCTGAGAACTAATAACCCACCCCAAACCCCTCCAAGGAGGGGATTTGTTTAAAGCCTTTACAGCCTTTATAGCCTTTTTTCACCACAAGTATAACACCCTGCATAATCATCCGATGGAGTGCAGCCAACATCTGTTTGCCGGGCGCAGGTAATACCTCTGTTCCTCATCTCCGCATTTCTGCTTACATGTGTCTCAGGAAACCGTCCTTATGATTTTAGGAGCATTCTGATCCCAAAACCTAAAGTGGCTATTGATAAGAATATTGCACTTAATATCAGTAGTTTTAAAAACATTTCAGTAAGTTCCTTCTAATAATTCGTAACTTTACAATGATGATAAAACTTAATAAGTAAAATTATTAACCTCAAAGATAGTTATCAAAGATAGTTATGCAACCGGAACTTGATTTGTTTACAATATTGCCGGAAGATAAGATTCCGGAGAAAGGTAAAATTCTTATATCAGAACCTTTTCTGCCCGATACATTTTTCAGCCGGAGTATAGTATATCTCACGGATCACACTCCCCGGGGATCGGTTGGTTTTATCCTGAATAAAAAACTAGATTTAAAACTCAGCGCTGCTATTGAAGGTTTCGAAGGTTGGGATGAAAACCTCAATATGGGAGGTCCTGTGGCTCCTGATACTCTTCATTATCTGCATAACATGGGCGATTTGATTCCGAAAAGTGTATTTGTAGAAGGAAATATTTATTGGGGTGGCGATATTGATACCATCAGGGAATTGATAAAAACCGGGAAAATTAAACAGTCACAAATCAGGTTTTTTCTTGGCTATTCAGGCTGGTCAGCCGGTCAGCTTGAGCTTGAGCTTAAAGAAGACTCATGGGTCATTGCAAAGGTAAAGTCCGATATAGTTATGAATAACAGAGGTGATGATACCTGGAAAAGAGTTTTGAGGAGCTTTAAAAACAAATACAGGATGTGGGCCGATTTCCCCGATTCGCCGGAAATGAATTAAACGGTTTTACCTCACCCCAACCCCTCTTATTTTGTCGACCTCACCCCAACCCCTCTCCTGAAGGAGAGGGGCTAACTAACAGATAATGTGCTTTTTATCTCCTTTTATTTCAGGAGAAGTGGGCAGGGGGATGAGGTTAAATATGCAATATTCTGTACACCATCTCCTTTAGCAGATCGCCCGGTTCAGTGCCCGGATCTCCGTAACCTTTTGATTTCATGTCGTATGTACGCAGAAGACTGATGATCTGTACCGTCTTTGATACATTGTATTTCGCTGCTGAAGTCTCATAATCCTTTACAAAAAAAGGATTAATCTTCAGAACCGCGGCAACATTGTTTTTTGACTTATCGGTAAGGTAATGATATGTGAGAAGTTTGCTGAAGAATCCGAAGAGCGAAGCAATGGAAAGGGTAATCGGATTGTCTTTGGGACTATTCGCGAAATAGTGAACTATCATATTGGCTTTAAGTATATTCTTTTCCCCTATTGCCTTCTGTAGTTCAAAATTATTATAGTCCTTACTTATCCCGATATTCTTTTCGATCAAAGAAGTCGTAATAACAGGTTTCCCGGCCGGAAGAGTTATAATAAGTTTATCCAGCTCATTGACAATTTTATGTAGATCCGTTCCAAGATATTCAGTCAGCATTGCACTCGCGCTGGGATCGGTTTTGATGCCTTTTGTCATTAGGTATCTCTCAATCCATGCAGGAATCTGGTAATCGCGTAATCTAGTTGATTCAAAATACACACCATGGCTCTCGAGTGTCTTAAAAAGTTTTGTTCTCTTATCGATCGATTTATATTTATAACTGAATACCAGTATAGTCGATAAAAGAGGCATCTCAAGATATATGACCAGGTCCTCGAGTTTTTTTAACGACTGAGCTTCTTTGATTATAACTACCTGATGACTTGCCATCATCGGAAACCGGCGTGCAGTGTCGATTATTGCAGCAATATTAGTATCGTCTCCATAAATGATGATCTGGTTAAAAGCCTTCTCAGCTTCAGGCAGGACCTTATCTTCTATATAATCAGTAATGAGGTCAATATAATATGATTCTTCACCCGCAAGAAAGTAAACAGGCTTAAATATACGTTTCTTAAGATCGGAAATTATCTCCTCATAGGTAACTGCCATTATCAGAATTTTAAATGTTTAACTGATACCCCGTTATCTATTATTTCTCTGAGTGAGTCTATTCCAATTTTGAGGTGCATTTCAACATATTCATTGGTGACTTTGACATCGCTGGCTTCCGTTTTAATACCGGTTGAAATCATCGGCTGGTCGGAGACAAGTAGAAGAGCGCCGGTAGGTATCTCATTGGCAAAACCAACAGTAAAAATTGTTGCAGTCTCCATGTCGATTGCCATCGCGCGGGTTTTAACCAGGTATTTTTTAAACCTGTCGTCATATTCCCAAACCCTCCTGTTAGTTGTATATACTGTACCAGTCCAGTATTCCTTATTAAACCTTGTAATAGTAGCAGAAATAGCGCTCTGCAATTTAAAAGCAGGAAGTGCAGGAACCTCATTTGGAAGATAGTCGTTCGATGTTCCATCGCTTCTTATCGCGGCGATTGGTAGTATCAGATCCCCTAATGTGTTCTTCTTCTTTAGTCCTCCGCATTTACCAAGAAACAGAACTGCATTTGGATTCACCGCACTCAGAAGATCCATAATGGTTGCTGCATTGGGACTACCCATACCAAAATTTATAATAGTTATCCCATTTGCAGTGGCACTTGGCATGTTTTTATCTTTCCCTTCAACCTGGACATTGTGCCATTTTGCAAATAGCTCAACATAATACAGATAATTGGTCAGGAGAAAGTATTTGCCGAAGCTGTCAATCGATTTGCCTGTGTATCGTGGGAGCCAGTTATTAACAATTTCCTCTTTGGTTTTCATATCGTCATCTCAGTTAATAATTATCTCAATATATTTGTATCAGGCCTCAAAAATACAAAACTAAGTTGAAACAGTTAAATCTGCCAACATATTCATTCAAAATAACCGGGAAAGAGGGAAGCGAAATGATTCTTGATCCGGTCAGGAGAAAATATGTAAAGCTCACACCTGAGGAGTGGGTCAGGCAGAATTTTGTCCGGTACCTTGTTAATGAGGGGAAATATCCGGTCGGGCTTCTTGGCATTGAAGTTATGTTCAGATTTAATAAATTAAAAAGAAGGGTCGATATCCTGGTGCACAACAGGTCTGGTGAACCGGTTATGATAGTGGAATGTAAATCAACTGATATTAAAATTGACGAAAAGGTATTTGAACAAATAGCAACTTATAACATGAAATATAAAGTTCCATATCTGGTAGTTACAAATGGGTTGCATCATTATGCCTGTAAAATTGATCACCAGGAAATGAAATTTGAATATTTACTCGTTATCCCACTTTATGAAGATCTTTTAGCCTGATATTTTATTATGATTAGTGTTACGTGTGCTGTTATTAGAAATGAAGAGAATGAGGTTTTGGTTGTCCAGAGGGGAGAGGCAACCGATCATCCCTTTAAATGGGAATTCCCTGGAGGGAAACTTACATCTGAAGAAACTGCAGAGGAGTGCATAATTCGTGAAGTTGAAGAAGAATTATCGATAGACATTGTAATATGCGGGCGACTACCTGAAGTTGAATATGATTACGGAATAAAGCAGATTAAACTCATTCCGTTTATCTGCGATACTCTCGATGAATTGCCATTACTCTCAGAGCATTTGGCTTACAAGTGGTTACCGGCAACTGATTTAATATCGGTCGATTTTTCAGAAGCAGATGTCTTTGTTGCTGACAATTATCTGAAAAATATCAAAAAAGAAGATTTTCCTGAGCTTCAAAGTATTAATGAAGCAGCACAGACATTTATTGATGATGCTGATCTTCAGTCTATGGTAAACAACATGATGAGCATGAAGGAAGCTGAATGGGTTGCAACTTCTGCAATTGAGAATCCTGCTATCTTCCTGAAACTATTTGAATATTCGTATTCTCCAGATAAAAAACTTGCTTTTCGTGCGTCATGGACACTTACAAAAGTTTGCGATAAATTCCCTGAGATTATCTATCCTTATCTTTCACAGATGGTTGACACTTTAAGCAAGCTTGACAATGAAAGCGCACTCCGCTCTTTTCTTAGAATAATTTCTCTGAGCGATGTTGAAAAGATAAACAACTTTCAGCATGGGAAGCTGGCAGATTTTTGCTTTAATGTTTTAAAATCAGGGTTTACTGCAATTGCGGTTAAAGCCTATTCGATGGAGATATTATACCGGCTTTCTCTGATTTATCCCGGACTTGCAAATGAACTTTCAGCATCAATCCGGATACTGCTGGAAGATGGATCCGCCGGTATTACTTCCCGTGGGCGGATGATTCTTAAGAAACTCGCTGAAATTCCTATAAACCCAAAATCCAACCAGTTATAATCTTAAATTCTTTAACACACCCGATTCTAAAACCCTTAACCTTCTTCAACATTTCAACATTTCTTTAGTACTTTTACGGATCATTATTATTTAGAAACAATGAGAATAGTAGATACAAAAGGGCAGCTGTGTCCTGCCCCGTTGATTGCGACTAAGAAGGCTCTTAAAGAGACAGTTGTGGGAGAATCGTTCATAGTTTTAACTGATAATCAAACATCATTTAACAATTTAAGCCGGTTCCTTAAAGATAATAACGCGGATTCCCAGGTAAGTGAGACTGGAGGAATATGGACTCTTAAGATAACCAAAACTACCGGCGACACTACTCCGGCTAAAGCAGAGGAGTATTGTGCTACATCAATTTCACATTTCCAAAAGGGTAATTTTATTATTGTTTTGTCATCTGATAAAATGGGAGAGGGCGATGATGAACTTGGTCATCTGCTGATGAGTAATTTCATTAAAGCATTAAAGGATATTGACAGATTACCACAGAAGATGGTTTTCTATAACGGCGGGGTCAAACTTGCCACAAACGGTTCCCCGGTTATTGACCATCTGAAGGATATGGAGAAAATGGGAGTTGAATTGCTGCTTTGCGCAACTTGTGTAAATCATTACTCGCTTGAGTCTGTTGTCGGGGCAGGTACTCTGAGCAACATGTATTCTATTGTTGAAGTAATGGCTTCGGCCGGAAATATTGTAAGACCCTGAAAATACTGATATTGTTGTATGAAAATTGACCTTCTTCAGATGGTGGAATATGGTGGTTGTTCAGCTAAAATATCACCAAAACAGCTCGAGGAGATCCTTAAATATCTCCCTTTGCCCAGTGACCCGAATATCCTGGTTGATATTGACACTCATGACGATGCAGGTGTTTACAGGGTGAATGATGAACTTGCTCTTGTACTGACCACCGATTTTTTCCCTCCTGTTTGCAGCGATCCTTATGAATTCGGACAGATAGCTGCTGCAAACTCAATCAGTGATGTATATGCAATGGGAGGTGACCCGGTTCTGGCGCTCAACATCATGATGTTCCCGGCTGCAAAACTTCCGATGGAGGCTTATGAAGAAATATTGAAAGGAGGATTCGACAAGGCAACTGAAGCAGGCGTGAGAATTATCGGAGGGCACACCATTGATGATTTTCCTCCTAAATACGGACTGGCTGTTGTCGGGTATATTCATCCAAAAAAAATTATTACTAATGCCGGTGCCAAGCCTGGTGATTATCTGATTCTTACAAAACCAATCGGGACAGGGATCATTATGGCAGGTCAAAGGCTTGGAATGGCGGATGCTGCTGATATTGCTGAGGCAATAAGTCTCATGAAACTCCTTAACAAAACAGGAGCGGAGGTCATGAATAAATATAAAGTTAAAGGTGCCACTGATGTTACCGGATTCGGACTTGCGGGTCATGCTCTTAAAATGGCAAAAGCAAGCAAGGTATCATTAAAAATAGATATGCAGAAAGTTCCACTGATCGGAAATACTTACAAATTAATTGATGAAGGATGTATTCCCGGGGCTTCATTCAGTAACCTTGAATTTGCCGAAAAGGATACTTATTTCGCACCCGGTATCGATTATAATCTTAAGATGATCGCCTTTGATGCCCAGACATCTGGTGGACTTCTGATGAGTGTATCACCAAAAATGGTTGAGGCAGTTCTGCCAGATTTACATGCAGCAGGATTGACTACTGCAACAGTAATTGGAGAAGTAATTGATTTTAAGGGGAGAAATCTTCATATAGAAAATTAATTTTATTATTCCGATTCTCATAACTGATTATCCTGCAAGTTTTTACCTTGTTTGTCTCTTTTGTAATATTTTCTTAACCTCTTTGCAACCTGTTTGTAATAATAATCGCTGATTTTTGTATCATGAAAAAAGTCAAACTTAAAGTATTAGAAATGAAGAAACTTTTAGCAATTACAATTTTTATGATGGTGTCAGTCTATGGGTACTCACAAAAACAAAATCCCGATTCACTTAAGGAAGTAATCGAGAAACATGAAGGAAGGCTTAATGCACTGGATGAAAGAGTTTTAGTTAATGAAGCCGACCTCGGTAAACTTAACAAAATAAAAGTATCAGGTTACATCCAGGCACAATGGGAGAGTTATGGTAAGGATCTGGAAAAATCAAATGGATATAACAATACATTTTATATCAGAAGGGCAAGAGTGAAGTTTACTTATGAGGCTCTTGATGGAGTTAAATTCGTTTTACAGCCCGATTTCAGTACAGGAAACCTTGTTTTGAAAGATGCTTATGCAGTGGTTAATATTCCAAAACTAAAGGATTTCACTTTATGGACAGGTCAGTTTAACAGGCCTGATTATGAAGTTGAATATTCTTCAAGTCAAAGGGAAGTTCTGGAGCGTTCAAGGGTTATCAGGACGATATATCCTGGCGAAAGGGAAATAGGCGTTAAGCTTGAGTATGTAGGATCCACAATTCCATTAAAAGTTCAGTTGATGGCAATGAATGGCAATTTCACAGCAGCGCAGGCAAAAGATGTTGATTCCAAGAAAGACCTCATGGGACGTATTGTATATTCAATTAAACTTCCCGATGCAGGTATAGGAATTGACTTTGGAGCAAATGGTTATTTTGGTGGGAACTTAGCAAAAACTAACCCATATATTAGTAATAGCGATGGGACTGCAGATAGTGTTAAAGTTTGGAGTTATCTTGATAAAAATTGGGTAGGTGGTGAAGTACAGATATTTGCAGATGTTCTTGGCGGAATGGCCATAAAGGCCGAATATATAGCAGGAATAAATTCAACTGCAAGTACAATTGCCGGAACATCTACTATGGCTCAAATGAAAGCAAGTCCGAATTTATTTAATAATTTTTCAGGATATTATCTATATTTTATAAAGAATATCGGGCCCAAAGATCAGTTTATTGCACGGTATGATTATTATGATCCTAATACCAAATTAAGCGGTGATGCTGCAGGAAATAATATTTATTACACAACCTGGACTGTTTCATTGCAACATTATCTTAACGACAATATCAGGATCTCACTGAACTACGAAATGCCTAAGAACGAAATCAATGCATCAAACTCAACCGAAAAGAAGGATAATGTTCTTGGAGTAAGAATTCAGGCAAAATTCTAAAAGTTCAAGGTTCAAGACAAAAGGCAAAAGGCGAATCCAAAGTTCCCCTCCTGGGAGAGCCTGCCCCGCTTCGGCGGGGGGCGAGGGGTGGGTTAATAACAATGACAGAAGTTTTAGGTTTAATTTTAAATAAATAAATAAAATGAAAAACAACAAAATTTTCACAATAATGCTGATAACAGTTCTAATGGTTTCAGCAACAGGATTTTCACAGCAAAAAATTACCGTGAAAGGTTCTGATACAATGGTTATCCTCGCTCAGAAATGGGCTGAACTGTATATGAAGAGTAATCCGTCAGCATCAATCCAGGTTACCGGAGGTGGTTCAGGTGTTGGCATAACAGCGCTGATTAACGGGACTACTGATATCTGCAACTCAAGCCGTCCCATGAAACAGACCGAAATAGAAAAGCTTAAGGCGCGTTACAATACACTTGGCGTACAGATCCCTTGTGCAAAAGACGGGATAACTATTTTTCTGAACGAAGCTAATAAAGTTCAGGAACTTACTCTCAAACAGTTAAGTGATATTTATCAGGCTAAGGTAAAAAATTGGAAAGATGTTGGTGGGAATGATGCTCCGATTACAGTTTATGGCCGTGAAAACAGCTCGGGTACCTATGTTTATTTTCACGATGAGGTAGTTAAGGGCGATTATGCTGCAACTGTTCAGACACTTCCCGGAACAGCAGCTGTTGTAAATGCAGTAAAAAAAGATGTAAATGGTATCGGTTATGGTGGAGCAGCTTATGCAGTAGGCGTAAAACATGCCAAAGTAAAAAATGATACAAACGGCCCGGCATTTCTTCCTACAGCAGAATCAATCGGGAAAGGTGAATATCCGATAACCCGCTACCTGTATATGTACCTGAGAAACAGGCCAACAGGCGAAAACAAAAAGTACATCGACTGGATACTTAGTCAGGAGGGACAGATGGTCGCTACAGAAGTAGGATACTTCCCATATAAATAATCGTTTTTAGAAGTGATAGTTTAAGGTTAATGGCCGGGCTTGTCAGAAAAACACTGACAGGTGTGATTATTTTAAAGATAAAAGATAAAAGTAAAAAGATAAAAGTAGAAAGACAGGCGACAGGCAACAGGAAAAAGAAGAGAAAGAAAAAGGTATGATAATGGAACTTATCAGATTGAAAAGTAAGGAGCAAGACGCAGAAATGGATATAGTAACTTTTAACAAAAAAAAGTTTCGTTTTTCGGACTGGTTTGCAGAAAAAGTAATCAAGGCCGTGGCCTTTCTTTCGATTGCCGTTGTTGTTCTGATCTTTGTTTTTGTTTTTCGCGAGGCATTCCCGATTTTCAAAATGGATAAAAAGGAAGTGGTGGCGACTGAAGTGCTGGTACAGGAAAGTTATGGTGGCGCGGAGACCGAAAGTGGATCAGTTAAGGTTGCTGACAACCAGGTTGCCAATTCCAATATAATCCATGGGCAGGAAGAGAAACCTTCTTCCACACTTCTTTCAAATACATGGATGCCGGTATCTGACAATCCTCGTTATGGAATGTGGCCGTTATTTCTTGGTACCCTTAAAGTTACACTTATTGCATTGCTGTTTGCAGCACCGCTTTCTATACTTGCTGCGATCTACACATCAATGTTTGCAAAACCAAGGATCAGAGAAATAATTAAGCCGGTTATTGAATTGCTTGCAGGGTTTCCTTCCGTTGTAATCGGATTCTTTGCTTTAATGGTCATGGCTACCGTATTTCAGGATATTTTCGGCTATGCAAGCAGGTTAAACGGTTTCGTGGGAGGAATTGCAATGGGACTTGCAGCAATTCCCATTATTTATACTCTTACCGAAGATGCTTTAACTGCTGTACCCAAAACTTTTACAGAGGCCAGCCTTGGATTAGGCGCAAGCAGAAGACAGACAGCATTCTATGTAGTGTTACCGGCAGCAGTGCCTGGTATTTTTGCTGCTGTAGTACTGGGTATCGGAAGAATCTTTGGTGAGACTATGATAGCTCTTATGGCTACCGGGAATGCTGCTATGATTTCAATGAATCCATTCGATTCTGTCAGAACCTTATCAGCTACAATCGGTGCGGAAATGGCAGAGGTGGTTTTCGGCGATACGCACTATAACGTACTGTTTTTGATAGGTTCATTGCTTTTCATCTTCACATTTGCACTCAATGCCCTGGCGGAATTCTATTTTAAGAATATGGTAATCAGACGCTATCAGTCAAAAAAGTAACCCGGGAAGGAATAAATGGAAATGGATAGAAATGTAAAAGATACAATAGTCGAAGGTATAACCGGCGTTTCAGTCCTGTTGATAATATTCATAATTGTTTCAATTCTGGCAGTTACGATTGTTGGTGGATGGCCAAACCTGAACTGGACATTTCTATCAGAATTTCCCAAGGACGGCATGACAAAAGGAGGCATTTTCCCGGCAATTGTCGGAACGGCCGTTATGACAATTATTATGGCTGTCGCGGCTGTTCCATTTGGCGTTATTACAGCAATATATCTTGCGGAATATGCCAGTGAGAAGTCGGTAATTGCTAAAACAATCCGGTTCGCTGTAAAGACGCTTGCCGTTGTACCATCAATTATTTTTGGGCTATTCGGACTGGGTTTTTTTATTGGTTTTATAGGAAAAAATATGGATGCGCTTTTAAATGGAGGAGAGCTGAAATGGGGTCAACCCAATATGCTTTGGGCAAGCTTTACTATGGCACTGTTAACGCTACCTGTAGTGATCGTATCTGTTGAAGAGGCAATAAGAACAATACCGAGAGAGATGCGCGAAGCCAGCCTGGCTCTTGGAGCAACTAAGTGGCAGACAATCAAAAGTGTTGTATTGCCAGGCTCAGTTTCAGGAATATTAACAGGAACAATCCTCGCAGTTAGTCGTGGTGCCGGTGAAGTTGCCCCGATCCTGTTTACCGGAGCAGCTTACTTCCTTTCCGATCTTCCAAAATCATTAAGCGACCAGTTCATGTCGCTCGGATACCATATATATATTATGTCAACTCAGTCATCGAATGTTGATGCAACTCTGCCTATCCAGTTTGCGACCACCCTGGTATTGTTACTTCTCACCTTTTCACTGAATGCAGTCGCTGTGACATTAAGATTCAAAATAAGAAAAAGAGCAAAATAACCATTTCTTAATGAACGATATTAAAGTAAAAGTCAAAGATTTGTCACTCCGGTATGGAACCAACCTTGCATTGAAAAACATTTCAATGGATATCCCTGAAAAAATGGTAACAGCGTTTATCGGACCGTCGGGATGCGGTAAATCAACATTCCTCAGAACTCTTAACCGCATGAACGATCTGATTGATAATGTTACTATTGAAGGGGAAGTTCTTATCGATAATATTAATATTTACGATAAGAATATTGATGTCGTTAACCTTAGAAAGAAGGTGGGAATGATCTTTCAGAAATCGAATCCTTTTGCAAAATCAGTTTATGACAATATTGCTTTTGGCCCTAGAATTAATGGTATCAGTCAGAAAAGCATACTCGATGAAATAGTCGAACACTCATTAAAGCAGGCAGCAATCTGGGATGAAGTAAAAGACAGGCTGTTTAACTCTGCTCTGAGCCTTTCAGGCGGACAGCAACAGCGAATATGTATCGCAAGGTCGCTTGCAGTTAATCCTGAGATAATACTCATGGATGAACCTGCAAGCGCTCTTGACCCGATTTCAACTGCAAAGATTGAAGAGCTTATTCATGAATTAAAAAAGCAATACACAATAATTATTGTTACCCATAACATGCAACAGGCCGCACGGACAAGTGATTTAACAGCTCTCTTTTATATGGGTGATCTTGTTGAGATGAACAGGACTGAAGTAATCTTTTCCAACCCGGCCAAAAAGCAGACTGAAGATTATATTTCAGGACGATTTGGATAATGCCGGTAAGCGCACCTTATTTTGGCAGAGAGAAAAGGAATTCAATTCCTCCGCCTGTTTTGTTTCTTACCTGAATGTCGCCCTTATGTAACAGTATAGCATTCTTAACTATGGCCAGTCCAAGTCCGGTACCACCACTCTTTCGCGACCTGCCGGAATCAATCCGGTAAAACCGTTCGAATACCCTCCCCATATGTTCTTCAGGAATACCAACGCCATTATCTGAAAATGAAAAATGGCAGAATTTATCATCCTGATTATAAAGTGTAATTGTTACACTTGTATCGTTCCCAGAATAGTTAACAGAATTTTCAAGCAGGTTTTGGAATACAGAGGTGATAAGAGAACGGTTACACGTGATAAAAACATCATCATTCACCCCAAGTACTACCTTCATCCCTTTGGTTTCAATAGCCGATTTGAAGTTATCTTTGACCTCGCGCAAAATATCCCTGACGTTTATTTTCTCTCTGGAAAAGGAGCTGCCGGCCTCTTCAATTTTATTGATAACAACTATATCATTAATCAGTTCAGTGAGCCTGTCGTTTTGAGCCAAAGCTTTTTCAAGAAAATATTTTTGCTTCTCCGGTTCCATGCCTGGTTCATTAATAAGGGTTTCAATATAACCTTTGACTGAAGATACCGGAGTTTTCAGTTCATGAGCAATATTAGATGTCATCTCCTGTTTAATCAAACGACCTTTTTCCGATACTGTTATATCACTCAGTATGACCTCAAAACTATTATCATGAAATACAACGCATTGGACCCGAAAAAACTTGCCGTTCTTTCCAATCTGATATTCCATCTTTGGCAGGTCTGATGATTTTATTTCAATATCTGACTGTTTTTCGATGAATTCAATAACGGGAAAAAACTCCTGTACTTTGAAAAAATTTGTTGAAGATATTGTTAGTTCACCCGAAATCATGTTCATGAACTGTATGAAGTGGTTGTTTGTGAGAATTTTTGTTTTGTCTTTAGAAAAAAATGCTATTCCTTCATTTAATGCATTCAGGTGGCTGAAAAGTTTCTCCTTTTCATTTGCCAGATCATTCTGCGTTTTAAGCATTTTGTTATAGATCTCAAGTATCTCCTCGCCTATAACACCGAGTTCGTTTTTAGGAAATTTTGAATCGGAATCGAAGGGCTCATTGTTAGCTACCCGCACAGCGAAATCCTTGAGTTTGGCTATCGATTTCCCGAATTTGTTTGTGACCGCCAGTAAGATAATCCAGATTGCAATAAATGAGAGAGATATAATGAAGATAAAATATTTTTTTGCAGTAAGGAAACTGATGATTTTAATATCATAAACTACAGCTGCTCTTATATAGTACCTGTTATAATATTTTGCATAGTAATAGTATTCCTCACCAGTTGTCCCTGATTTTCGGATTGTTGTACCAAAGTCTGAGTAGAGCGATTCACTTATCTCAGGCCTGGTTTTATGATTCTCCATATTCTTCCAGTCGCGGACTGAGCTATCATATAAAACATCTCCTGAAGGATTTAGTATCGTAATGCGCAGATTCTCCTGCGGCAATAGTTTAACAATGGAGTCTGCAAGAAACCAGTTGCCCGTTTCATAAATTGAATTTGATTTGATATAGTTATCAATAACTTTTGTGATATTGTCAAGTTCATCATTCAGAGTTGAAATCCTGAACTCTTTTTCCCTTGAATACAGATAGCTAAGTATCAGGAGTGTGAACAATACAAATATTGATGAATAGTAAATGAAAAGATTATTTCTGAACTTATTCCTTGTGATCATTTCTGATAGATTAACTCATTAGAATTCAAAAAAGTAGCCATAACCGGTCTTGTTTCTCAATGAAGAAGCGTATTGCCCGAGTTTTGTTCGTAGTCTTGTAATGTTTACATCAACAGTTCGTTCAGTTACTATTACATCCTGGCCCCACACCCTCATCAGAAGATCTTCTCTGGAAAAGACTTTCCCCTGGTTATCGAGGAGAAGTTTCAGGATTTCATATTCCTTTTTTGTAAGTTCAACGCGTTCATCATTAATTATTAATCTCTTTCGTACTGTATCCAGATCAATACCATTGAATTGCAGAATAGATTTGTTTTCAATTTTATCTGTATGTGACCTTTTAAGGACTGCTTTTACCCTGGCTGTTAATTCATTAACAGAGAAAGGTTTGGATATATAGTCATCAGCACCCAGACTGAACCCCGTAAGAATATCATTCTCCGTATCCTTTGCAGTAAGAAAAATCACAGGGATATCAATTTTCAATTCTTTTCTCAGCTTGTCGGCAAATTTAAACCCCGACATAGGCCCCATCATTACATCGAGAAGAACCAGGTCGAAGTTAACAAGCGGCCTCTTCAGAGCCTCTTCCGCAGAATGTTCAATCTCGGTACAATAACCTTCATTGCTGAGATTATATTGAAGGATTTCGCAAAGATCCTCTTCATCATCCACAATAAGAATTCGTTTCCCTTTCGGTTCCATGGTGGCACAGGTATTAATTATTCTCGTCAGGAATTGCCAGATTCGAATTCAGTCCCGAATGTCTGATATCGGTACCCTGAATTGAATATATCGAGGCCTCGGCAATATTTGTGGCATGGTCTGCAATCCTTTCAATATTTGTAATAATATTCTTCAGATCAATATAACTGAGTAACATTTCTTTTGTTCTATCGCTGACTTTTGCCTTAGAGATGCTGTTTATGAGTAGTTTACGGTTCATGTCGTCAACTATTTCATCATTTTTTATGGTCCAGATTGCATACTCATTATCATTGTTTATAAATGAGAGCAGCGATTTTTCAACCATTGAAATTCCCGACAGAAGCATTACGCTAAGCACCTCAATCATGGCTTTGTATTCTTCAGAATCCTTAATATTTTCAATTGAATCTAGAATGTTCATGACAAGATCGCCAATCCGTTCGAGGTTTATAGTCATCCTGTAGATTGCTACAATTTTGCGGATATCCGATGCAACGGGCTGATAAAGAACTATGGAGCTGATAAACTTGTCGCTTATCAGAACTTCAAATTTGTCAACCTTATCTTCATTTCCCGTTATCTCAAGTCTGATCCGGTCGCGTTCTTCTTTCGCCGGTCCGGCCATATATTTTTCAAGAAGCGTAAGCTGGATCAGTATTAAGTCTGCCATCTCTTCAAAAGTAGCGATAATATCGAGTATAGATTCTTCTCTCTTTGTTTTCATTCCTGATAGTATTAAACTTTTTCGATATTTAACTGGTTGTTATTTTAAATATACTTTTTCTTGTAAAGGTAACCTCATTTATTGTTACAGTAATCGTATTCGTGTTACTTAAATGTTACAAATTTGTAACTTGCACTCCTTTAACTATTGATTTAATGAAAATAAAAGCGTTAATATTATCTATCATATCATTGACGGTGAATCTGTCTACGATCTTTTCACAGTTTGTAACTCAACCCAACTATGCTCTAAAAAGTCATGAGACACTCGAAATTTCAAAGGTTGAGCTCACAGAGGAGAATACTGTGGTATTTCTGACAGTTGAGAACCGGATTAATGGAGGAAACTTCTGTGCCGATAAAAACATTTTCATTATTTATCCCGATGGAACACGAAGCAAACTAACTTCATCGCGTAGTATTCCTGTTTGTCCCGAAACCTATAAATTCAAAACATTAGGGGAGAAGCTCGATTTCGTTCTGAAATTTCCCCCATTGAACAAAGGTACTGAATGGATTGATCTGATCGAGGATTGTTCAGAAAACTGTTTTTCATTTTATGGGATTACTCTTGACGACAATCTGAATAAAAAGATTGATGATGCCTTTGGTCTTGTTGAAAATAATGAACCGGCTAAAGCATTAGCCGGTTTCATTAATATTGCTGAAGAAACAGATAATAAGAACCTGGGAATTGAAGGTCTTGTTTATATTAACATTATTAAGCTTGCAAGAGAAACAGGTAATACTGCTAAAGCTGCCGAATGGTACAACAGGCTGAAATCATCAGGTTCGCCAAGGTTCGAATTGTATATTAAACATCTTAATACACAGGGCATTAACTACTAACCCCCAAACCCCCCAGGGAGTCCCGATAGCTATCGGGATAGGGGTAAAAAAGAGGCTGACTCAGGAAAGCCAGCCTCAGATTAATAATATCTGTTAATTTTTATTTTCCGAAAGAAATATCAAGACCTACACCAATTAACCATGTATTTTTTTTGTATGTTTCAACAATTGGAATTGAAACAGTTGGACTTAATGCATGACCAAACGATTTTGTACCTTCTTCGTAAACAGTGTACTGGCCACCTAAATTAAGATCAATCATCGGGGATATCCTGAAGCCAAATCCTCCACCAAAAGAATTAGTGTTGGTGCTATAAGTCATATCACTCTGATAGTTGCTGTTAACGCCGGTAATTGTGTGAACCCATCCTGCGCTGACTCTCAATTTCTCGCTGAGACCATATTCAGCTCCAAGTCCAAACTCAATAAAGTTTTTATCAATTTTATTTAACACTAAGTCAGACTGACCATCATAATCTACCTTTTTGTCAAAGTAATAGCCGAAACTACCGGAAAGCATAAGTTTGTCAAATGGTTTAAAATTAGCACCAACAGCCAGCATGGCAGGCATATCAGCAATCGCGACTGAATCCTGAATGAACATTCCTCCTCCATCTTCGCCCGGTTTAACTGTGGTTGTAAGATTGAGTTTTGTTTGGAATTCATATTTAACAGCAACATTAAGCTTTTCCGATGGAGCAATATTTACAGAAAGAATCGGGGTAAAACCTTTGCCATTCATCTCTGCAATAACTAACATGTCTGATGTCATTGCTGCATATTTAGTTTGACCAATAGTTGTAAAAAATGTCGGTGCTGACATTAGAGTTGATGTAGGGTTGACAAGAGGGTGAAACGGGTTGATCATGACACTTTTAATATGTCCGTTGTATGTGTTTTTAGCACTCACCATCCTGGCACCAATTGCAGCAGAAATCATATCGTTGATCTCATAAGATACGTTCGCCTGGAAACCAATGTAATTTGACTTACCCTCAAAGAAAATGTCAGCTGTGTATTGTGTGGTTGTTAAGCCCATACTTGTCAGAAGGGGTTTAAGGTCTGCAACCCTTGTTTCAATTGATGGTAGTCCGGCATCATATTTAGCTCCACCTCCGCCACCAATAGGGTTAAAGCCGGCTGAGAATGCTAATTTACCTTTCTTATAGGCAGCATAGACACCGGGAAAAACAGCAGCGCTTACTTTTCCGATATATTCTCTCGGTTTTGTCCCGGAAAGAATACTGTAGTCGCTTAAAATAGTTTTTGTCTGACTGATTGTCTGACTGTTTAGTGAAACATACAAACCATCACCAAAAAGTCTTGTTAAGCCTGCCGGGTTGAAATAAACTGCATCAATGTCGGTTGAGGCATTGCGGTTCTGAAGACGTGTAAACATAGCACTCTGGTTTGTGTTAGTCACCAGCCCGCCTGCAAGCACACTACCGGTAATCAATATCCCGGCAACAAAAGTTAAAAGTTTTCTCATAATTAAAGATTTAGGTTTAAGTTTAAGCGGGTCTCTGTACACAGGTACAAATTTTCCGCCTTTTCATTTAACATTAATTTCAATTATTCGATTATATTCAAAGAACAATAATATAAATCGAGTCAAATATATAAAAATATTTCATTCCTGCAATAGGTCTAAAATAATATATTGATGGTAAGTTAATTGGAGGGGATTGTCGAAGAGTATTCGAAAATTGATTGTAATGTTTGGGACTGTGGATACTAAAATTAAAGGCTACAGGCGACGGGCGACAGGCATCAGGGACGGCATAAGTGATTTATATTTATTAAATTGTAAAAATATTACAATGTGGAATTGTATGTGGTTTCTTTCATTATTTAATACGCTGCATTATGGGAAATTATAAAGATTTAAAGGTTTGGCAACAATCAAAAGATCTTGCGGTTGACATTTACAGACTTACTGATCAGGGTCTATTTATTAAAGATTTCGGACTCAGAGATCAAATGAGAAGATCATCTGTATCTGTATCTTCAAATATCGCTGAAGGCGATGATCTGGATACTGACAAGCAGAGTATCAGACATTTTTATATCGCCAGGGGTTCGATTGCTGAGTTGAGGACACAACTTGTTATCTCAATGGAAATTGAATATATCTCATCTGAAAAGTACAAAGAGCTTGAAAAAATATGTGATAATATCAGTGCAATGTTGACAGGTTTGATCAGGCATAGATCGAAATAAAGGCAACAGGCGACAGGCATTAGGAAGAAATTAAACCCTGTCTCTTTCCAATATTCCTGTCGCCTGTCGCCTTTTTCCAAGTTCTCAGACTATTCTCCCTTGTACAGGGTAAAATCAACCATCAGCCCATAGTCAATCATCTGGTAATCCTTTCCTGACGGATAGCTTTTCACATTTCTCCAGGACCCTGGCGAGACAAACCCCGGTTTGGGATTATTATGATGAGGACCCATCAGATTCTTCAGACTGCCAATAACTTTTACATCAATTTTATTCTTTCCGGGTTTTATTAATCCGGTGACATCAGTATTGTAGGGAGGGAATGCTATTACAGTTGCAGGTTGCCCATTTACAGATACTTCTGAAATGGTGCCATTCCAGTTACCCAGTGAAACAGACCATGTTCCTTCAACTCTTTCAATATTGAATTCTTTACTGTAGGTGATTCCCCATGAATAGAATGGCAACCCCTGCGTCTTCCAGCTTCCTATGGTGTAAACGGAGGCAGGTGCTTCAATTACCCAGCCTTTTTCAGCAGGCTTCACAGAAAAATCACCAACGATATAAACCGGTTCAACCTCCGCATGTATCTTCATTGGAGAAACTTTCAATGTAATGGTGTTATCTCCGGTCTTAACCACCGGGCCGATATTGAAAACGCCGAATGACCTGTCTAACCACCATTTACCGTCTTCCGGTTTCATTTCAGTGCCATTAACAGAAACTGTCCATAAATTGGTGCGTTCCACAACAGCTTTCAAGTTAGTAACGTCAAATTTGCCCTTGATGGTGAAATGATATGTCGCTGCGAAACCGCTGTTCAGACCGAAAGTATCCCTGTCAACTAAATTTGTCCTGAACTGAACAGATGTGTTCCATGGATTGCCGTTTTTAAATCCATAATATTTATAGACTTTATCAGCTGCATAGTATGTATGAATATCTTTTGACAACTCGTTACCAACCTCAATATCACAGAAATCGATCATAAGGACATTCTCCTCGTTTCTTGTAACAGTGACAGGTGAGGATGACTGAACAGGAATCAGTGTCTGTGTTTTTGCCGCGACCGGGGAATCAGCCTTTTTGGTATTTGGAATGAAAAGCAAAAGACTTCCCGCTGGTGGAATGGAGTAGGAGAGACCGATCTCATCGCCGATAGACTTATTCGTGTAACCGCTAATTTCACCTGTCAGAGTGTTCATCTCAACAGCATCTTTTCCTTTTGTCTTAAGCGAACCGTTCACAGATTCAGTAAGGCTTGAATTTACGAGGAATAGAATCTTTCCGTCTGCCAGCACCCTGCCATGATGGTAAAGGGCTCCTCCGGTTACGCCATCAAACCCGAGGTCCGGATTGGTGAAGTACTTTGACATAATCTCAGGAGTTAATTGATCGATAATGATGATCTTATCAGATTCCTTATTAAAAAATTCTTTCAATCCTTCGCTTAATGAACCATCAACCAGAGTAGGTACCGAGAACGCAATTAAACTTCCTCCGGTCGAAACAAATCTCTCGAGAAGCTTATAGGTAGTAAGATCGAGGTTCTCAGTCATCGGAGGGATGACAACCCTTGAATAACCTGCCTGTCCAACCACAAACTTACCTTTTGAAACACTACCTATATCTTTGATCATATTTTCTGAGCCCAGATCATATTCGACCTGGCTTTTTTCGAGTTTTGTAACAAGAGTCTGGAAAGACTGGCCGATCTCTGCATACTTTTGGTTTCGTTTAGCGTAAGAATCATACAGCCAGGCAGATGTGGTGGGCTCGATAATCAGAATGTCGTTTATCTGTCTACCTGCCGATAATGCCAGTGAAAGTCTTGCATAATGGTCATTCAGATATTTGTAATCGTTCCACCATGGCTCATGATAGTCGAATGTAGGAGGGTAGTCATATTTCCTGGCTCCGGCAAGAGTGAAATAGGTAAGATGCTGGTTCATAAGGTTAACTCCCAGGGCATATTCCCAGTCGCCATTGCGTTTCATATCGGTAAATGTCAGGTCCCAGCCTGAGCCTCCATAAGTCTCACTAAGTTTTCTCTGTCTGCCGGTCTGGTTTGCAGCACTTGCCAATTCCTTAACTGCCCTGATATTTCCAAATTGGGCTTTTGTTGTTGAATCATCCCACTGATTGAACAGCATGTCAATAGCCGGAACCTGGTGCCAGGCATACATTGCCATATTGTCGCCACCAGGTCGCATATTTGGCCATTCATGTTCCCAGTAATGGCCGGTAAACTTCAGTCCTTTTTCTACACAATATGCATACCATGGTTTCGCCCACCTGTCAATGAAAAGTTGAAGCAGGGTCTGTGTGTAGTTATGTCTGATCTTTTTCCAGTCACCAACCTCTTCATATAGAGAAGGTAACTGAGTCTTAAGATCATAGTGCCATTGCTTCATGAAAACTTCAAATAAATCCGGGGTCCAGCGGATGCCACCGGGGGAGTTGATCTCGGGCTCATCGGTAAATGTGCCGGGAATGGTTTTTCCGAATTCTGTACCAAGATATTTCTCGTAGCCTGACATCGTAACCTCGATAAATTTCTGAGTAACACCAGGATAGAGGAGGTCGACATAAGAAAATCCACCATACCAGTCCGACTTCCCATTATATGTTTTTGAGAAGAGAAGATATTTTCCTGTTTTTCCTTTCTCATTTGAGAGTGAAGCGGTAATATCTGAATAAGCTCCATTTTCTTCTTTCAGGCAGAGATAATACTTATCGCTGGTATCAGGAAGAGTTTCAAATCTTGTCATTTTCAACCCTTGTCCCTGGTTGTACGATTCTGGCATTTCATCAGGAACATGTCCGCCGGCAAAACCGCTGGGGTAGGAGTTTTCGTCATATATCCATACATTCATACCAAGTTCTTTACCTTTTTCGACTGTATATTGATAAAGTTCGAACCAGTTTTCGGAGAGATATTCAGTAATCAATCCGGGACGCGGATGAATAAACACCTGCGATGAGCCGGCATTTTTAAAACCGGTCATATAATTGTCGATCTCCTCCTTTGTAATTTCAGCGTTCCATACAAAGAAAGGGGCGGTTGTGTATTCCCTGGGTGGTTCGCTGAATTGCGATGAAAGAGTAACAAAATCAGGCACTTTGACCTCGTTGATTACATTTTTTTTACATGAATTAAAAATGATTTCACATGCAAATAGAGTCAGAATAAGTAGCAGTTGCTTGGTTCCTGTCGTTTTCATATTAGGATAGTTTTAGAACATGAAACTAATAAAATTATCAGAAGAATGAAAATTCAAAATTTTCCTGATAACCGGATGCTGAAATTTCTTTGAGGCTGGATATCTCCGGGACGGCCCATGTATTCTGTATTGGTTATGTTCTTTAGAGCAAATGAAAGGGTTAACTGACTATTTAATTTATAACCAATGGTTCCATCAATAAGATAATATCCTGTATTATTCTTCTGCCAGTAGTCAGGGAAACCCGGAAGGATGCCTTCACCTATATCATCCGTAAAAAATTTATCAATTCTAAGTATTTTGGATTTTGCGTACAGGCTTAAATCTGACTCAAACTTTTTCCATGAAGTGTTTAAGCTTATTTTTCCAGAATGTTTTCTCCTGTATTTTAAGTAGTTACCAGTATTTTTATTGGTCATTTTATTAAACTCTACGGGGTAAATGTATGTATAGCCTCCGCTGATTGTAGTATTTATATTACCAATTGATCCGTTCAGCATGAATTCAAGTTCACCCCCGTATACCCTCGATTGTTCAATATTTGTCGCCTTAAAGCCGGTGACCCCATCTCCCTGAGCAAGAAAGTATTCGATCATATTTACATTCTGAGACATGAACAGGGAGAAGTCGGCTTGCCCTCTCATTTTTCCAAGCAGGATACCCTGTTTGATACCTGCTTCCGAACTCCATCCTGATTCAGGCACTATACCCGGGCTGGGTAATATGGTAACAGATCCAAGTGTAGTTGTTGCATACTTTTCAGCTATTGAGGGGTAGCGGTAACCTTGTCCGACTGATGCCCGCAGAAAAGTATAGTCCGCAGCCTGCCAGTTGAGACCTGCCCTGAAAACCGGAACGACCTTATCGTTTTTACCGTCGAGGGAATTATTTTCAACCCTCAAGCCTGCTACAGCTTTTAGACGGTAGAGGGGCCGGATCTCAAACTGTGCAAAGCCGGCAACATTCAATCCGGTATGATCTCCGAAAAAATTCGAGGTTACAAGGCTGTAATTCTCTGAAGCTCCGGCTGTAAGGTCAAGAAACTTGGATAACCTGTACCAGAGCTGGTATTCTGAGAAAGCAGAAATGGCATTACTGTTATTTTTTTTACTCTCCGGGAACCTGTTACGGGATGACTGAATTTGCATCCGCAAGTCATGCCTGTAACGGTCACTTTTTTTCAATGAAATATATGGGTTGATTGCCAGGAAATCCCCATGAAGCTCAATTGTAGCCGATTCATTCTGTTTCAGGGCACCTGAGTCAGCATTCTCCCAAAGCACGAAGTCCCTTTTTATAGTATAACCTGCATTCAGGTTCAATCCATAAGTCAACCCTTCAACCTTACTGTTGAAGTGTTTTAACCTGAGGCTGGCTCTTGCAAGCTTTTCTCCATTCAGTCTGCGGTATCCCTCATCGATAAGCAGGTTACTGCCAAAACCGATATCTGTTCTCCCGAATTTCTGTAAATGAGAGAATGAGGCACTTGTAAAGACCCTGGGAGTATCCCACCATATCCAGTTCCTGTTTTTTGGTTTGCCATATATACCTGTCTCCGTAAAAAATTGAGTAACAGGAATATTTGTAGCATCGGCAGTGCGAAAGTTTATTATTCCGTTCAGGGCTGATGATCCGTATAATACTGATGAGGCCCCTTTAATTATTTCGATCTGGGAGAGGTTTTCAAGAGGAAGAAACTGCCATTTGATGTTCCCGGCATCAGCTGACAAAACCGGTAAGCCATCAATTAAAGCCAGAACTCTGCTGCCGACACCATAGCTGAAACCGCTGCCTCCTCTGATGGAAGCCTGCCCGTCCATTACTTCAATTCCAGGTATTTTATTTATAAGTTCCTGTGCATCTGTAATATGATTGTTTGAAAGGAATGACGTTTTGATGATATCCATGGATACAGTCAATTCAGCAACCTTTTGGTCGGTTTTGTTTGCACTCACGACTATCTGGTCGATCTCCCGGATTTTCATTTCCAACCCGACATCAAGTTCAGTCGTTTCATTTGATTTGATGACTATTTCTTTAGTAATAGATTCATAGCCAACAAATTGAAAAGTTATTCTCAGTTTTTCAAAATCTGTTATAATAATATATAAACCATTTTTATCGGTCGTTGTCCCGAGATTTTTTCCATAAATAACATAAACTCCGGGTAATGGTTCGCCTGTACTGTTATCTACAACTTTGCCTTTGACGATACCACTAATATCAGAACCATTTAAGCTAAAACTTACTGAAAAGATAATAACAATAAGGATATAACGCATCATTTAGCCTTAAAAGTCATACGGATTCTTATCGGCTCGATGGAAATAGCTGTATCAGAGACAAGTGTTTTAATTTTCAGTGAGGCATTCGTCAATTCTATAATGTCGGTGATAATCGGAAGCGGCATGGAATCAGTGACAATTACGAGTTCAGTTTCATCAATATTAAATCTCCATGACCCGGTATAAGTACCGAAAGTTCCAGTGCCGTCTTCTTTGAATTTTGCATTTCCCTTGAATTTCTCCAGCATACCACCTGGTACGCTAGCATCATCCCCGTTGGCAAGAAGGCTGTCAGTTTCCCATTCAGGTGCGGTTAACAGCAAGAACCGTTCGGACTTTTCTTCTTTATTGCATGCGGATGCAAAAAAGATACCTGATATGAGTAATAGTAATGCAAAGTTTTTCATAGTCGTGTTTTGTACCTTATACTGGGTCTAATTCTTTATCTCCTTTATCTTTATATTCTTAAATGATACCGCATTCCCGTGATCCTGTAGAAGAATACGTCCTTCAGTTACTTCACTAAAACCGGGAGATGTCTTAAACTTACTGGTAGCAACAAGCTCTTTCCATGCCGGAGTGCCCCTGTCATACTCAACTGTAATCTGTCCGTTAAGCCAGTGCTGTATGTGGTTACCTTTTACAATAATTGTTGCATGGTTCCATTTATCAGGGCCATTATCAATTTTACTGCTTTTTGGAGGGATAAGGTCATAAAGTCCGGCCAGGGTGCGGTTACCGTTTTTTCCCAGCTTTGCATCGGGATGAAGTTTGTCGTCGAGAACCTGGTATTCACAGCCAATAGAGGCTAAAGCTCCGTTCTTTGTTTCAGTATCAACAAAATATTTAATACCGCTGTTAGCTCCGGGAGTGTACATAAAGTCTACGCCAAGCTCGAAATCTTTGTATTTCTCAACTGTTACAATATCGCCACCGGTATTTTGTACCCCCTTAGCCGGATTAACACTAAGGATTCCATCTTGTATAGTCCAGCCGCCAGACGGGAAAGCTTTACTCTTTGGGTTCATCCATCCGCCCGATGTTTTTCCGTCAAACAATAGCTTCCACCCGTCTTTCACTTCCTTTGCAGTAAGTGTATTGTCGACATTATTTGGCTGGCCTTTAGCTATATTTCCAGCTGAAAGGAAAACCAGCAATGCTGCAAAAACATAGATCAGTCTCTTCATTGTTATTTGGTTTAATAATTAATTTTATGTATTATGGTATAGCAAAGATAATTATTCATTTCATACGGGCAATATGTTTCAGAATATGGTTGATTCATCGCTAATGTTTTATACTTTTGAGGTAATTAAACCTGAAAAAATTATGGGAAAGCAGAAACTTTTTAAAAGACATTTTCTATTGATATTGCTGGTAGTATTTGGTTTCATTGTCCAAAACGCAATATCACAACCGTTTGTCGGGTTAGATAACTGGTACAACAAAGAAACCAGGGCTATAACCGGAAAGCCATTTCATTATCTCTGGACTGATACCGAATTCAGCGGCTACTCCCGCTGGGGGGAAATATTCACCGGCATGGGAGCTAAACTCACAACACTTGAAAAACCAGATGCCAATGTGTTGAGTAAGGTGGATATATATATAATAGTTGACCCTGATACCACAACTGAAAGTAAATCACCGAATTACATCATGCCAGAGGATGCAAAGGCCATTGAACAATGGGTCAAAAATGGCGGAGTTCTTGCAATACTCGCAAATGATGCTCCAAATTGTGAATTCACTCATTTGAATCAACTGACTTCACTGTTTGGAATGACCTTTAACCATGTTACATTACATCCGGTTACCGGTACCAACTTTGAAATGGGAGCTTGTAAGAATCTGCCCGATCATTCTCTTTTTAAAGGTGTATCAAAAATCTATATCAAAGAGGTTTCAGATATTAACTTGTCGGGTACCGCGAAGGCTGTACTGACTGAAAACGGGAGAGTTCTTATGGCTGAAAACAGGTATGGAAAAGGATATGTTTTTGCAATAGGCGACCCCTGGATTTATAATGAATATATTGATCATGACCGTCTCCCGGTAAGTTTTGAAAATCGCAAAGCTGCTGAAAATCTGACGGATATCCTATTGAGCTCTACAAAGAAGAAATAGGATTATATCCACATAAAAAATGTCTAATTTTGTACCACGATTAACTAAAAATTATGGACTCCAGTTCAGATCCGGTGTATTCAAGGAATGTCATTGAATTTGTGGCTGTTGCAAATGAGTTCTGTAAATACACCGAACACGCTTCAGAGCTGAAAGGAGATGAGTTACTGAAGATACTGCAACGTATTTTGCCTTTGATGTACCTCAAGGCCTCTCTTTTGCCGAAGATGAACCCTTATTTTGAAGATGGTAATGAGAAATTCGTTACAGAATCTGACTGGATCAGAATTAATGATACTCTTAAAGAAAAATTCGGTACAGCAAATGATTATCTCGAAGTATTTGATGAACAAATAAACGAATCGGAAGGACCTGTTTTATCGGGCATTTCAGAGAATATGGCAGACATTTACCAGGATATGAAAGACTTTCTTCTGCTTTACCAGACAGGTACTATCGAGGTAATGAATGATGCCGTGTGGGAATGCAGGATGAATTTCGAAAACTTCTGGGGTCAGAAGCTTGTAAATTCAATGAGAGCTATTCATAAGTTCATATACTCAGGAGAGGAGATTAGAAAAGTTGAAAATGATGTTGATGAAAATGATGAAAAAAGAAATACTTCAGACTGGTTTATCGCGAGAAGACAAAAGGAATTCAGGGGAGATGGTGAATAATAAATATCAGGAGAATATTACTGTTGAGGAAATTGCTGAATGTGAGCTCTCATGGTTCAAAGGTGAAATAGTATTGGTTGATAATCCTAAAACTTATTATGAAGTTTTTCCAAGGTTGCTTGGATCAGAATTACTGGGTTTTGATACTGAGACTAAACCCAATTTCAAAAAAGGAAGAAAAAATTCAGTTTCTCTTATTCAGCTTTCTACTGATAATCTCGCATGTCTGTTCCGGATCAATAAAATTGGCTTTCCTGAGGAGCTGATTAAATTGTTGTCCGATCATTCTGTAATAAAAGCAGGAGTCGCTGTACATGATGATATCAGGTTCCTTAAGGGAGTAAAAAAGTTTTCCCCCGACGGATTTGTTGATCTGCAGAGTTTTGTCAGGGATTATGGTATTAAGAGCTCGGGACTTAAAAAGCTTGCAGCAATTGTTCTTGGATTCAGAATATCAAAGCGCCAACAGGTGACCGACTGGGAAGCAGAGCAACTTACTGAGGCCCAGCAGATATATGCAGCAACTGATGCGTGGGTATGCCATCAGATATATAATAAATTAACTGAAAATAGTTGATTTAGAATATTGTATAAACTTATTCGAATAACAATACAATAATGTGGAGCGAGTAAAAATTGTCCTTAAATCAGGAAAAGAGCAGTCACTCCGCAGGTATCACCCGTGGATATTTTCGGGAGCTATAAAAAAAATCTATGGTAATCCTGCAGAAGGCGACCTGGTGGATGTCTATGATAATAAAGATTCTTTCCTCGCTGTCGGACATTATCAACCCAGTTCCATTGCAGTACGAATACTCTCATTTGTGCAGGTAACTCCGGACATTGATTTTTTCAGGGATAAAATAAAAAAGGCAATTAATTACAGAAAATCACTGGGTATTATAGATAATCCTCAGATTAATGTGTTCAGGCTTATTCATGCTGAAGGCGATGGATTACCAGGTCTTATTGTTGATTTCTATAACGGAGTTGCTGTGATCCAGATGCATTCAATCGGGTTTTACAGGATACGCGGGGAAATTGCAGCTATCCTGGTTGAACTAATGAAAGGTCAGCTTATTGCTGTTTACGATAAGAGCGAAACAACTATTCCGCACATGTCCGGTATAACAGGTGTAAATGAATTTCTGTATGGAAATTCTGACCCTGTGATTGTCACGGAATACGGTTATAAATTTAAAATTGACTGGACTACAGGTCAGAAAACCGGATTCTTCATCGATCAGAGGGAGAACAGAAAACTGCTTGAAAGATTTACTGAAGGAAAGAGTGTCCTCAACATGTTTGGTTATACAGGCGCATTTTCAGTCTATGCTATGAAAAATGCAGCTTTAGTTCATACAGTTGACAGTTCTTTCCCGGCTATTGAACTGGCTAATGAAAATATTAAACTTAATTATGGAGATGATCCCCGGCATGAATCATTTCAGGTTGATGCATTTGATTATCTGAATCATATTAAAGATAAGTACGATCTGATAATACTCGACCCACCCGCATTTGCAAAGCATAATAATGTTCTTGCAAATGCCCTTCAGGGATATAAAAGGCTTAATATTAAGGCAATTGAGCAAATTAAACCAGGTGGTATTATTTTTACATTCTCGTGTTCGCAGGTGGTGACAAAAGAGAACTTCAGAAAATCGGTTTTTGCTGCAGCTGCCAATACGGGTCGCAGTGTCAGAATCTTACACCAGATGAGTCAGCCGCCTGACCATCCGGTAAATATTTATCACCCGGAGAGCGAGTATCTGAAAGGTTTGGTTATTTATGTTGAATAAAGGCACAATAGTGCAAAGGTACAAAGGCAAAACCAGTTCCCCTCCCTGGAGAGCCTGCCCCGCTTCGGCGGGGGGTTAGGGGTGGGTTTTTGAATATGTAGAAATCATTTAACGATGGGTGCGAATAAACATATTGAAATTGTTGCGAAAAAGCTTGGACTCCACGAATGGCAGGTCGAAAACACAATCAGGCTGATGGATGGCGGAGCTACCATTCCATTTATTAGCAGATACAGGAAAGAGATGACCGGCAGTCTTGATGAGGTCAAACTGATGCAAATCAAGGAGGAATACGATCGGCTCAAAGAGCTTGATGCCCGCAGGGAAAGTGTATTAAAGTCTATTGAGGAACAGGAAAAGATGACTCCGGAGCTCAGGCAAAAAATTGAAGCTGCAGTAACAATGGCTGAGCTTGAGGATATCTATCTGCCTTACAGGCCAAAACGCAGAACACGGGCAACGATTGCCAGGGAAAAAGGGCTTGAGCCGCTCGCGGTTATCATTTTGGATCAGAAGGAGAATGATCTGTCTCTTAAAGCTGAGGAGTATCTCAATGACGATGTTACAACTGTTGAAGATGCTCTGGCCGGTGCATCTGACATTATCGCCGAATGGATAAATGAGGACGAAAATGTAAGAAAACAACTGAGATATCTTTTTGAAAAAGAGGCAGTTATTTACTCAAGGGTTGTAAAAGGGAAAGAGGCTGAAGGTATTAAATACAGCGATTATTATGATTGGTCAGAGCCTCTTAAGAAGTGTCCGTCGCACAGGCTGCTTGCAATGAGGAGGGGAGAGGATGAGGGTTTCCTGAGACTGTCGGTGGAACCTGTTGAAGAGAATGCACTTGATATACTAAACCATATTTTCATTAAGGAGCGGAACGCTTCATCTGGCATCGTTGCTGTTGCCGTAAAAGATAGTTGGAAAAGACTTCTTTCATCTTCAATGGAAACAGAGTTCAGAAATATTACCAAGGGAAAGGCTGATATTGAGGCAATTATGGTATTTGCTGAAAACCTTCGCCAGCTTCTTCTTGGATCACCATTAGGCGAAAAAACTGTTCTGGCTATTGACCCTGGTTTCAGGTCGGGGTGTAAGGTTGTTTGTCTCGACAGGCAGGGGAATCTTATTCATAATGAGACAATTTATCCTCATCCCCCGCAGAATGAAACTGCAATGTCGATAAAAAAGATACTTTCACTTGTCAATGCTTACAAGATTGAGGCTATTGCTATCGGTAATGGAACTGCAAGCCGCGAGACCGAAGATTTTATGAAATGGATCAAGTTTGAGAATGATATTCAGGTTTTTGTTGTCAGCGAGGCCGGGGCTTCAATATATTCTGCTTCAAAAGCTGCACGTGATGAATTTCCCGATTATGATGTAACCGTCCGGGGTGCTGTATCGATAGGACGAAGACTTATGGACCCGTTGGCTGAGTTGGTTAAGATCGATCCTAAATCAATAGGGGTGGGTCAGTATCAGCATGATGTTGATCAGCAGAAACTGCAAAAATCGCTGGATGATGTTGTTATGAGTTGTGTTAATGCAGTTGGCGTTGAGGTGAATACTTCAAGCAGTCATCTGTTGACTTATGTTTCTGGTCTCGGACCACAGCTTGCACAGAACATTGTTGATTACCGTGCAGAAAACGGACCATTCAAGTCACGTGAAGAACTTCTGAAGGTAAAGCGGATGGGAGCAAAAGCTTTTGAGCAAAGTGCAGGGTTCCTCCGGATACGAAATGCTGAGAATCCACTCGACGCCAGCGCAGTGCATCCGGAGAGTTACCATGTTGTAGAGCAAATGTCGAAAGATATGGGATGTGATGTTAAGGAACTTATTACAGATGATAACAAGCGAAAAGAGATTAAACTCGACCGTTATATTACTCCGGTAACCGGGCTGCCGACACTTAAAGATTTAATGGAAGAGCTGGCTAAACCCGGCCGCGATCCACGTTCAAAAATAAAAGAGTTCCGGTTTGCTGATGTTCATACTATGGAGGATCTTATCCAGGGAATGATTGTTCCCGGAATTGTAACAAATATTACAAAATTTGGTGCTTTTGTTGATATCGGTATTAAACAGGATGGACTGGTACATATTTCAAATATGAGCAAAACCTACATATCAGACCCCTCAACTGTTGTGAAACTCCATCAGCATGTTATGGTAAAAGTCCTGGCAGTAGATATTGAAAGGAAACGTATTCAGTTATCAATGAAGGATTCAACTCCGCTTCAGGGCAGTTCCTGATCAAACAGTTTAGTATCCACTGTGTCAGTTCTTCTTTGTGATTCTTTTAAGACTGCCAGCGGTAGGCAGGCTTAATTGATTTACACTATCTGAAACATCCTTGCCACTTTAACTGCTCCTGCAATTCTTTTGGTAAGTCCTTTCCAGTCTCTTTTCTGAATCAATTCTTTCGTGATAAGATTGGAACCGATACCGACACAGGTAACACCTGCTTCAAACCACTCCCTTAAATTTTCAACGGTTGGTTCAACACCTCCGGTAGGCATAATGCTTGTCCAGGGGCAGGGCCCTTTTATTGCTTTTACAAAATCGGGACCTCCGACGGATGAACCGGGAAATATTTTAACTATCTCAGCGCCAAGCTCCTCGGCATAGCTGATTTCTGACAGTGATCCGCAGCCAGGCGACCACAGAATTTTTCTGCGGTTACAAACTTTTGCCATTTCAGGATTCAATACCGGAGAGACAATAAAATTTGCACCGAGCTGTATATATAGTGAAGCAGTTCCTGCATCAACTACCGATCCTGCACCCATCACCAACCCGGGAACCTCTTTTTCAGCCCATTTATTCAGTTCGCTGAATAACTCATGAGCATAATCACCGCGATTGGTAAACTCAAAAACTTTAATACCACCGTCAAAGCATGCTTTAATCACGTTCCTGCATATTTCCTGATCTTTATGATAGAATACAGGTACAATTCCTGCTTCCCGCATCTTAAGGATAACATCTATTCTTGTAAACCGTGCCATAATATTTTTTGTTTGCACAAATGTATTTAAAATTGATTTAAACGCAAAGCGCACTA
This sequence comes from Bacteroidia bacterium, assembly GCA_026391555.1. Taxonomy (GTDB): domain Bacteria; phylum Bacteroidota; class Bacteroidia; order Bacteroidales; family VadinHA17; genus LD21. The sequence goes on along the minus strand of JAPLEB010000105.1, from coordinate 45,039 downwards.
ATCTCTCCAATCTTTCTTATGTGCACGCTGGTTCTTTGATCCAGACTATTTTCATAAGCTTTCCAGTCTTTAATTATGATTTTTGCAACTCCTGTTTCAATTGCAGCTCTTGCAACAGCAGAAGCAACTCTTGATATGAGTCTTGGATCGAGTGGTTTTGGAATAATATAATCCTTGCCAAACGCCAGTTTATCAACATTATAAGCTTTAGCTACTACATCAGGTACGGGTTCCCTGGCAAGTGCAGCAAGCGCTTTTGAGGCTGCAAGTTTCATCTCTTCATTAATGGTTGAGGCTCTTACATCGAGTGCTCCCCTGAAAATATAAGGGAATCCCAAGACATTATTTATCTGATTCGGATAGTCTGATCTTCCGGTGGCAAAAATGAGGTCGGTCCTTGTTGCCATTGCATCCTCAAATGAGATTTCCGGATTCGGGTTTGCCATTGCAAAAACAATTGGATTTTTTGCCATGGATGCCAGCATCTCTTTTGTCATCATATTGGCTGCTGAAAGGCCGAGGAAAATATCCGCACCTATTACAGCCTGGGCTAAGGTGTCAATATCCCTGTCGGTAATAAACTCCTGCTTATATTTATTAAGGTCTTTCCTTTTTCTATTAATTACTCCTTTGGTATCAACCATTACAATATTCTCCCTCTTCAGTCCCAGGGAAACATATAATCTGGAGCATGAAATAGCAGCTGCACCTGCACCGCAAACCGCCAATCTGATATTTTCTATCTTTTTGCCGGTTATTTCAAGACAATTCAGGAGACCTGCTGCAGATATAATCGCGGTACCATGCTGATCGTCATGAAATACTGGAATATCAAGCATTTTTTTTAACTTTTCTTCAACCTCGAAACACTCAGGAGCTTTTATATCTTCAAGATTTATTCCTCCGAATGTGGGCGCAATCTGTCTGCAAAATTCAATCAGTTTCTCAGGATTTTTTTCATCTACTTCAATATCAAATACATCAACATCGGCAAACACTTTGAAAAGCAGACCCTTACCTTCCATAACAGGTTTTCCGGCCAGGGTACCGATATCTCCTAATCCCAAAACAGCAGTTCCATTAGAAATAACTGCAACCAGATTTCCCTTTGCAGTATATTTGTAAGCATCCTCAGGATTCTTCTCTATTTCGAGGCATGGGAAGGCAACGCCAGGCGTATAAGCAAGGCTTAAATCGTATTGTGTAAAATAAGGTTTGGTAGGAATTACTTCTACTTTTCCCTGACGGCACCTGCTATGGTAAAGAAGTGCGTCTTCTTTTGTAACTTTAGGCATAATTTAAAAGTTTATAGAGTGATACTTTTTAGGAATTTTAATAATCTGATCATCAGAATCTTTTCAGGGGAAAAAAAAATGCAATCATCGAAATTACAACTATTAAATCATCTTTTCTATGATAAAAATCAGGATGCATTATCAGAATCTGAGGGTACGATCATATAAACCTGATAAATCGTTACAGGCTCTCCCATAAAAGAACTCTAAACTTTAGACTTTTTCAACTTTTTACTTTTGTCTTTTATCTTTTATATTCTATTATAATTATCTTAGCAACTCAATCTATCAGCATGGCGCTAAACTACATCTGGATCGCATTCGTTATTGTCGGATTCCTTGTTGCTCTCGGTCAGTTAATATTCGCAGGTAATACACATATATTCAACGAGATGGTTAGTGCTGTTTTTTCAAACGCCAAAACCGGTTTTGAAATATCACTCGGATTGACAGGTGCACTTACACTCTGGATGGGTCTGCTGAAAGTGGGAGAGAAAGGGGGAGTTGTGGCCATCCTTGGCAGACTTATTGGTCCACTTTTTGAAAAGCTTTTTCCCGGGCTGCCGAAAGGTCATCCGGCATATGGATCAATTATGCTTAACATATCTGCCAACATGCTGGGTCTCGATAATGCTGCAACTCCGGTAGGACTTAAGGCAATGAAAGAGATGCATGAGGTCAATCCCGATAAAGAGTCTGCCTCAAATGCCCAGATCATGTTCCTGGTTCTGAATGCTGCCGGTCTCACAATTATTCCTGTCAGCATTATTGTTTACCGGACACAGCTTGGCGCCGTTAACCCGGCTGACATTTTTATTCCGATACTTATTTCAACGTTTGCTGCCTCACTCACCGGGATGGTCAGTGTTGCTATTATCCAGAAAATCAATTTATTCGACAAAGTTATCCTGGCTTATCTCGGAGGATTTACAGCAATAATTACCGGTATAATAATCTATTTCAGCGGACTTCCTAAGGAGCAGATATCGACAATTTCAACATTTGCAGCAAATTTCGTCCTAATGTCGGTTATTGTACTTTTTATTGTATTGGCATTCATAAAAAAGGTGAATGTTTATGACGCATTCATTGAGGGTGCAAAAGAGGGATTTAGTATTGCCATCAAAATCATTCCATTTCTGGTTGCCATTCTGGTGGCGATCGGAATTTTCAGAGCCTCAGGTGCAATGGATTTTATTATTGCCGGTATTGCTAAATTCTTTGCATGGCTTGGTGTTGATACCCAATTCACAGGCGCACTGCCTGTTGCATTTATGAAACCTCTTTCCGGAAGCGGCGCCCGCGGACTTATGATTGATGCCATGACAACCCATGGAGCCGATTCGTTCCTTGGACGATTAGCATGTACAATGCAGGGAACAACTGATACAACATTCTACATTGTTGCAGTTTATTTCGGTTCGGTAGGAATAAAAAACACAAGGTACTCGATAGGATGTGGCTTACTTGCTGATCTTGCTGGCTTTACTACTGCAATATTTGTTGCATATCTCTTCTTTACTTAAACCTTTAAAATGAATCACAGAACAATTGCTGAACAGATTTTTCTGGCAGGAGTAGAGAGTGTTCTTCCTGAAAGACTGATAACAAAGGTGATGGCCTTAAAAGATAATTGTCTGGCTATCGGTTCTCTGAACTTCTCCCTGGAAGTAATTGATAATATTTATGTTATCGGTGCAGGTAAAGCAAGCGCCATGATGGGTGCTGAGGTAGAAAAGATACTGGGCAACCGGATTACTGAAGGGCGTATCGTTGTAAAATATGGACATTCCTGTAACCTCAAATATATTAAGGTTATGGAAGCGGGCCATCCTATACCCGATTCAAACGGGTTCAAAGCAACTGAAATAATACTGAAAATTGCCGATAAGGCCAACATTAATGATCTGGTAATATGCCTCTTATCTGGCGGTGGCTCAGCACTTCTTCCTGATTTTCCCGAAGGCTCTTCTCCAGAAGATATGATTTCAGTTAATGCTCTGCTTGTTAATAGCGGAGCCTGTATTAGTGAGATTAATGCGGTACGCAAACATTTGTCAGTTGTTAAAGGTGGTCAGCTTGCCAGTGCCGTTAGTCCGGCTACACTCGTAAGTCTTATCTTATCTGATGTGCCTGGCGATCCATTAGATGTAATTGCCTCCGGGCCAACAACTCCCGACCCCACAACATTTCTTCAGGCGCTGACTGTTTTAGATAAATTTAATTTAACAGCATCTGTGACAAGTGGAATTATTAAATATCTAAAGGAAGGAGCAACCGGAATCAGACAAGAGACAACAAAACCCGCGGATCCTGTTTTTGAGAAGACCTTTAACCTTTTAATCGGTAATAACAGGCTGGCACTTGAAGCAGCGAAACAGAAAGCATTAGAGTATAATATTAATGCAGTTATTATCGACGATCAACTGCAAGGCGATGCTTCCAGTGTTGCAGAGTATATCGTGGGGACATCATTAAAATTTAAAGAGGATAAGTATGAGGTTAAGCCGGTCTGCCTTTTATTCGGAGGAGAGACAACAATTAAAATGACAGGTAAAGGGCATGGCGGAAGAAACCAGCATTTAGCGTTATTGTGTGCCGATCTGCTTAAGGACCATCCTGGAATAACAATACTTTCTGCAGGAACAGATGGTACCGACGGGTCAACTGGTGCCGCCGGAGCTGTTGTTGACTCGGATACCTTTCCAGAAGCCCTTTCGAAAAATTATGATCCTGCATTATATCTCATGGAGTTCGATTCATATCATTTCTTTAAAAAAGCAGGAGGCCAGATCATTACCGGTCCCACTATGACCAATGTAATGGATATTATCGTTGTGATTGTGAATTAATCTTAAAAAAATGAGATCAATAACTTTGTTCATTGTATTTTCACTAAGTTTGATTTCGTGTAACACCCGACCGGGACAAAACTCAGGTAAAGTTACCCAGTTAGGGTTACAATTCATTGACACATCAGACATGACCAATAATTTTTATGATAATACAGAAACCTATGCCCTTCCTGTAAAGGATTTAATTATTGATGGAGAGATAGCAAATCCGGGGAAAGTAGATTTTTCAGAGCTTCTTATACATTCGGTTATCGTCAAAGAGACACTTCTCGACAGTGCCGGTAGTGACATATTTGTTGGCGCTTACAGGTATGACGGGTATTCACTTTTTGATGTACTCAATAAAATAATTCTTAAAAAGGTGAACACTGCTGAGTTTAATCCAATTATTGATATTTATGTTGAAATTGAAAATGAAAAAGGTGAAAAGGTAGTTTTCAGTTGGGGCGAAATTTACTATCCAAACAACCTTCATAAGATTATTATAGCCACTAATGTGTCGCGGATAGTACCTTCCAAAACAAAAGAGTTATGGCCACTCCCTGGAGAGAGTAGAATTGTTTCCGCGTGCGATCTTGTGACTGAAAGAAACATTTCATATCCGGTGAAAATCACGGTAAGATCAATTCGGAAATCATTTCCTGTAGTAAAGGGTATGTCGCCGATGTATTCTTCAGATTTTAAGATATTCAGCAGAGATAAACAGCTTGCTGTTCTGGCTCCTGAAATGGCAAAAGACCTCATCACTTTTAATACAATTTTCTATGGCAGGGGTAAAGGCATTCACAGTACTTCACCCTTTACAGGGGTTCTCCTTAAAGATATGCTATTGAAGTATTATCCCATTAACAGGAAGAATCTGCAATCAGGAGTAATGTGTTTTGCCGGTAAAGATGGTTACAGGTGTGCTGTTTCATATTCTGAACTATTTAACAGAAATGACCAGCAGGAATTCATGCTGATAAAAACGAAGGATGAGGAAGATGGAGGTCTTTTCCGTATCTTTGCTGCTGCTGATTTTTTCTCCGACAGGGCGATAAAATCAGTATCAGAAATTTATTTATACCAGTAGGGACACGCCTTGGCGGGTTCCTAGTCACAGATGCTAAGTTTATCGCATAAAATATTTATTAATGTTGGGTTATTTTTTCCCCGGATAGATAGAAAAACCATGAAGAGAAGTCTGCATTACATACTAATGCTATCTGTTTTTCTTGCAACATCAACAAGTTTCACCGGACAAAGCCAAAACCTGACTTATCCGATTGTTGAAACGGGGGTTCACGTCTTCTACAACAATTCGGCAATAATTTCAGACCCCTTGTTTTCAACGACTGCGATAATTGATCCAAACGGCCAATCAGGTCAATATCCTTATTTTTGGACCAGTACTACTCATCTTGATGGTACAAATCCTTATAAAGCTGCTGTTTATATTGCATTTGGAAAAGCACAGGGAAAAATGAATGGATATCTTAGGGATGTGCATGGAGCCGGGGCACAAAGAAGCGATCCTAAGACCGGAGATCCTGCAAATTTTCCTGCCTACCTCGGTCCCCAGGGAGATGTTCGTTATGTTTTTAATTATGTCCTTTGTGTGTGCAATGTCATCGGTTCAACAAAAATAAATGATCCGCGAAACCCCATTCCACATCAGACTTTTCAGTAACTAAAATTATTATAGCTGTTCTGTATACTGTTCTTGATCCGTATTGGTACACAATAACTAAACCTTATTGGGGTTGGACACTTTTTTGAAGCACGATACCCAGGAGGAGCTTGTTAAAGTATTTATAAGCGCAACATTTATAAGAGGTGTCTTCGGCGTACTGAAGAAGGTGGTGTAATAGTTTAAGTGTTTTACACCTTTTGACCGGTTATTAAGCAACCCGAATGTGATTCTTCAATTAACATATAACTACGTGAAAACAACAATAAATAAATCATTTACTCTTTTTGAATTTCTTTCTGAACAATATCCTGACTCACCAAGAGCCAGGATAAAAAAGTTGTTGCAAAGCGGTACAATTCGTGTAAATAATGAATCAATCACTTTACATTCATATCCATTAAACCCGGGAGATATCGTTGACATCAACCTACATCCCGGAATTTCTGCCAAAGCCAGGCTTCCTTTTCCTGTTTTATATGAGGACCAGCATGTAATTGTGATTGATAAACCTGCCGGCATTTCTACATCGAGTACCGATGGCAGCAAAAGTATACTACAAATCATTTCTCAGTTTTTAAAACAGATAAGTAAAGGAAAAGTGAGAGCGTTTGTTGTGCACCGGATTGATAAGGAGGTATCGGGAGTGTTGTTATTTGCCAAGTCGGATATTGCAATGAATACTATTAAAGACAAGTGGATAGAAACAGAAAAACATTATTTTGCTCTCGTTGAAGGAATCCCTGTAAGTCCCGAAGGCACCATTAAAAGTTGGCTCATCGAAGATAAATCGTTGAAAATGCATTCAGTTACTGAAACAGCAAATGCTAAATTTGCCATTACACACTATAAAACCATCAGACTTTTGAATAATTACGCCCTCCTTGATATTAAAACAGATACCGGCCGTAAAAACCAGATAAGAGTGCATCTTTCAGATATTGGCTGCCCGATAGTAGGAGATCGCAAATATGGCGCTTCAAGTGATTATGTACGTCGTGTCAGGCTTCATGCCTATTCCCTTTCATTTCCTCATCCTGTAAATGGTGAATTGATAACAGTCAAATCGCCGATGCCAAGCGTTTTTTTATCATTAAAGGCTAAGGATGAGCATTATAAGTAGGTTATTCGTGATTATATGTTTTATAACAAAAAAATTTTATCGTCTTATCAAATTCTTTGATCTTACTGTATTACCTTGTTCCGTTGGTTTTGAGAACTTCTCCCTGCGGACAGGTTGTGATGGGTTATCTTTCTACTGATAAAAACCCCGGTTATACATACACAACCTCCCAATTCGTTGATTAGTTTTGTGTAAGATTTTATTTGGGACTACGTTTGTTCAGATTATTATTAAAGTTAAATTTTGAACGATAATAAAAACATAAAAATACTTTTATGCTTATTAAAGGAAACATAGCGCTCAGTGAAAACGGATTCGTTTTTAACCCCTCTACAGGCGACTCATTTACATTGAATAATATCGGTAAAGAGGTACTTATGCTGATTAAAGAAGGGAAAAATATTAGTCAGATAACCGATTTGTTGCTGGGAAAATACGATGTGGATAAAATTTCACTGGAAAGATATCTGTCCGATTTTGTGAATGACCTTAGTGTAAATAATCTACTGGAGGAATAAAAATGAACCCTCAGAAAGTAACGGTTGCAGTAACGGGTCTTAACAACATTGACAGCCCGGGTCCGGGGATTCCTGTGATACGCGGAATTCGTGAATCAAAGGATTTCGACGTCAGGATAATCGGATTGGCATACGAGCATCTTGAACCTGGTATTTACATGAGCGACCTGGTTGATAAAACATATATGATTCCTTACCCGGCGGAAGGGAAGGACGCTTTATTCAATAGATTATTGGAAATACACCATAAAGAGAAGTTAGATGTTATTATCCCGAATTTTGATGCTGAGCTCTTTTCATTTATAAAACTTGAAAAAAGGCTTGAGGGAATCGGGATAAAAACCTATCTGCCTACAATGGAACAGTTTGATGAGAGAAATAAATCAAATCTTCCTGCTTACGGGAAAAAATATGGTGTTAATGTCCCTTCCGGTACTGAGGTTTTTAGCGTATCTGATTTAAATAATACCCTTAAATCGATGAACTATCCGGTGATGATAAAGGGGAAATACTACGATGCTTATGCTGCTCACTCAGTGGAACAAGCAGCAATCTACTTCTCAAAGATGACAGCTAAATGGGGCCTTCCCGTTATTGTTCAGGAATATATCAGGGGAACCGAGGTGAATGTTATTGCACTTGGTGATGGGAAAGGCAATCTGATAGCAGCAGTACCAATGCGTAAACAATACATTACCGATAAGGGTAAGGCATGGGGAGGCATAACTATTGAAGATCACACTTTACTTGATCTGGCAAAAAAGATAATATCACAAACAAAATGGAAAGGGGGAATGGAGCTGGAACTTATAAGATCAGATGACAATAAACTTTACCTCCTTGAAATTAACCCGAGAATTCCTGCATGGGTTTATCTGGCAGTTGGCGCCGGTCAGAATATTCCTGAAGCACTGCTGAAGCTGACATTGGGTCTGGAAGTGAAACCCTTCACCCGTTACGATGTGGGTAAAATGTTTGTGAGGTACTCCTACGATATGATTGTGGACCTGGAACTTTTCTCCAGGCTAACCACTTCAGGGGAGCTATAGAAGAGTTTGAAAATTGCAGAACGAAAATAATAAACACAATATCATGTCAAAATTAATGTTCGAAAGACCAACAATAACCCGTTTAAATCCGGGTGTTCCATCGAAGCATGGGGTTGGAACGGTAGTTGCCCCATTGCCTTTTATAGACGGAGTTAAGGTAGATGATCTCCTTGACAAATATGGATCACCTCTTTATGTTTTTTCTGAACGGACAATTAGAAAAGGGATGGAGGATATCAAAAGAGCATTCAACCTCAGATATCAAAAAGTCCAGATGGCATGGAGTTACAAAACCAATTATTTAGATTCCATCTGCCGGATTTTCCATCAGGAAGGATCGTGGGCCGAGGTTGTATCGGGTTTTGAGTACGATAAAGCGATCGGGAATGGTGTAAAAGGAGAAAATATTATTTTTAACGGACCGGGTAAAAGTATTAATGATCTGGAGAAAGCCGTAAGGAATGGATCGTTCATTCACATCGATCATATAGATGAGCTGTTCATGTTATCGGATGTCTGTCAGAGAAAAAATATTGAGGCCAGGGTAGCCGTCAGGGTAAATATGGATATTGGAATTTATCCCAAATGGGACAGGTTCGGATTAAACTACGAGAACGGTGAAGCATGGGATGCAATAAATCGCATTATGATGAACCCAAAACTAAAACTAATGGGTTTACATACTCATATAGGTACCTATATAATGAGTGTTGATGCTTACCGGGTCGCGGCTACAAAGCTTGCTGATCTGACTTACAATATAGCTCAGAAATTTGATCATCATATTTCATATATCGATATGGGCGGAGGATTTGCATCGAAGAATACTCTGAGGGGAGCCTACCTTTCGGGTGAGGATACAACTCCTTCGTTCGATGAATACGCAGAGGCTATAACATCAGCAATTATCAATTCTCAGATTAAACCCGATAAACTGCCGACATTAATACTGGAAACCGGACGTGCGCTAATAGATAACGCAGGGTACATTGCTGGTTCTGTGCTTGCAAATAAACATCTTTCGGATGGTCACAGAGCAACCATTGTTGATGTTGGTGTGAATCTGCTTTTTACATCATTCTGGTACGATCATAAAATTCACCCCGTTAGCATTCATTCTGGTTTGGTTGAGGAGACAACAATCTTTGGTCCGCTTTGTATGAATATAGATGTTATCAGACCTTCGCTTATGTTCCCTGCATTGAAACGTGGCGACAGGTTTGTAATAACCAGAACAGGAGCTTACAATAACACCCAGTGGCTGCAGTTTATAACCACCCGGCCAAATGTTGTTTTAATAGATCAGAACAGGGAGGTTCATGTAATCAGGCGTGCTGAAACACTTGAAAATATATCAGCTAATGAGGTAATACCGGAGTACCTGGGTTGAAGACAAAAGACAAATGTAAAAAGATAAAAGTCAAATCGAAACCCGAAACACGAAACACGAAACATCCCCCAATTAATGTTAAAAAACGCCACAATATCCACTTTCTTCCAGGGAGTATTAAGAAGCTACTCCCAGATATTCTTCTCGGAGAGCTATTGGTTTGCCATTCCCCTGGTTATAGTTTCCTTCCTCGATATTTCTGCCGGTTTTGCCGGGTTGCTTTCAGTACTGACCGCAAACATCACTGCTTCGTTATTGAAGTTTGATAAATTACCTACAACGAAAGGGTTTTACGGTTTCAATAGTCTTCTGGTGGGACTTGGGTTAGGGTACTATTATGAATTAACCTTTGTAATCGTTGTAATAGCAATATTATCAGGGTTTTTAACCCTTTTAATCACAATTACTTTCCAGGGTATTTTAGGCAAATACTACCTTCCATATCTCTCGATTCCATTCGTTATAAGTATCTGGATTGTCTTAAGCGCCGGAGGGATGCTAAGCGGAACGGAAGATAATCAAAGCGGGGTTTATGTTCTCAATAAACTCTTTATTATTGGCGGACATCCTCTTGTAAATCTGCATCAATGGTTAGTTGGGAAGATTACATCCAACTTTGTAAACAGCTACTTTCTTTCCCTGGGTGCAATATTCTTTCAGTTTAATGTTTTCGCGGGATTTGTTGTAGCAGTCGCATTGATTTTCTATTCCAGGATCGCTTTTATGCTTTCGTTGCTGGGTTTTAGCGTTGCCTGGCTGGCTTACTCCTTTTTTGGTATGGACCTGACCCGGTTGGGTTATAACTATATTGGATTTAATTTCATTTTAGGAGCCATTGCTATCGGCGGGTATTTCTATATTCCATCTAAACAGTCGTTCTTCTGGGCATTTGCCATTACACCTATTATAGCCTTAGTTTCGGCAGGTCTGTTTGTTTTGCTTAAACCTTTTAATCTGACTTTGCTATCGCTTCCTTTTAACATAATAATATTGACTTTCATATACTCGTTAAGGTTTAGAACGGTGCAGAGTCAGTTTAAGGAAGTGCAAATTCAGGAGGGCACACCGGAGCGCAATCTATACTCTTACCAGAGTTTTACAAAACGTTTCCCGAACTTTGGCTGGTTGCAGATTAAACTTCCTTTCTTTGGAGAGTGGCATGTCAGCCAGGGCCATAACGGTGAGTACACTCACAAAGGCGAGTGGTCCAATGCCTGGGATTTTGTAATTATCAACAGAGATTTGGCTCAATATAACGATAATGGAAACAACCTGAAGGACTATTACTGTTTTGGTCAGAATGTAGTTGCACCAGCCGATGGATCAGTAGTTGTTTCCGAGGATGGAATCGACGATAATAAGATTGGAGATGTTAACACATTTAAAAACTGGGGAAATACTGTGATAATCAAACATGCCGAAGGATTATACTCAAAACTTAGTCATCTTCAGAAAGGATCGGTTTCAGTGAAAACAGGCGATAATGTCCATTATGGCCAGGTCATAGCAAAGGTTGGAAATTCCGGACGCTCCCCATACCCACACCTTCATTTTCAGCTTCAAACAACACCTTATATTGGTTCAAAAACATTAAAATACCCGCTTTTTGCGTATTTAGAAAATGGGAAAGAACTCAGAACGTTCAGCTATCCATCCAAAGGACAGAGTGTGAAACCCATTGAAGAAAATTTGATTCTTAAAATAACGTTCAATCTGATGCCTGGCACAAAACTGAACTGGAACGTCAAAACTTCAAAAGGTACAGATAAAATTACCTGGGAGGTCTTTACCAATATTTATAACAGATCCTATATATTCTGTCATGATACAAAATCAATTGCCAACTTCCGGTACGATGGTGTTCACTTCTGTTTCACCCATTTTGACGGAGACCGGAAATCGTTGCTGTACTATTTTTATCTGGCGGCGTTCAGAGTTCCTCTTTTATATATTGATGGTTATGTCTCAACAGATTCTTTACCTGTAAACCGTACATTTGCCGGATGGAGGCTCTTTCTGCACGATATTACAGCACCCTTTTTCATGTACTTAAAATCAGATTCAAGTGTCAGGATGAAAATGATAGGATCAGAGTTTGATGTGGATAGCTTTGAGTATTATACAAAACTTACCGGCTACTCTTTCAGCCGGCAGGTTTGGGCCAGGGAATTTAAACTCGTGGTGAACAGCGACAATAGTTTGAAATTTGAAAATGAAAGTTTGAATTTAGAAGCCACATGCGAATCTTATTAAATATAACAGCCCTTCTGCTGGTCTTTTCAGTAAATTTGTCTGCTCAAAGCGATTTTAAGACACTCGATCAGCAAACATATAATTACTACATAAAGGGTGATTATAAGAACCTGAAAAATACAGCAGACACGATGCTGTCTCACGGAATGGATTACTATTACCTGCGTATGCGACTGGGAATACTTGCATATAATAAACAACTCTATTCCAGTATTTTGAAAAATTTTACACGAGCAATGGAATTTAATTCAATAGATACAATTTCAAGAGAGTATATTTACTTTAGCTATCTTTTTTCAGGAAGAAAAGCCGATGCTTATCTATACCTTGAATCTGTACCAAAGTACAAAAAAAACAATATTCTTAAATCAATAGGCAAACCAGGGTTATCATCTGTTTATGCAGGTTCCTCTGCTTCGGGCTCCGATGTAACTCTTTATAAAACCAATAACTTATACTACGAAGCAGTAAAAAGCAGTTTAAGTTTCAATGCCGGTTTTGAAAGTTATTTTTCAGCCAGATTCAAGGGAACTTTTGCCTATACAAACTATCACAAAACAGGAACAGTTTACTCTGTTTCAGATACTTCAGGAATAGGTCTTAACTTCACCCAACATCAGCTGTATGCCAAACTTAATGGTTATATTTTCCCTGGTTGGGAGTTTTCCGGGTTTGGTCATGTTGCATTTTATCCTTATGTTACTACTCAGACACAAACAAACATCGAATACCTGGGTGGTTTGGGAATTGCGAAAAACGGGTGGAAGATACGAACCGGAGCAAACTTATCGTTTAGCAATTTCAGTAATTCAAACCAGATAAGGGGTGAAGGATATTTAACATACCTGCCATTCGCGAACCTAAATCTGTATTTTACATCAGGCGGAATGTATCAGAGCGATAAGTACTGGGGGGGAACTTATCAGATTAATCAGGAGATAGGATTTAAGATTTCTAAGTCGATCTGGCTGGAATCAGGCATAATTAAAGGTAACTCATTTCTATATGCAAGAAATCAGGGATATATGATAAATAATTCATTCCAGATACCGGAAACAACTATTTACAGCAATATTATCCTTTTGCCTGACAAAAAATTCAGCATTACAATATCGCCATACTATTGTAAAAATCAAATTTACTCATGGAATCTCAATTCCTATTTAAGAACTAATAAACTGAATATTAATTCATTTGGAGTCGCATTTAAATTAACCTGCAAAATCAAATAATCATGAAAAGAATTACATTAATTACAATTTTTATTTTTACGGTTTTATTATCAAAAGCGCAGGACTATACGAAGCTAACTGCAGCATTCAGCGATAGTTACGCGAAGGAAAAACTGGAGAAGTATGCCGATGCTTCAGCATCACTTAAGGCATATTATGATGCTAATTCTTATGAGATTAACCTCCGGTTGGGATGGCTAACCTACCTTCAGGGGCAGTTCTCCGAATCGTTGGGCTACTATAATAAGGCTATAGATTTGATGCCTTATGCTATTGAACCCCGACTTGGAGCAGTTTTACCTGCCTCTTCTCTTGGTAACTGGGATATAGTTATAGAACAGTATAATAAAATACTTACTATTGATCCCAACAACACGGTAGCTCTTTACCGTATGGGACTTATCTCATACGATAAGAAGGATTACAAGCTGGCATATCAGCAGTTCGAAAAGGTTGTTAACCTGTATCCCTTCGATTATCAGAGTGTGCTTATGCTGGCATGGTCTAACTTTAGGTTAGGGAAAACCCGTGAAGCAAAAATTCTTTTTAATAAGGCTTTACTTTACTCCCCCGGGGATGCCAGTGCAAAAGAGGGGCTTAGTCTGATAAAGTAATGAAAGTAGTTGTTTTTAACCGCAGAGGTACGCAGAGCTATCGCAAAGAAACGCAAAGTATTTAATTGATTAACTCTGCGGTTCTCAGCGAAAAACTCAGCGGTTCTCCGCATTTAATTTTTTTAAATAGAAGAAATGCAAAATATAAAAATAAAATATTCAGAATTAGTTCTTATCATCTTCGTTTGGCTGGTTCTCCTTTTCACTCCCATTCTTTTCAGGGAAGATATTTACAGTCCCATACGAAGAAGCATACTTTTGCAACTGCAAATTCTTATCCCGCTATTGGTAGTGTTTCTTATAAACCGGTTCATACTCGTTCCCAGATTACTTTTCAAGGGGAAGCAGGTTTTTTTCATCGCGTCAGTGTTGGGGCTTATAATTCTATTCACAGCAGGTTCTTATATTTACGATACAAAATTCAAAAATGTTCCGCCTCCTGAAGTTCCCACGTTGGAGGATCAGATTAAGTCACCTCCTTATGCCTTTCCCGGGGGAGTCGATCAGTTTGGAAATTTGCGTCCGGCACAGACCCGGCAACCAAGGCCAATACCTCCCTTTGCAAACTTTCTGATTCTGTCGATACTTTTTGTGGGCTTTGATACAGGATTACGTTCAGGTCTTAGAGGAATAAATATTGAAAATGAAAAAGTAAGACTTGAAAAAGAAAATGTGGCTTCTCAACTTGTTCTTCTGCGTAATCAGGTTAGCCCCCATTTCTTGATGAATACTTTGAATAATATCCATTCACTGGTTGATGTTAATGCAGAGGAGGCCAAAGAGGCAATAATTAAGCTATCGAAAATGATGCGTTACTTATTGTATGAAACAGAAACTGAAAAAACAACATTAAAAAAAGAGATAGAATTTCTGGAAAGCTATATCAGCCTGATGAAGTTAAGGTTTAATGAGAAGGTAAGCATTACCCTTAATTTACCTGCTACTATTCCGGAAAAAACGATACCTCCGTTTATATTTACTTCATTAATTGAGAATGCTTTTAAGCATGGTATCAGTTATAAGGATGAATCGTTTATCAATATAGATATTATTATAGGCGAAGAACGACTCCTGTTGGTTGTGAAAAATAGTAAAACCGATAAAAGCCAGATTGAAGAATTTTCCGGGATAGGTATTGAAAACACCCGAAAACGTTTAAAGTTACTGTACGGTAATAATTACCATCTTGATATAATCGACAATAAAGATTTATTTACTGTTAACCTATCAATACCATTATGATCAGATGCATTGCAATAGATGACGAGCCGCTTGCTTTGAGGCAGATTATTGGTTACATTAAAAAAACACCTTTTCTCGAGTTGTCCGGACAATGTGAAAGTGCCTTAAAGGCAATTGATGTTTTAAAGAATATCCCGGTTGACCTGATGTTTGTTGATATTAATATGCCCGATCTAAACGGAATGGATTTCGTTAAAACTCTTGAAAATCCTCCTAAGATAGTATTTGTCACGGCTTACAGCGAATATGCATTAGAAGGTTTCAGGGTTGATGCCATCGACTACCTGCTTAAGCCAATCGGTTATGGTGATTTCTTAAAGTCAGCTAATAAAGCCAGAAATTATTTTGAAAATGTTCTTCCACAGGCAACAAAAAAGGGGGGCGACAGGGAATATTTGTTTGTAAAATCGGGGTATAAAATGGTCCGTATCAGCCTGGAAGACATTATTTATATTGAAGGGATGCGTGAATATGTGCGCATTCATCTTCTAAACGGTAAATCTCTTTTGCCACTTATAAGTTTGCGTGTTCTTGAAGAACAACTACCTTCAGATAAATTCATGAGAGTACACCGTTCATATATTGTCAACCTTGAGAAAATCACCACAATTGACCATTCAAGGATAATTTTTGAGGGTAAAGTATATATCCCTGTAAGTGAACAATATAAAGAAATATTTCAAAAATACATCCATTCGCATTCCTTGGGATAAACCTCCAGGTTCTTCCTTATTATTTATCCATCTGAATATCATTTTGAAGATAAAAAATGGCGTTTCGGTGAATAGTTACAGGTGTTCGTTGAAAATATTTTTTATTACTTTGTATCAGATGTACTTTTGACAGTGTAATGTTTAAAAATTTAATGGAAATAATTAAAAATTATTAGTTATGAAAAATCAAGGTCGAATCATTTTAGTTACTGCTTTCTTAAGTGCACTATTATGGAGTTGCGCAAAGAATGATGGTATTGTAAATAGCCTTTCTCTGAAATCAGCGATTAATCAGAGCGCTCTGAATTTAAATACAGCTATGGATGCTATTTCCTCCTCCAAAGCTTATAGTATTCTAACTGTAACTGACGGAACTCAAAAGTCTGCCAGTACTACAGATTCAAATTATAGGGTATATATTACTCTTGATACAGTTAAAGGAGTATATGATTATAAACCTGTACCTAAAACAGACAGATGGGGACTATCATTAATCAGGTATTTCAATAAGGCTTCCGATAACAGCAAGATGATTGTTCGTATGCCATTAAAAAAAGTTGTGAACCCAAGATATTTAAGAGAATATGTACCATCAGATTCTTTGCTGACAAATAATTTTTCAATTGCTGTATCTGGTTATCATAATAATTATAACAGTTATCACGATTTTGACTATATCCTGGCATCAGAGATCAGTGTGGATAATGTTCTTGCTGGCAACTTAAATATAAATTATTTTGTTAGTCCGACCCTGGGTATCAAATATGCTTCTCAATATGCATTCAGCAGCAGCTATACCGCAGATTATAAATATGAGTCAGGCGATACAACTGTTTCAAGCTTCACAATTACGGGTGATAATAAGGTATTATATGAAGAAAAATTACTCACTGTAAAGATTGACACCGGCAGGTTTGGTCGCGAGCACCAGTACATTCTTACCATCGGTGATGTACAAATCATCAGAAAATCAGGCACGAAAGCAGTTGAAGTATACGTAAATGGTTTATTGCAACCAGATGCTGTAGTTGCAATCGTTGATAAGGTAGCTGACCCGGAAGCATCAGTTTGTAAAAAACGAGATATCCAGATAACTTTTGAAGATGGAACGACTTCAACAGTTTCTGCTTTAATTGGTAACTCAATTGAGAACATAAAAACCCTGTTTGATTCTTTACATTCGGTTTACTTTGCAGCTTATGTTGTCGACTGGATTGCCTACGATATTTATTATCAGAGAAATTAATTTTATCAACAGCTGAATTTGTCTGTCAGCAATAAGTAATTATTTCTTCCATAGCATATCATCTGGGGTGGTTGGAGGCTGTGCCTCCAACCACCCCCCTCGACTCTCTAACTCACTAAACGCTTGTCATTCTGAGCGAAGCGAAGAATCTCATACTTTTAGTCGGTCAGAAATAATTTTTTATATTTGTTTCTGCTTTTCCGCAGAAATAAAGACTGCCGGTTCTTTATCTTATAAACGTAGTGAAACCCTATCGATTCCATTATGATCAGATGCATAGCAATAGATGACGAACCTTTGGCTTTGAGGCAAATAGCTGATTACGTTAAGAAAACACCTTTTCTGGAGTTGGTTGGGCAGTGTGAAAGCGCCTTTCAGGCAATTGAGATTTTAGAAAATATCCCGGTTGACCTCATGTATGTTGATATAAATATGCCCGATCTTAACGGAATGGATTTCGTTAAAACTCTTGAAAATCCTCCTAAGATAGTATTTGTCACGGCTTACAGCGAATATGCATTAGAAGGTTTCAGGGTTGATGCCATCGACTACCTGCTTAAACCCATCAGCTATGTTGATTTCTTAAAGTCAGCCAATAAGGTTAAAACATGGTTTGATTCGCATCATCAAAAGTCAGATGAAGTCAGGAGCAATAAAGATTTTCTATTTATCAAATCTGATTATAAATTACTCAGAATCAACTTTGACGATATAAAGTATATTGAGGGAATGAGTGAGTATATCAGAATTCACCTTACCAGCGCTAAGCCGGTAATGACGCTGTTAAGCATGAAGTCTGTTGAGGAGATATTACCATCTGACAGGTTCATGAGAGTGCATAGATCATAGATCTTATATAGTTAACCTTTCTAAGATTTCGGTTATAGAAAGGAACCGGATTATTTTCGACGGGAAAGTTTATATTCCGGTTAGCGATCAGTATAAAAGTAAGTTTCAAAACTACATTGATAAGAACTTTTTAACATGATCCCTGCTAGGACACGCCATGGAGTGTACCTGCAATCACCATCTCATGAAAATGCAGAATCATGCAACTATCTGAATCATCCATAAATAAACTCGCTGATTCATGTGATATAATCGTTCTTGGAGGAGACAACTATGATGATAAAAACCTATCTCCTAATAACCAGTTATCCTCAATATCACTGTCGTGTCTGGTTGAAGGAATACGGATCCACAGGATGACCAGGGGTAGCAGACTCATACCACATCAGGTTACAGCAAAAGATCAGAGTTGTCACATGCGCTTGTTCTTTACCGTACAGCGATAATTCTTGGAATTGATTCTGCCTCTATGTCCATTCAGTCAACACCCTCAAATACCTGAATGGAAGCGGAAGAATATGTAAAGAATTTTGGGACAAAAAATAGTCTCATTTTAGTTCCTAGAGCTATTCAAATGCCCCGGGCAGTTATGCACTTCCGTAAAGCCGGTACCAACCCAATTGTTGCACCTGCAAGTTTTATCCTGAAATATGGATCACATATATATCCATGGAGGTGGGTCCCTGCTTCAGAAAATAAAGAAATGCTGGAAGAAGCTATTCATTAGAAAATGGGGATGTTGTGGGCAAAATTAGGTGGAAGATAAGGAAAAGCTCCTCCAGGAATACAGCGCCCTGCAAATACAACCTGACCAATCATTTACTACCTTAATTATCCTTCAGACAACGAACCGAATATCCGTCCATCTTAGAGCTGTGATCATCCCTGTACACTTCTTTGGTGGTATTTACTAAAGCACGCCTGATTGCCTCAGTGGAAATTTGATCTGTGGCAGTCCAAAAATTCACCCAGGATCCCATCGAAAGAAACACTGCACCTCCGAATTTATAACGTAACCCGCCTGGCATTGCTGTAAAGCCGGATTCATTGGTTGCACCTAAGTTGGGGCTTAACCAGTGTGTGGTTCCGGATTCTTTCAATTTTCCTCCGGCAATACTTTCTCCACCGAGAAAGGTTATAAGCACTGTCCATTCTGCATCAGCAGCAACGTGCCAGCCAACAGGGCATAGTTTACCTGTATTAACAGCATACCAGTTGTATAATGCACCATATACATTCTTATAGCTGGCTGAATCATTATTATACCAGCAGTACGCACCTGTGGTGCCTAAGCTACTCCAGGCTGTAGGGTCCGTAACATTAGAAATGGCTGTACCATCATTGTATTTTGTAGACCTCAGGTTTTCAGCCATCCATATTTGGTTTCCAATTCCTATTGTTTTGTAAGTATTTCCATCAAAATCTTTAACTGTTCCGGTCTGGCCAGTATAGTCATTGGTATTGAATTGAATTTGATTTCCATATCCTGTGCCGACACTGTTAGTTGCATAAGCTTTTAAATAATAAATGGTGTTGGGTGTTAATCCTGTTAAGTTGCTAATAAATGAACCACTGCCTGTCCCGTCACTGGTCTTTGAATCAGAAGCTGTGGGATTCGATGAAGTGCTCCAGCAAACACCTCTTGATGTAACCGGAGATCCACCATTTGATATAACATTGCCACCGCTGCTAGCAGTTCCTGGTGTAATTGAAGTGATAGCTGTTGTAGTAAGAACAGGAACCTCGGTATCATTTGAAGTGAAACTGACAACGGGGCCATAACCAGTTGAACTGTAATTAATGCCCTGAGCGTATGCCCTGACATAGTATGTTGTGGATCCAATTAAATCCGTGATGTTACTTACGAAAGGTCCTGGCCCTGTACCATCATTCGTTTTTTTATCATTCAATGTGGGTAGGTTAGATGTACTCCAGCAAACGCCTTTTGCATAAATTGTTCCTCCACTTATTATACTGCCTCCACTGGTGGCTGATGTTGATGTAATATTAGTTACAACGGCAGTATTTAGAACTGGTATCTCATCATTCTTCATACAACGTATGGAATACCCATTGCCCAGGACAGTGACATTAGTGGCAACGGCGTTCCTATACAACCCGCTGCTATTAAAGGACAAACTTTGGTTAAAATATACTGACTGGCTGAACTGTATCTCCCACAAATATAATACACCTCCTTTATCGGAAAAAAGGCCACTGCTTTTCCTACGGGCACCGCCTGGAATTGCCGTAAAACCGGTTTCGTTTGTTGCTCCCGTGTTGGGACCTGACCAGTGATCTGTACCGGTTTCTTTAAGTTTGCCACCAGCTATTGTTGTCCCGCCAAGATATATGGCGAGTGTTCCCCAAGCATTATCAGAGGGAACATGCCAACCGGTAGGGCATACGTTATCACTTACCCTTTCACATACATAATAGTTATACAATCTTCCGAAAATGGAAGAATTTGCAGGGTCATTATCGTAATCACAGTATGCACCTGTGGTGCCTAAATTTTCCCAGGCTGTAGGGTCCGTAACATTTGGTATGGCTGTACCATTACTGTACCTGGTTGTTTTAAGGTTCTCCTTCATCCATACCTGTGTGCCTATGGTAATAGTATTGTATATATTACCATCAATATCCTGAACCTGATTGGCTCCCAATTGCAAAGTAGAGAAACTCACCTCGTCACCATATACAGTACCTTCACTGTTTGTACCATATGCTCTTAAATAGTAAGCAGTGGAGGCTTCTAGTCCGGTTATACTGCTGGTAAATGAACCTGTACCGGAAGAATCAGTAGTTTTTGAATCGGCAATTGTTGGCCCGGATGAAGTACTCCAGCATACTCCTCTGGATGTAATCAGGTGGCCTCCGTCATCTGTTATATTGCCACCACTGGAAGCTGTTGTATATGTAATATTGGTTACTTCAGTGGTCGTTACGCTTTCTATCCTGACCTTGACTTTTTTACAACCAGCCAGAATAACCAGTTCAACAGCGAGTATAACAAAAAGAACTGAATAACAAAACAAACCTGTTCTTTTCATAAGCAGAAGTTCTAAAATATTTATTTATGAATTCATTTGTTGTGCTCAATATGACAAAGATACAAACTGAAAGCAATTCACAACCATCGCAAAAGCAATTCACAACATAGTTAAACAAATACTCAAAATCAAGACACAAAACAATCTTGAATGGAAATAAAAAGTACTATTTTTGTTTCTCCCGAAAATATTCTTATGATGGTTACTTTAAGATATCAACATGAAAGCTCTCGTACTTGAAAAATATAATGAGCTGGTTTATAAAGATGTTCCGGATCCGGAGATTAATAGTAATGAAGTACTTGTAAAGGTTAAGGCATGCGGTATCTGTGGATCAGATGTTCATGGCATGGACGGAAGTACCGGACGTAGGATCCCGCCTATGATAATGGGTCATGAGGCATCAGGTGTTATTGTCAAAACAGGGACCGATGTAAGAGGCTGGAAGTCAGGAGACAGGGTGACTTTCGATTCAACGGTTTATCCTCTGGATGACTGGTTTACTCTTGAAGGGATGTATAATTTAAGCGACAACCGCGAAGTACTTGGTGTGTCTCCCGGAACCTATAAAAGAGATGGCGCCTTTGCTGAATATATTGCCATTCCTCAGCATATACTGTACAAAATACCTGAAAATGTTACTTTTAAACAAGCTGCAATGGTGGAAGCTGTTGCCGTTGCTCTTCATTCTGTAAATATTTCCGTAATTAAAATGGGAGATAATTGTGTTGTGGTTGGCGTCGGTATGATAGGGATTTTCATCCTGAAACTTCTTAAGATGTCAGGTGCCTCAAAGGTCATTGCAATTGATATTAACCGAAAGCGCCTTGAACAGGCTGAAAAAGCCGGAGCGGACCATTCCTTCCTTTCAACAGAAGAAAATCTTGCTGAAAAAATAAACATCCTTACAAATACCAGGGGTGCAGATATATCATTTGAGGCAGTTGGTAAAAGCGAGTCGGTAAATATCGCGATTGATATTCTCCGTAAAGGCGGAAAGGCTGTTTTAGTAGGGAATGTTTCGCCTAAAGTCGATTTTCCGCTTCAAAAAGTTGTTACCAGGGAATTAAAAGTACTTGGCAGCTGCGCGATCAGGGGTGAATATGAAGTTGTTCTTAATCTTCTTGATATGGGAAAGATAAGTGTGGATGATCAGATTTCAGCTGTCGCCCCGCTTTCAGAAGGGGCTATCTGGTTTAATAAACTTTACAGAAAAGAGGAAGAGCTTTATAAAGTTATTCTTGTACCCTGATTTTTTAATAAAATGGCTGAGAGGATTTATAATATTTCAATTGCCGGATGCAGTAAAGTGGCCCATCTGCATGCAAAAGCTATTAAGAGTATTCCCAATGCACGTCTGGCGGGAGTGTGGAGCAGAACAACCCAGACAGCAAAAGATTTTGCTTCAGTTTACAAAACGCAGGCTTATTCAGATATTTCGCGGATGGTGACTGATAACAGTGTTGACCTCGTGATTGTCTGCACGGCCCATCCTTTTCATTTGCAACCTGCCGTAGAAGCTGCAAAAGCAGGAGCTAATGTACTGGTTGAGAAACCACTTGCTTCTGATCTTCATGATTGCGATGACATTATAAGAACATGTAAAGAAAGCCAGGTCAGGTTAGGTGTGATAAGTCAGCGGAGGTGGTACGAACCGGTGAAAAGAGTCAGGGAGGCAATTGAACAGGGCAAGATAGGGAAACCTGTTCTGGCAACCGTAACAATGTTGGGTTGGCGTGATAAAGCTTACTATAATTCTGATGACTGGAGAGGTTCATGGAAAACGGAAGGTGGCGGGGTGCTCGTTAACCAGTCACCCCATCAGCTCGACATTCTTTTATGGTATATGGGTGAAATTGACGAAGTGTACGGAATCTGGAGAAATCTGAATCATCCCTACATTGAGGTTGACGATACAGCTATTGCAATAGTGAAGTTTAAAAACGGTGCAATAGGGAATATACTCGTCAGTAACTCTCAAAAGCCCGGTCTTTACGGGAAAGTACATGTGCATGGTGAAAATGGTGCTTCCGCCGGTGTCCAGACCGATGGTGGGGCAATGTTCATCGCGGGCAGGACAGGTGTTGCCGAACCTCCTGTAAATGATCTGTGGACAATTCCCGGTGAAGAAAATATGCTGAAAGAATGGATAATACAGGATACGGAAACTTTTAATAATTGCGATCCTACTGTCCGCTATATACAGTACCAGATTGAAGATTTTATTAATGCAATAGAGAATAATAATGAGCCATCTGTAACCGGGGAAGCAGGTCGCAGAACTGTGGAACTTTTTACTGCAATCTACCGTTCTTCCCGTGATAATCTGCCTGTTAAATTTCCACTGAAACCGGAATAGGAATTTGGCAGCAGGTAGTAGGTAGTAATCTGTAATCTGTAATCTGTAATCTGTAATCTGTAATCTGTAACTTAATATATTCCGAATTATGCCGCTACTCATAGTTATCCTGGGAATTTGCCTTCTGCTTTTCCTGATCCTCGTAGTAAAATTCAATTCATTTTTATCATTTGTTATTGTCTCTCTCGCGGTTGCCCTTGCTGAAGGAATGCCCCTTGACAAAGCGGTTATCTCAATAGAAAACGGAATTGGGAATACAATGGGCTTTCTTGTATTGATACTTGGTTTCGGCGCCATGCTTGGTAAACTGGTTTCAGAAAGCGGTGCAGCACAGAAAATAACTTCAAGGCTGGTACAGGCTTTCGGTTTAAAACACATACAACTGGCTTTAATGCTGACAGGTTTTATTGTGGGTGTTTCTCTGTTTTACGATGTTGGATTTTTTATTATGATCCCACTTGTATTTACAGTCGCGGCTTCAACCGGTCTTCCATTATTATATGTCGGCTTACCGATGTTAGCCGCACTTTCTGTCACTCATGGTTATCTGCCTCCTCATCCTGCTCCGACAGCGATTACAGCAATGTTCAATGCAGATATGGGAAAAACGTTAGTATACGGAATAATTGTTGCAATTCCTGCAATAGTCATTTCCGGACCTGTACTGTCAAAAGTGCTTAGTAAAATAGAGGCTAAACCGTTGCAGGAATTTATAAATCAGAAAGGTTTAACCAACGAAGAGATGCCAGGCTTCTGGGTAAGTTTTTTTTCTGCCCTGTTTCCGGTTATCCTGATCACTATTTCAACCATTGCCGGATTCATGCTGACAGAGGATAATGAGGTCAGAAAAGTGTTGGGATATATCGGGAATCCGGTTATTGCCATGCTGCTATCTGTTTTATTTGCTATTTATACACTCGGACTGGCCAGGGGAAGAAAAATAACTGATATTATGAGTTCCCTGTCTCATTCGGTAATCAGTATCACAATGATTATGCTCCTTATTGCCGGTGCCGGCGCTTTAAAACAAGTTCTGGTTGATGGAGGAGTAAGTAAATATATTGGCGAATTGTTGAGTCAATCTACTCTTTCCCCTTTGTTTCTTGGTTGGCTTATCGCGACTATCTTGCGCTTTTGTGTAGGCTCGGCTACAGTGGCAGGCATTACCACTGCAGGTATAATTCTGCCATTGGTCTCCGGAGGAGCCGTAAAACCTGAGTTAATGGTGCTCGCAATTGGTTCAGGAAGTCTTATGCTGGGGCATGTGAATGATGGTGGATTCTGGCTCTTTAAAGAATACTTCAATCTTAGCATTAAAGATACATTGAAAACCTGGACTGTAATGGAAACATCAATAGGTATTACCGGATTGATAGGAGTGATGGTACTGAGTCTTTTTGTTTAATAATGTTAACTTAAAAATGAGACTACCTGGTATCTCTGTCTTCAGTCGCCTTCTTGAAATAATTCATTATCTTTAAATCCATAAGTTTTGATAATAAAAATCCAATATATTCTACAACATTATGAAAATCAAATTTATAGGCGCTGCGAGGGAGGTTACAGGAAGTAAACATCTTATAACTACAAACTTAGGAAAAAGGATACTACTCGATTGCGGTATGTTCCAGGGTAAAGGACTCGAAACCGATGGTATGAACAGGGACCTGATGTTCGACCCTTCCCGGATAGATCATATAATTCTTACTCATGCCCATATAGATCATGCCGGACTGATACCTTATATGTACAAGATGGGTTTCAGGGGATCTGTGGTCTGTTCAAATGCAACACGCGATCTTTGTGCCATAATGCTTGCCGATTCCGGTTTTATACAGGAACATGATACACTTACATTCAATAAACGCAGAGCTAAAAATGGAATTCCCCTTGTGACCCCGATTTATACACAAGCCGATGCAACTGAATGCATGAGTCTCTTTATCGGAGTACCAAATGAAATGAAGTTCAGGATTGACGAAAACATAAAGGTTAAGTTTACAAACACCGGCCATATGCTTGGCAGCGGGGTAGCAAATCTTCAGATTATCGAAAACGGGCAGATTAAGAGGATAGCCTACACAGGAGATATTGGCAGGCCGGTTGACCCTATTCTCGCCACACCACAGCCTTTTCCCCAGGCCGATATCCTTATTACCGAATCAACTTATGGAGACAGGTTGCATCACGATGTTCAGGTGGCTGAAGAAGATCTTCTTAAGGTAGTTGTAGATACCTGTGTAACTAAAGGTGGCAAGCTTATCATCCCTGCTTTCAGCGTTGGACGCACACAGGAGATTGTTTTTGCCCTTAATAACTTTTTTAACCAGGGTCGGCTGCCTAAAATTGATATTTTTGTCGATAGTCCTCTTGCAGTAAACGCGACAACAGTCTTCAGGATGCATCCAGAATGTTACAATAAGAATTTTCTCCATGTTTTGGAAACAGATCCTGATCCCTTTGGTTTTGATAATCTGTTTTATATCACAAAGGTTGAAGATTCAAAAAAACTTAACGACCACAAGAAGCCTTGTGTAATTATTTCTGCCTCAGGTATGATGGAAGCCGGACGTGTAAAACATCATCTGGCAAATAATATATCGGATACTAAGAACACCATTCTTATTGTGGGATATTGTGCACCAACAACACTGGGAGCAAGAATAGTCAGAGGGGATAAAGAGGTTTCCATACATGGAACTGTTTATGAAGTAAGAGCTGAAGTGAAAAAAATCGAATCATTCAGTGGTCATGGAGATTATAAGGAAATGATCAGCTTTTTAAGTTGTCAGGATAAGAGTGCCTTAGAGAAGACCTTTATTGTTCATGGTGAGTATGAAACACAGAAAAAATATGCTGCTTCACTAATGAATGAGGGTTATAAAAATATTGAAATTCCGGCTAAAGGACAGGAGTACGATGTGTAGGGACAGGTCGCGACCTGTCCCTACTGAATGTACCTCCTCAACTGTTTTCTAACCTGTTTATAATCAGGAAATACTTCAGATAATAATCTGTAATATTCCTTACCATGGTTATGGTGTTTAAGGTGGCATAACTCATGAAGAATAACATATTCAATAAACAAATCAGGCAGTTTAATGAGTTCAGTGCTCAGTGTTATTATTCCTTTATTTGAACAGCTTCCCCAGCGTCTTTTCATAGTACGTATAACAAGCCCTGTAGGCTTAAACATTTGTATATCATGCTTATTAAGAACCTTATTCATGATATCAGGAAAAACAATCAAAGCTTCATTTTTATACCCTTTATACAACCACCACTTTATAGCCCGGCTATCATCAGTATTTTCGAGTCCAAGCTCAATTATACCATTGTAAAACCGGATATATGCTTTGCTGGATTTTTCAATCTTTAAAACAGACTCATTGCCACGGAAAAGATGAGTCTCACCGGTAACATACAATCCATTAAGCTTACTCTTCTCTTTTTCTTTGTAACTATCTCTGTGTTTTATTATCCAACCCGATTTTTCCTGAACGATCCTGTTTATTGTTTTCAAAGAGGTCAGATATGGTACCCTGACTATCACCGATGAATCGGGAAGGACACTGATCCCCAGGGTCCTTCTTCTTGAATATATTACTTTGAATTCTATATCCTGTATATTGTGGGTTCTTTGGTCTCTTGACATTTATGCTATTTTAAACATTGGCTAATCAAAATTAGCAATGTTTTGTTCTAAATATTGGGTTGCTTTTTCATCACCTTCTATTTTACTGATGAGCTCCAATCTTATTCGTTGCGCTCTTCTGAAATCCCATCGCAGATGGCAGGTAATTTCACGGACACATCATGCTCTTCATGAAGTTCTTTTAATAAAAAGTCCATCCGTTGCAATGCTGACTTTATAGCTTTAAAGGTTACAATATAGTTTTTAAATCCTCAGCCATTTTTGTTCCCTGAAGAAACGGGTCATTGCGTTTTTGTGCATAATTGCTGAGTTGTTTTGCAAGTTCTTTGACCACCGGTTCCATTTCAGGTTTACTGATGAAATTAATTAATTCATAAGGGTCCTCCTGCAAATCAATCAGCCAGGGTTCATCGTTTTTCGAAAGTATAAGTTTGTACCGCGAAGTAACAGCAGCAACCCAGTTTCCGGTGTTTCCCAAGCCTGTTGAACGCATAAACGTGATATCCTCCCAATCTTTTTGATTGACGGGATTTGTCAGCAGATCTGCAAAATTGCGACCCTGCATTTCGGCAGGCGCTTTTTGATTCAGGAAACTTAAAATGGTTGGGGCGAAATCAACAGTATTAAACACTTTATTTACGACCGCTCCGGAAGGAATCCTGGCAGGATACGAAATTATTAATGGAACTTTGGCTGAAGCTTCAAGCGGGACCCCTTTATTTTCGCGGTGATGTTCGGCGCGCAGATCACCGTGGTCGGAAGTAAAAATGATAACTGTGTTTTCGATCAATTTTTCTGATTTAAGATATTTGAGCAGTCTCCCGATATTGTCGTCAATGCATTTGACCATTCCAAAATATTGAGACTGGTCGATACCAGCATTTTTTTCAGGCTTAGCCCATGAAGGAGCATTTTCACCATTCACATAATAGTTTGCCGGAGCTACATAAGGCAGGTTTGTGTACATTTGGTCGTAAGGTGGGCGCACCAGGTCGGGGCCGTGTGGATCAGGATAACTCAGGTAGAGACAAAAAGGCACAGATGCATTTCTTTTGAAAAATTGGATTGCCCTGTCGGTAAGAAAATCTGTGGTGAACGACTTCTCGTCGGCGCCATTAAGGTCATATATCGGATCTCCATTACTGTTTACTGATCCCACCTGCGGACCATCAACTGATTCAACCAGTTTTTTCCAATGTCCGCGATTGTACATGTATTTATTGTCTTCAAAACCAAATTTACTGACAGGTTCCCAGCCTGGTTTATCTTCACCATCGAGATGCCATTTCCCGATAAATCCATTTTGGTAACCAGCTTTGCTCAAAACTTCGGCAAAGGTTACGATATTTCTGTTCATGGGTACATCGTTAACCGGGGCGCCCGTATACTGAGGATACATGCCTGAAACAAGCGAGCCTCGGGAAGGTGAACACACAGGTGTGGCAGCATAAAATTTTGTGAATATTACTCCACTCTTCGCCAGATAATCAATATTGGGAGTTTCAACATAATTGCCATCTCCCCACATAAAAGCCTGTTCATGGCTCAGCTGTGCACGATAACAACCCAATGTACGGAAGTTATGTTCGTCGGTTTGAATGATCAGCAGGTTAGGAGAATTCGTTTTTTCTGGAGATGTTTCCGGTTGGTTGGCTGAATAGGAATACGACAAAGCCAATAGGATTGTGAGATTAAGTTGGTTCATGGCATTAAAATCTGTTGAAAATAAAAACGTTAAAATAGAACTTTTGTAATTGTTTAGCTGCTAATATAAGAATATTACTAATCACCCGGCTCTAAATTGAGTATAAACCTCAAAATCCAGGTGTTGTTAACAAATATGCGTTGCAGTTGTTAATAAGATGCTGTTTTCCAGTGATTTTATGTTCCCGGCATTTTAACTATTCGCGCGAACCAAAAAACTTTTATTCAAATAAGCCCTTCATGCGGGGATAAAATTCCAAAATGCAAGAATATCAACAATTTGGGCCATTCGTGTTGTATAACTTTAGCTGTAAAAACTTGTTTTTTAGGATATGCCAGAATTAAAGGCTTTATTTCCACAGCTAAAAAGAATCAACAGTCCGTCTTTAAAGAATTATGTACTACCTTTAAGGGAAATAATTTCATTACCGAATAAATACAGGTAAATAATTACCAAAAAGGAGTAAATGAGATGCACAATATACCGGCATTTACAGATATGACCAAGGAATAAAAAAAGCTTCATATCGGCAGGTTGCCGGAATAACAACAAAATTTATGACAGCCTCCTGTTTTGCATCTTGCTCATGTTAAAATATCAATAGCGATAAGTTAAAAAAATCTAAAAATAATTTTTATTGGAATATTTATATGTTTCAAGTTGTCTATTCATTATATTAATTAAACTTTTTAAAATTTATATTATGAAAACAGGAATGAGACTATTATCAGTAGTCGTTTTAACAATGCTAATGAGTTCACTATCTGCACAACAGGCGAAGGGCCAGAGAGCTCAAAGAACACCTGAAGAGATTGCAAAAACTCAGGTAGAATGGATGAAAACAGACCTTAAACTTAATGAAGCTACACAGAAGAAAGTATATGACGTTGTTCTGAAGTATGCTAATCAATCAAAAGAGGAAATGCAGAAGCTTGCGGCAGCCGGAGACAAGAAAGCCATAAGAGCTAAGATGACCGAAATTGGTGCAGCCAGGGATAAAGAACTAAAAGTTGTTCTTGGAGATAAAGACTATGAACTCTTCAAAACAAAAGAAGCTGAAAAAAAGGAGGCAGAAAAGCCACAAGGACAAGGACAAAAACAAGGGAAAAAATCAGGGAAAAATTAAATTCTCACGTTACCCGGACTGATGTTGTTTAGGTAATTATTCAAAATAATTATTTTCAGAGATATTTTGTCTTTGGTCAGAAGTTTAGGTTAATAATCAGAGTAGGGTAATATAGTGCGGGTGGCAGTTTATTCTGCTGCCCGTTTTCTTTTTTAGAATCAGAAAGAAAGGAAAAGGCATAACCAGACTCCTGACTTCCGCACTGAGACACCAATAATACTAAAAAAACCTTTATAACACACTCATTATCAGAATCTGAATTTTAGAGCGGAGAAAAATGCGGAAGTCAGGAAAAATACAAAGATATGACCCAGAAACAAAAAGAGCTTCATATCGGCAGGTTGACGGAATAACAACAAAATTTAAGACAGCCTCCGGTTTTGCATCTTACTCATGTTAAAATATTAATAGCGATAAGTTAACAAAATCTAAAAATTATTTTTTTTGGAATATTTACATGTTTCATGTTGTC
Organism: Bacteroidia bacterium; assembly: GCA_026391555.1. Taxonomy (GTDB): domain Bacteria; phylum Bacteroidota; class Bacteroidia; order Bacteroidales; family VadinHA17; genus LD21. Next base: position 14,621 of record JAPLEB010000105.1, on the reverse strand, counting down.
TATTCGTTATATTAATTAAACTTTTAAAAACGTATATTATGAAAACAGGAATGAGATTTTTATCAGTAATCGTTTTGGCGATGCTAATGAGTTCATTATCTGCACAACAGGGGCAGAAGCAAGGCGGTCAGAGAGTACAAAGATCACCTGAAGAGTCTGCAAAAACTCAGGTAGAATGGATGAAAACAGACCTTAAACTTAATGAAGCTACTCAGAAGAAAGTATATGACGTTGTTCTGAAGTATGCTAAGCAATCATCAGAAGAAATGCAGAAGCTTATGGCAGCCGGAGACAGGCAGTCTATGAGAGCTAAAATGACCGAAGTTACTGTAGCCAGGGATAAAGAATTAAAAGTTGTTCTTGGAGACAAAGACTTTGAGCTCTTCAAAACAAAAGAAGCTGAAAGAAGGGCAGCAGGAAGGCCACAAGGACAAGGACAGGGACAAGGACAAGGACAGAATTAAACTCCTGCTTTACCAGTACTTATGTTGGTTAGGTAATTATTCAAAATAATTATTTTCAGAGATATCTTATATTTTGTCATAAGTTTAGGTTAATAATCAGTAGGGTAATTAGTGCGGGTAGCAGGTAATTCTGCTACCTTTTTTTTTGGAATCAGAAAGAAAAAGGCATAACCAGACTCATTCCGGTTTAATCGTTATTATTGTTATTTCGGGTGGCATCCATATCCTGAACGTAATCGCCAGGACTCCCAGCCCACGGTTAACGTACTGAAATTGATTTCCCTCTGAGTAAAGCCCACTCCAGTGAGGATAGAAATATTTTGAAGGACTCCATCTGAATTTTTTTGTAAGAACACCAATCTGCATACCATGAGTATGTCCCGAGAGGGTAATATCTATGTCAGTTTTTGCAGTAACCTCTTCCTCCCATTGGTTAGGATCGTGACTGAGAAGTATCTTAAGGTCAACACTGTCAAGCCCTGTGATCGCTTTTCCAAGGTCTCCATGTAAAATATCCGGATGCCGCCCCTTTGTGGTTACACCTATCAGGCCGATTTTTGCATCTCCGATTTTGAGTATTGTAAACTCATTATTGAGAACTTTGTACCCTGAAGATGTTATCAATTGATTCATTATTAGTACATTATTGTCTCTTTCTGCTTCGCTGAAATCGGGATGGTAAGTTCCGAAATCGTGGTTGCCCATTACAGCGAAATTGCCATACCTGCTTTTTGCCTTAAAAAGGATTGTGTCATTCCTGTCAAATTCCCTCCATCCATAGCTGACAAAATCGCCGGTGTTAAGTATTAAATCAGGTTTATATGTGTTAACCTCATCCATAACCTTTTGCAGTAACTTTTTATGATGATAAAACCCGGCTAAATGCATATCTGACAGTTGAACAATTTTAAGTCCGTCAAGATCTTTATTTAACCCTTTGATTTTTATAGTAACTGCATCTGTTTTGAAATTAAATCTTCCATATAAAGTTCCCATAGCGATTACCGAAAAAATCAGGATCATAATAGTCAGGCCCGTATTAGTTAACCATCTTACATGTCCGCCGGTTTTAATTCTGATTATTCTACCGGAAAAGTGTAAAATATTCAATATTATTCTGGGCACGACAACAGCACAGATCATCCCTGTCATATTCATCAACATCCATATATGCCGGGGAGTATCGAAAAAACCTTTATCAGTGGTAATTTCAATAAAAAGGATCCAGAGCCAAAGACTCAGGATAACATGAATTATGATTGAAATAAAGTATTTTACCCTTGATATGCTGTAAAAATGTTGTCGCAAAACCACCGGCGTCAGAACCTCAGTAATGATCAGAATAATAAATAATCCCATTGAAAATAATTTAGCGTGTAAAAGTACTTAATTATTAATTATGGCGATTATTCTTACATTAGCAACTGTTAAAAGATATATTCAAAAATGACCGAAGTTAAATTATATGACCCATTATTTATCCCTGATGTAGAGCTTACCTATTCTATCATTACAGCAAAATTTGAAAACAGATGGATATTTGTCCGCCATCAAAAACGTTCCACCTGGGAGATTGCCGGGGGCCATATTGAAAAGGAAGAGACCTCTCTGGAAGCAGCCGGCAGGGAACTAATGGAGGAGACCGGTGCAGTAAAGTTTAACCTCGATTGCATAGCAACCTATTCGGTAAAAATGGATGGAGAAACCCGATATGGCAGACTATATCTTGCAGAAGTTTTTGAACTTGGCCCAATACCCGACATTTCCGAAATTGCTGAAATTATTTTTCTGGATCATCTTCCTGAAAATCTGACTCACCCTGATATACAACCACAACTTTTTAACCGAACTATTGAGTATCTGAAGTTTGGGAATTAACAGCGCCAATTATTAAATATTTCTAACATCGATTCATAACTTGCGGAAAAGGCCAGATTAGTATTATTCTAACTCTTTAATAAATAATACGTTAACGAAGTTTTGTTTTTATCCTGCCATTTTAATTCACAATTTCAGAAAAAAATTTGGAAATATTTAAATTATATTTTATATTTGTCAGACAAATAGGATAAATGTGATAAAATGGAAAATATGGCTGCTTTGAGTAATCTGAAAATTACAAATCATCAAATTACCCTGGTTGATCAGGTAGAAGAAAAATTGCTGGATTATTTTAGAGTTATGAAACTTAAACCTGGTGACTCTATTCCCAAAGAACAGGAATTGGCAGATGCATTAGGTGTTGGGCGGAGTGTGCTGCGGGAAGCATTAAGCAGGCTTAGGATGTTTGGACTGGTTGAAACTCGTACCCGCAGAGGTATGATTTTAACAGAACCTTCCATACTGGGTGGAATGAAGCGGGTAATATTGCCCAGGATTCTTGGAGATGAAGCGCTCTTTGATCTTCTCGGTTTCAGGGTGGCACTTGAAATTGGAATTTGCGAATTGGTATATAATAATCTTAATGATAAGCATCTTGAAGATCTTGAAAACATCGTAAACAGGGGAGTTGTATTTAATTATGGAGAATATACACCTGTAAGCGAATATGAGTTTCATACAAAACTTTACGAAATCACAGGGAATAAAACCATTATGGAATTCCAGGAGGTCATTCGGCCTGTTTCTGTCTTTCTGAAGGAAAAATTCAAGGCTTATTTTTTACCCGTAAATATGGAAATTGAAAAAACAGGAAAGAGGGTAACTCATATGGACTTGCTTGATCTGCTTAAGAAAAAGGATAAAAAGGGTTTTTCGCAGGCAATGGTAAAACATTTTGCACCTTACTATAGCTTTTTACGGAAAAAGAATCATTCTAATGGGAATAATTGATTTCAGACAGCCCAATACCCAAAGAATGAGAACTATAAAAATCATACTCAGTGTTTTATTATTGTTTATTCAAATTCATTTGGTATTTGGAAACAATAAAATTTTACCTGCTCAGGAGAAGCTATTATGGACGGAATTTAGTACGTTGCCAGTATCCCCTGGAGAGTCAGACCAGCGAGGACTGGCCGGTGTTTTTTCCGGCATAATAGGTAAGAATCTGGTTGTGGCTGGAGGAGCAAACTTCCCGGGAGAACTACCATGGAACGGTGGAGCAAAAAAGTGGTGGAGTGATATCTACGTTTATTCACTCGATAATGCAAAAAAAGAATGGCAAGTCTTCCCCAATATGTTTCCTCGTCCACTTGCCTATGGTGTATCCGTCAGCCTGTCTGAAGGTATCCTATGCATTGGAGGATGTGATGCTGAAAAAACATATACTGAAGTTTTCTTGATTCGATATTCAAATTCATCAATCGAGTTTGATCTGTGGCCATCACTTCCAGTACCCCTTTCAAACATGTGTGGTACTCTCTTAGATGGGAAGATATATATTGCCGGGGGACAGGATGATTTAAATACACCCGCTGCAACTAATAACTTCTTTGTACTTGATATTAAAAACAAAGAAAATGGTTGGCAAAAATTAGAATCGTGGCCTGGTCCAGACCGTGCTTTTGCAGTTGCCGCAGGTCAAAGCGATGGCTTTGATAACTGTTTTTATCTTTTTAGCGGAAGAAATTATGGTCCTGGTAAATCACTTGAAATTTTAAATGATGGTTATGAATATAATCCCAGGTTGAAAAAATGGAAAAAACTCGACACTCCTGAAGGATCAAAATTCCCAGTGATGGCTGGAACTGCGGTATCTTCAGGGGCAAATCACATCATTTTTTTTGGAGGTGTGGATGGTAAGTTGGCCATGGAGGAATACAACCTTCGTCAGAAATTGGCAAAACAACTGGAAAAAACCACTTTACAGAATGAAAACGACAGTATAAAGATATTAAATGACGAAATACGAAATATTCTGGAAAATCATCCTGGATTTAGCAGGGAAGTTCTTATGTACCATACAATTACCAATACAGTTGTTAACCACAGTATAGCTCCTTTTTTGTTACCCGTAACAACAAATGCAGTTAAAGCAGATAACCGCTATTTCATTACCAGCGGAGAGATTAGACCAGGTGTAAGAACTCCCGAAATTTTATCTGTTGAGCAGATGAGAACCATACAATCATTCGGGGCCCTTAACAACTTTGTACTGGTCATTTACTTCGGAGTGTTGGTCCTGATAGGGTGGTTTTTTTCCAGACGACAGAAGACATCAAATGATTATTTCAGGGGTGGCGGAAGGATACCCTGGTGGGCCGCCGGCCTAAGCATCTTTGGTACAGCCCTCAGTTCTATCACCTTCATGGCAATCCCGGCCAAGGCTTATGCAACTGACTGGAGCTATATCTTTATGAATGCGGGGATAATTTTTGTAGCACCTCTGATCATTTTCCTCTTCATCCCGTTTTACCGAAGGCTTAACCTTACAACTGCCTATGAGTACCTTGAGCAGCGCTTCAATATGCCAACAAGACTTATCTGCAGCATTTCCTATATTCTTTACCAGGTCGGGAGAATGGGGATAGTAATACTTCTGCCATCCATTGCCATTAATGTAGTTACCGGGATCAACATATTCGTGTGTATCGGGCTGATGGGTATAATGAGCCTTGTATATACTATTATGGGTGGTATCGAAGCGGTTATCTGGACTGATGCCATGCAGGTTTTGGTATTAGTGGGAGGAGCCATAGTGGCAATTGTTTATATGATTGCCAATGTTGATGGTGGCTTTGGCGCTATTGTTGCACAGGGTGTCGCAGACAGCAAATTTCATACGGCCAGCACTGCATGGGACTTAAAGAATCCCACTCTGTGGACGGTACTTATAGCCACCCTTTTCTCAAAGACGACAGAATACGGTGCAGATCAAACCATGGTCCAGAGATATCTGACCACAAGGGATATTAAGACCGCTTCTAAAGGTGTCTGGATGAATGCTGCATTAACTGTACCGGCAACACTGATCTTCTTTATTATCGGAACATGTCTTTATGTCTTTTACAAAACGAATCCCTCATTTCTGAGCAGCACCATTACAGACGGTGATGCAATATTCCCATGGTTTATTATCAACAGCCTGCCACAGGGTATCTCAGGGCTTCTTATCGGAGCAATTTTCGCGGCTGCCATGTCAACCCTGAGTGCAAGCATGAACTCTTCTGCTACTGCTTATTGTGTTGATATTCATTTCAGATTTTGCCTTTCAAAACATGATCAGCTGTTTATCGCAAAAATCGCAACCTTAATAATCGGTCTCATCGGGGTAATTTTTGCGGTCATGATGGCAACCTGGGATATAGCTTCACTCTGGGATGAGATGCAGAAGATAGTGGGATTAGTGATTGGAGGTATGGGCGGACTGTTCATGCTTGGTCTGCTTACCAGGAAGGCAAATGGAGTAGGCGCATTGATAGGATTGGCAAGCAGTATTATTGTCCAGATAGTGGTAAGCAGAACTGGGTCTGTTCATTTACTCCTTTATGCCGCAACCGGTTTTATTACATGTTTTATTATCGGATATGTGAGTAGTCTTTTATTCTCCCGAAACACCAGGGATATTACGCGTCTTACAATATATGGACTTAAAAACACTAATATAAAATCCAATTAATATGAAAATTTCAAAATTACAAGGCTTGATTGCCGCACCTTTTACCCCAATGGACGAGTGGGGTAATATTAGGCTGGAAATGATCGGTCGGTATGCCAGTCACCTTATTAATTCTAAAGTTTCAGGCGTTTTTGTTTGCGGAACAACAGGAGAATGGCCATCATTAACAACCGAAGAGAGAGAGATGGTTCTTGAAAAATGGGTCAGTTGTGCAGATGGAAAACTTATAATAATAAGTCATGTTGGGGGAGACTGTCTTTCACAAAGTATGGAACTCGCTTCACATGCTGTGAAATCAGGGGTATATGCAATTGGTTCCATTGCACCCTCAATTTTTAAACCTCGCACTCCAAATGAACTACTTTCGTTTTTAGCCCCAATTGCTTCTGCTGCTCCCCATCTTCCATTTTATTACTATCATATGCCTTCCATTACTGGTGTGAACTTCCCGGTAAGTGAACTGCTACCCCTAATCCAAGATGTGATACCCAATTTTTCAGGTGTAAAATTTACCCATTCTGACTTCAATGACATGCAAAAATGTATTGCTTTTGAAAATGGCAGATATCAAATTCTACATGGTTTTGATGAGGTTTTACTGTGTGGATTAAGCCTCGGTGCAAAAGCTGCCGTGGGGAGTACATTTAACTTTTTAGCCCCACTTTACCTCAAGATTTGGAAAGCTTTTGACAATTCAGACTCCGCACAAGCGAGAGAGCTTCAACAGCTTTCGGTTAAGACGGTTAATGTTTTAAATAAGTACGGAGGAGCGATTGTTGCAGGTAAAGCAATAATGGAATTCATAGGAATTGATTGTGGTCAATGCAGGCTCCCATTAAGAAAATTAACTGATAATGATAAGGCTTCACTTAGGCAAGACCTAAAGAATATTGATTTTTTTAAAGTTGTCAGACATAAAATGAAAAGTGTATAAAGAAAGGGTAAGAATGACCTGGAAGATATACAGTTAATGCTGTACCTGAGTCGGACAAAATAAATAACAGACACAACCAATGTTAGAAAGAATTAGAAAATATATTTTATCTAAAAAATAAAAAAATTATAGAAAATGAACTGCACAAAGACTGGAATAGCTTCATTGGTTACACTCGGAAGTGTATATGGCTGCAGTACCTCCAACCCAAAGGAAAATCCTAAAGAAAAATACAATGTATTGTTCATCACCGTAGATGACATGCGTGATTATGTCGGATATCTGGGTGGTTATGGAGGCAAAGTACACACACCTAATATGGACCGTCTCGCTTCAATGGGAGTTGCCTTTACCAATGCCCACACATCAGTCACTGTATCATGCCCTTCCAGGAACGCCATGCTGACAGGAAAACGCCCATCTACAACCGGGTTATACAATAATGATCAGTGGTGGAAGGCAGCCTTACCTGAGTTAGTTCCAATGCCACAGTATTTTAGAAATAACGGATACTATACGGCAGGTGCCGGTAAAATATTCCATCATACACCAGGTAATAATCCACCTTGCAGTTGGGACGAGTATCAGGCTCAGGTGTTTGACGATCCCTGGGTTTTTGCAGAATGGTCTCCCGAAAAATATTGGCTCAATTACGGGTACCGAACTCCCAAAGTTCCGTTTCCTAATTGGAAACCATTAAATGGTATCCCTACCCTGGGGGCTGAGATGGATTGGGGAGCGATTCCCGGGAAGAAGGATGGAGATTACGGAGATGTTCAGATTGTGAATTTTGCCAGGAAGTTTCTGGCACAAAAGCATGAAAAACCATTTTTCCTTGCTTTAGGTACCTTCAGACCACATATTCCGTGGCATGTTCCTCAGAAATATTTTGATATGTATCCGTTGGATAGCATTGTCCTGCCTATAATAAAGGAAGATGATCTTAATGACATACCAGAAGCAGGGAAAAAACTTGCCCTGGATAATAATGACTATAATCTGATTAAGGATGCAGGAAAATATAAAGAAGCAATCCAGGCATACCTGGCTTGCATTACTTTTGCAGATACTCAATTAGGTGATATTCTTGAAGCCTTGAAAAAAAGTGATTACAATGATAATACGATCATTGTATTCTGGTCGGATCATGGCTGGCATTTTGGGACAAAACAACATTGGCATAAGCAAACCCTGTGGGAAGAGTGTACCCGTATTCCATTTATAATTAAGGTCCCCGGTATAACCAAACCAAATTCAGTTTGCGACAAACCTGTAGACATGGTCAATGTGTTCCCAACATTAATCACATTATGTGGGTTACCAAAAATGGATGGGCTGGACGGGCATGATATGACTCCGTTACTCAAAAATCCAGGCTCCGAATGGAATTATCCGGCAATTACTGAGATAAAAGTTGGTCATGTTGCCATTCGCAGCCAGAATTGGCGTTATATCCACTATAATGATGGAACGGAAGAACTTTACGACAGGATAAATGATCCCAATGAATGGACCAACCTGGCTGGAGATGTGAAATACAATAACATTATTGAAATGCACCGTAAATGGATCCCTGCTTCTTTTGCCAAACCGGTACCGGGGAAAGCAAGTTATTATTTTGATCCTTGTACCTATACATTTATGAATAGAGAAACCGGAGCATTTGTCGATGGTAAAGAACAAGTATACACTGATGATGATGGATTGATCCATTAAAATCATAAGATAATTTATCCAGGTATTTTATACCATCTGGTTGTAAATAAATTAGGTCTTTTAAACACTCATAATGGGATAGAAACACGTAAAATGCTAAATATGAAAAAATGGAATTTTTTGTTGAATGGAATGATTCTTTCTTTGGTGCCTTCCACCATTCACATTTGTGCGCAAGGAAACCAGAATAAACCAAATGATATAGGTCTCATCGGGAGCAAGGATAGCCATCCAAATATTTTATTGCTTGTTGGCGAAACTCATAGCTCGATACTCGGGTGTTATGGCGCCCCGGTAAAAACACCAAATCTTGATAAGCTTGCATCGGAGGGAACACGCTTCCAGTATGCTTACGTATGCCAGGCTGGCAGCTCCCCTTCCAGGGCATCAATCTTTACTGGTTTATATCCGCATCAACACGGACAGATTGGTCTTGCCACCTCACCTTATAGCATGTACCAGGAGCTCACCCCTAATTTTGTGAATGACCTCAAAAAATCAGGCTATAGAACTGGTATCGTTGGGAAAATTCATGTAAATCCTGAAAGTGCCTTTGATTTCGACATGTGGGAAATACATGGAGGGAATAGAGGGCGAAATGATTTGGAAAGTTACACAAAGTACGCGGAACAGTTTATTAAAGCATCTGAAAAACCATTTTTTTTACAAATAAGTTACGCCGATGCACATGTTCCTTTTCTCAGACAGGTAGATGGGCGACCAGCCAATCCTCTTAATGGAAAGGATGTTGATGTCCTTCCATATATCGGAATTTCTTCCGATTCATTAAAACAAAACACTGCTGATTATTACAACTGTATTATGCGTCTTGACGAATATGTTGGAGACTTAATTGTAAAGTTAAAAGAGTCTGGTAAGTATGAAAATACCATAATAGTGTATATTGGCGATCATGGAGAAGATATAATCAGAGGCAAGAGAACCTGCTACGAAGGTGGTCTGCGAATTCCGTTTATTATTTCATGGCCCGGTGTAGGTAAATCATCGGTTGTGTACAATGGTTTGGTGAGTACAATAGATCTGTATCCCACTTTTATGGAGGCCTCAGGTAATCCAATACCAAAATATTTGCCGGGTAAATCATTAATTCCTGCAATTAAAGGTGATAAGAAACCTGTCAGAGAATATTTGTTTGCCGAATACAATGTTCATTCCAATCAAAATCCCTATCCCCAAAGGACCGTAAGAGATTCTAAGTATAAATTGATATATAATCTTTGTCCGGGATACACAAACCCTGGATACGATTATACATTAGGGCATTTAATTGATCGCCCGGACTTTGAAGCGGCGCTAAAATTGGCCCCCAAACATATAATAGAGGTATATGCCACAATGAAAAATCCACCGGAATTTGAGTTATATGATCTTACAAAGGATCCTTATGAATGGGATAACTTAGCTTATGAACCTGACTTTGCTACTATTCTTGAAAAATATAAGAAGGTTATTGTTGATTGGCAAAAAGAAACCAATGATCCTTTTATTGATAAGAAAATTGCAGAGAGATTCTTTCTTGAAGTTATGGGCACCAAGGGTAAGGATAGTGAAATAAAATATCACGATTACATGGATCCTAAAATGGTCTTCAAACAATCTGAAAAGGCTGTGATGAAGTGAAAAACAAATCATTTGATTTTGAAATAGAACGGAAAGTATATGAAAAGATACACTGGTTCATTGATAAATAAAATAGCATCGCTCTCGATTTTGCCATTGTTGTTTCAGGGATGTAAAACAGAAGAGCCAAAACCAAATTTTGTTTTCTTCCTTGTTGATGATATGGGCTATAGCGATGTTGGCTGCTTTGGAAGCAATTACTATGAAACCCCCAACATTGACCGGCTGGCTCAGCAGGGGATGCGATTTACGAGTGCTTATGCAGCCTGTACTGTGAGTTCGCCTACTCGGGCAAGCATCCTTACCGGCAAATATCCGGGGCGGTTACACATTACACATGCGATTCCTATATTAGGATATGAACGTTTAGGTGGTGGAAAGGCTACACCTTTAAAAGATGCAGATTATGTAATGAATCTCCCACTTGAAGAGATAACAATTGCCGAGGCACTTAAACCTGCCGGGTATGCCACGATTTCTATCGGTAAATGGCATGTGTGTAAGGACCCGGAATACTTTCCTGAATACCAGGGGTTTGATCGTAATATTGGAGGGAACGGCCATGGTAACACTGAAGAATATTTTTATCCTTATCATAATAAGTGGAGAATGGCTGAAGGATATCCATGGGAGGAATGGAATACCCTGCCCGATGGAGTTCCCGGCGAATATATCACAGATCGCCTTACTGATGAGGCAGTCAAATTTATTGAGGAAAACAAGGACCGGTCATTCTTCCTTTACCTGCCACATTATGCTGTACACACACCTATACAGGCAAAAGACAGCCTGATTAAAAAGTATGAAAACAAACCGGTGGACAATATAAAAGGCCATAACAAACCGGATTATGCCGCCATGATAGAAAGCGTGGATAATAGCATGGGAGCCATTATGAAAAAGCTCGAAGAGCTGGGTTTGGATAAAAATACCATCATCATTTTTACTTCAGATAACGGAGGACATGGACGATGGACTTCAAATTACCCATTCCGTGGGAACAAAGGTAATTTCTACGAAGGAGGGATCAGGGTACCCCTTATTATTAAATGGCCGGGAGTAACGAAGCCAGCTAAAACTTGTGATGTCCCTGTAATCAGCACTGATTATTATCCAACTATGCTGCAAATGGCAAACCTTCCTTTGATGCCGGAACAACATATGGATGGTCTCAGTTTATTGCCTCTATTGAAGAATAAAGGTAACCTTAACAGAGATGCACTCTATTGGCATTTCCCGAACTATACAGGCACAGGCCATCCTAATCCTTCATCACCTTTGAGCGTAATAAGATTTAAGAATTGGAAACTTATAGAGTCGCTGGAAGATGGACACCTGGAACTATATGATCTTAATAATGACATTCATGAAGATAAAAACATGGCTGATGAAAAACCTGACATTGCTGAGAAACTTCAGCATATGTTAGCCGAATGGAGAAAAGATGTAAATGTTCAAATGCCGGAAGTAAATCCGGATTATATAAAAGAATAATATAATATAAATAATAATAACTATGAACATATTTAAAAATTCAACAAACCTGCTGCCTTTTTCTCTGAGCGCGGTGATGCTGTCAACAGCATTTAGTAATTATGTAAATGCGAAAGAAACAGACAAGTCAAAACTGACTAAACCGTTAAATGTTTTGTTTATTGTATCAGATGACATGAGGCCAAATCTGGGTTGTTATGGCGACCATTATTCCGTTACGCCGAATATCGACCGGTTAGCTGCATCAGGCGTTGTATTTACACGCTCATATTGTCAAATGGCAGTAAGCTGTCCTTCAAGAACTGCGCTGTTGACAGGATTGCGCCCGGATGAAACCGGTGTAACAAATCTGGAGACACACTTCAGAGCAAAATTACCTGATCTGGTTACTCTCCCACAGCTATTTAAGAATAACGGCTACCTGGCACTGGGTACTGGAAAAGTATTCCATGCCCTTAAACAAACGGTTGACCCTGTGTCCTGGTCCGAGCCCGTTCCCAATTATGAGGTAGAGGGCTACCTTCTTCCTGAGAATCGAACCGGAAGCGGAAAGAAGAATTCCACCGAATGCGCAGATGTGCATGACACTGCATATGTGGACGGGGAAATGACAATGGATGCAATCAAGTTCCTGGCAAAAGCCAAAAATGAAAATAAGCCTTTCTTTGTGGCCGTTGGTTATAAAAAACCTCATGCACCCTATGTGGCACCCAAGAAATACTGGGATATTTACAAGGATAAGACCTATCAGATAACTGATAGAGAGAGACCGATTGGCAGTCCTGCCCTTGCATTCCATAACAATGAAGAGATACGCGGCTATAAGGATATCCCCGATGAAGGGCTAATACCACCTGATAAAGAACAACAAATTATTCATGGCTATTATGCATGTATAAGTTATATAGATGCTCAGGTGGGAAAGGTGTTAAATGCTCTTGACAGCCTTGGCCTCAGAGAGAACACCATAATAGTATTCTGGGGTGATCATGGTTATCACCTGGGTGAGCAGGACCTGTGGTGCAAGTCAAACAATTTTGAGCTGGATGCGCGGGCACCTCTCATCATCGCTGCTCCCGGGATGAAAGGCAACGGAAGTAAATCTGATGCAATAGTAGAATTTGTTGATGTCTATCCTACCCTTGCCAACCTTGCCAGGCTGACACCCCAAGGAAAACTCTCAGGGACATCACTTGTTCCTCTGCTGATGAATCCTGAAAAGAAATGGAATAATGTGGCATTTAACCAGTTTACCAGACCATATAAAGCTATCAGGAAGTTCCCGCCCACACATATGGGTTATTCTGTCAGGACTGATGATTGGAGATGCACATATTGGTGGGATCTGGCAACAGGAGAAGTCGTTGAGAAAGAGTTGTATCACCTCAAAGGCAATACCATTGAGAAGGAAAATCTGACCGGGCAACCGAAATATGCAAAAGTTGAATCCAAACTGGCCCGGATGGTTATTGACTACAGGAATGGCAAGTATTAGGATTGGCAATATGTAAGGCATTCTTGTGTTTTTAATATATTGGTTATGATCACAATAAAAGCATCTTCAATTTTGTTGTCCCTTTCTCTCAGTTCTGTCATCCTGTCGTCAGGTGGCAATGAGAAGGTATTTGCCGGGGAGAGTAAAAAAATCAAAGATGATAAGACCCTCAATGTTTTATTTTTCTTTGTGGATGATCTGAGGCCTAATCTGGGTTGTTATGATGATAACAGTGCTGTTACGCCCAATATTGACCGATTGTCTCAAACAGGCCTGCTATTTACTAAAGCCTATTGCCAGCAAGCCGTGTGCAATCCTTCGAGGACTTCTCTTCTGACCGGCCTTCGTCCCGATGAGGCCGGGGTGACAGACCTTGAAACCCATTTCAGAGATAAAGTGCCATTTGTTACTACCCTTCCTCAGTTGTTTAAGAACAACGGATATCTGACTCTGGGTACCGGGAAAGTATATCATTCAACGCCCTTTATAATTGATAACCCCTCCTGGACAAGACCGGTCCCACCTTATGAAGTACGAGGTTATTTGTTACCTGAAAACCATGTCGGAACCGGAAAGCAAAATGTTGCCGAAGCAGCCGATGTGGCTGATACAGCTTATCCTGACGGAGTGATCGCCAATACGGCTATAAAGTACCTTGAGGAAACCAAAGTCGGGAACAAACCGTTCTTCATAGCCGTTGGCTTTACCAAACCCCATGCTCCATTTGTTGTTCCCAAAAGATACTGGGATATATACAAGGACACTGAATTTGTGATTTCAGATCGAGAACGCCCGGCAGGAAGTCCTGATCTGGCCTTTCATAACTGGGAGGAACTCAGAGGGTTTCGTGACATTCCCAAATCAGGACCACTAACACCTGAAAAAGAGCAGGAACTTTGGCATGGCTATTACGCCTGCATAAGTTACATGGACGCACAGGTTGGAAGGGTCATGGATATGCTGGATAAACTTGGATTGAGGGAAAATACCATAATAATTCTATGGGGAGACAACGGCTACCACCTCGGTGAACAGGATACATGGTGTAAATCGACCAACTTTGAACTTGATGCGCGTATACCCCTCATTATTGCTGCTCCCGGGATGAAAGGCAATGGTGAGAAATGTAATACTATTGTGGAATCCCTGGATGTTTATCCAACTCTTATTGACCTTTGTGATCTGACCCCGCAGGGCAAATTGTCCGGTATCAGCCTTCAGCCTTTGCTGGATAATCCGGATAAGAGGTGGAAGAACATTGCATTCCATCAGTTCATAAGACCTTACAATGCATTAAGAGAGGGTAAGCCAACTCAT